>JADLGB010000283.1 GCA_020849535.1 Candidatus Hydrogenedentota bacterium
CCGAAGCTGCCGCTGCCCTGGGAACGCCGTTACGTTTCCGAGTCCTTCCGCCATAGCTCCCCTGCCGTCACCCTGTACCTGTTCCTGCTGCACTATACTATACCCATGGCCGCGAGAAAGTTGCGTGGTTCCGCAGACCATGTGCGGAGCCGCTCTTTCTCAAAGACTAAGTTCTCATTATAGCAAAAAACGAACGCTTTCGGCGATGTTCTGTCGGCCCGGAGAACGGGCCGGGCCGATCCTCGTAAAGACTTCAAATAGCAATAGTTACTGAGATATTGACTTCGCGTTGCGCACGTGCGCGATGGCATCCTCGTACGAGATCAGGCCCTCCATGTAGAGTTCCTTGATGCTCCGGTCCATCGTGATCATGCCCTCTTTCGTGTTGGTTTCCATGATGCTGTAGACCTGATGGGTCTTGCCTTCACGGATGAGATTGGCCACGGCCGTGTTGTTAATGAGCAGTTCGCACGCCAGAATCCGGCCTTCCGTGTCCACCCTCGGCAACAAGCGCTGCGACAACACCGCGAGCAGGGTCATGCTCAGCATGAATCGGATCTGCTGCTGCTGGCCCGCCGGGAACACGTCGATCACGCGGTCCACGGATTGGATGGCATCGTTTGTGTGGAGGGTCGCCAACACCAGGTGGCCGGTCTCGGCCGCGCGCAGGGCCGCCTGGATGGTTTCCAGGTCGCGCATCTCGCCGATGAGGATGACATCGGGGTCCTGGCGCAGCACGTACTTGAGGGCGTTGATGAAGCCGTCGGTATCCTGGCCCACCTCGCGCTGATCCACGATGCTCTTCTTGTGCGAGTGGACGAACTCGATGGGGTCTTCCACCGTGATAATGTGGCACTCGCGCGTGCTGTTCACCCGGTCGACGAGTGACGCCTGCGTCGTGGTTTTGCCATGCCCGGTGGGCCCCGTCACGAGGATGAGGCCCTGCTTGACCTGGGCGAACTTCGCGACCACCTCCGGCAATCCCAATTCGTCCAGTTGCGGGATCTCTTCTGGGATGGGCCGGAAGGCTGCTGTGACGGCCTGCTTCTGCAGGTAGACGTTGACGCGGAAGCGGTGTTTGCGCCCGACGGCCAGCGAGAAGTCGAGTTCCTTGTTCGTTTCAAAGTGCTTTTTCTGTTCCGGGTTGAGCACTCCGTAAATTAATTTCTTCGTCTGCTCGGGAGTGAGGGAGTCGCCCCGCGTACGGAGGAGACGTCCGTTCACCCGTAGCACAGGAGGAGCGCCCGCGCTGATCAACAGGTCGGATGCCTTTTCCTTCGTGACGAGGTCGAATAGGTCTTTCAGTTCCATGGTGCTCCTTTCCCGTGCAGGGCAATCCGGCCGAGGAGTCCCCTCACAAACCCCACGTATCATACCCCAAGGAGTTCCTCTGCGCAATAGGTAATACGCAATCTGTAGTGGTTGTCAGGAGACTTCAGTGGATGTGGACGACCTCTTCTTCGAGCGCGACCCCGAAGCGCTCGAAGACAGTCCTCTTGCATAAGTCTATGAGCCACAAGATGTCAGCGCAGGTAGCCCCGTCTTCGTTCATGATGAAATTGGCGTGGAGCGGACTGATCTGGGCGCCCCCTTTGCGGGTGCCCTTGAGACCGCAGGCCTCGATCAAACGGCCCGAATGATCGCCCGGAGGGTTCTTGAAGACGCTGCCGCAGCACCGTCCCTGAGGCTGCTTCTCCTTCCGCCGCTGGATGTAGTGGTCGTAGATGGCCTGCTGATCTTTTTCCGTGGGGGAAAAGCGGAAGGTGCCTCCAAGAATGAGACAGCCGCGGGAACAGAAGCTCTGCCCGCGGTAGCTGTAGAGCGACTCGTCCATGGGGATGACCCGGAAGCCCTCCGGGCAGGCCACGTCCACGGATTCCATGAGCATGCAGGTGGAGCCGTTGACCGTGCCGGCGTTCATGTAGATTGCACCGCCGACCGTGCCGGGGATGCCGGTCAAGCCACCGACCATGTTGTAATTGTGGGTGAGCATGACTTCGCGGACCAGCCGATCGAGGATTACCCCGGCGAGCACGTGATACCGATCGCCGCCCAAATCCTCAATGCCATCAAGCGCGGTAGTGACGAAGACGATTCCATCGAAACCTTCGTCCGCGATGAGGACATTCGAGCCGCCGCCGAGCACGACATGTCGCTCGGGCTGCCGCGCCATCCACTCGTACGCGGCCCGCGCCTCGTCGAGGTTGCGAGGCAGCAAGGCGAGTCGTGCGGGTCCTCCCACGCCGTACAGCGTCAGGGGAGCCAAGGGATAGTTTTCGATCGCGAAGTTGAACGGCAAGGTCTCCATATCCGCAAGGATACCCTATGATGCGCGCTGGTTCCCAATGCTGTAGCGTCCGCTCGATTGACTGCACGCGCGGATCCTCTTAGACTGAATTGCTGTTGCACGCCGGACGGGCAGAAATGGGGTGCAGGGTGAAACGCACGGTATGCTCCGGGTTCTTGATCGCGGGTGTGCTGTGCGTGTTGCCCGCCGTGGGCCACGTGGCCCTGGAGCAGTACCTGCAACAGCGCGTGTCCGCCGTAGTTTCTCCGAAGAACATCGATCTGACTATCGAGTTCACGTTCACCAGCGCCGCCTCCCTTGCCGAACGCCTGGCGATGGACAAGGACCAGAACGGCAAGCTATCCAAAGATGAGCGACGCGCGTATTTGGACGCCATCGCACGCAAAGTCGAAGACGCCGTGACCATGGCCGTAGATGGCGTCGAATGTGCCGTGATCCCCCTGTACGATCCGGAACTCGATCTGCTCGGCTCGCGCGACCTGGAGGAGCATCCCCACACGGTCCGCCTCTACTTCTTCACACGCACGCCCGCGTCATTCCGCAAGGGCAGCACGATCCTTGTGGACAACGCCTTGTGGGCGGATGTGCCGGTGCTGGTCGCCGTGACCGTCAAAGGCGCGGGCGGCATCCGGGTCGTGGCCTCGCAAACACAAGGGTTGAAACATCCGTCTGCATCCTCGCAGACGCTGCGCGTGTTGGACGCGATGTGTACGGAGCGCAAAGAGCCCAATTCAAAACTCGGGGGATAGCCGCCATGAAACGCCTGATCGCCTGTTGTTGTGCATTCACCATGCTCTGCGCCGGACCGCTGTGGGCTCAGGACACCGAAACGCTCCCGGGTGCGCCCGACCTGGCCACGGCGCTGGCCAAATACCACGCCTATCTCTTCGCGCCGGCGGTGCGCGAGGAGTTGGACGCCATCAACCGCGACATGCGCGAAATCCAGCGAGAGACGCGCCGGGCCACTACCGACGAGGCACGCGAGGCGGCGCGGACCAAGCGGGAAGCGATTGCGGCGCGCCTATCAGCCATTCTCGAGTCGTGCCCCGCGACACGCGCCATCGAGGTGACGGGACAGCAAACGACCCTGCCCCCGATGGAGCCCATCTCCCTTCCGGGAGACTCGGGCGCGTTCCTTTTCAAAGTGCGGACGGGAGATGGTCCTGCGCGCTGCGTTACGTTGACCTTCGACCTGTCGCAACACAGCAACTTCCGTCTGCCAGTGGAAGTCGCGCCGGGGTGCACGACGTGGGCGCTGGTATCGCTGGAGCGCGTGCCGCAAATGAAGACGGACATGGAGATCGAGTTCGCCATACCGGGCCAGCCCACCACGCTCTTGCCGGTGCGCTCTATTACCCCTGACCACGGCACCTTGAGCGTTACGGTGCTATCCGACGATACCGGTAAACCCGCCCCGTCCATGATACAGCTCGTGTGGAAAACCGATGGACACGACGTCCGGCCGGGAAATGCCGTCAACTTCGGGCCGCAGTTCGACAGCCAGGGAAACTGGGACGGTCCCCGCAAAACCAACTATCCCGGCAAGCTCGCGGGCAGGTACTGGTGCGTGCCGGGTCCATTCAAGACCTCGCTCGCTCCGGGTGAATACGACATCGTCATTACACGTGGCGGGGAACATGTGGCGGTTTTCGATACGGTGAACGTGGTCTCGAATGAAACGGTCGAGCGCACCTACCGGCCCCGGCGCTGGGTGGATATGCGCAAGCTCGGCTGGTACTCGGGTGACGACCACGTTCACGCGCAGATTCTCAGCGACCAGGATGCCGAGAACCTGATGACGTGGATCCAGGCGGAAGACGTGCACCTCGCCAACATCGTCAAGATGGGCGATATCTTTCGCACGTGGTTCGAGCAGCGGGGCTTCGGCAAGGAGTACCGCGTCGTGGACAAAGACTACGTGCTGAGTCCTGGCCAGGAGTGCCCGCGCACGCACAACGAACTCGGCCACACGATTTCCATGAACATCCAGAACATGATCCGTAACACCGAGCAGTACTACCTTTACGACACCGTGTTCGATGAAGCGCACCGGCAGGGAGGCTTGTCGGGCTATTGCCATACGAACAGCGGGATCTTCTTCGTGCACCGGGACATGAGCGTGAATATCCCAAAGAACAAGGTTGATTTCATTGAGATGCTCCAGTTCGCCAACATGGGCACGGACCTGTTCTACGACTTCCTGAACACCGGCTTCAAGGTGACCGCATCGGCGGGTTCCGACGTGCCCTGGGGCGGCACTGTCGGCGAGGTGCGTATTTACGCCTACACGGGGAAGAAATTCACGGCGGACCGCTGGTTCGACGCGGTGAAACTGGGCCACACCTTCGTGACCAACGGCATCATGCTCGATTTCAGCGTTGAGAAGGCCATTCCCGGCGACGAGGTTGTCGTCACGGAAGATCATCCGCTGCGCGTGCACGCGCGGGCCTGGGGCGACGCCGAACGCGAAGTCCCGTCGAAGCTCGACATCATCGTCCACGGGGCGCCCGTGAAGACGGTTGAATCAGCGGACGCGAACCAAGACGCCCTCGAGGTTGATTTCGAGATCCCCGCGGGCAACGGGTTCTGGATTGCCGCGCGTGCGGAGGGCAATGACGGATCCCGCGCACACACCACGCCGATCTACGTGGTGCGCGAGGGGCTGCGCTTCTGGAAGTACGACGGCATCCAGGACCTCATCGCCAAACGCGAAACGAGCCTCGCGGAGATCGAGAAGATCGTCGCCGAGGCCGTCGCGGGCCGCAACGCGATGGGCCAGGAAGACAGCACCCGGACGGTTCAGCAGTTGGCGCTCCAAGGACCCGAACTGCTTAAGCGCGTCGAGGACGCCAAGGCCATCTACGCCGATTTGCGCGCCACGGCGGATCGCGAAGCGGCGCTGCGGAAGTAGGAGCCGCTGCCGAAGGACGTATGCATGCACACCGCCACTGGTAAAGGATGCGGCGGTGGCAAAAGGGCCGACGATCCACTACAATAAGGGCCATCCTCTGTCCGGGTTCGGCCTTGTCCCGGAAGGACAGGTGCGGGAATCCACACAGTACTTGGAGATCAACCATGTTTCGCGGTTCTATCGTCGCGATCGCGACCCCATTCAAAGAGAACTTTGATATCGATTTCGAGGCCTACGGCCGGCTCATCGACTTCCACCTGGAACAAGGCACGGATGGCATCGTCCCGTGCGGCTGCACCGGGGAGGCGGCAACCCTCACGCACAACGAGCAGGAGCAGTGCGTGAAGTTCACCATCGAGCGCGTGGCGGGCCGCGTCCCGGTCATCGCGGGCACGGGGTCAAACAGCACGCGCGAGGCCTTGTCGCTCACGAAGTACGCCAAGGAAGCCGGCGCGGACGGCGCCCTCCTCATTACGCCGTATTACAACAAGCCGACGCCCGCCGGCCAGATCCTGCACTACAAGACGATCGCCGAGCAGGTAGACCTTCCCATCGTGTTGTACAACGTGCCCAGCCGCACCGGCACGAATATGCTGCCCGAGACGGTGGCCGAGCTGTCGAAGACACCGAATATCGTCGCGATCAAGGAAGCTGCGGGCAGCGTGGACCAGGTCAGCGCGATCCGCAGCCAGTGCGGCATCACGGTGCTGTCCGGCGATGACTCGCTGACGTTGCCGATGATGTCCGTTGGCGCGGCCGGCGTGATCTCGGTGGCGGCCAACGTAGCGCCCGCGGGCGTGGCGGCCATGTGCTCGGAGTTCGACAAAGGAAACCTCGCGGAAGCGCAGCGCATTCACTACGAACTGCTGCCGCTCTTCAAGGCGCTGTTCCTGGAAACCAACCCCATCCCCGTAAAAGCGGCCCTCTGGAAGATGGGTCTCGTCAAGAACGTGCTGCGCCTTCCCCTGACGCCCATGCGCGCGGAGATGCTCGCAAAGCTCGAGCCCGTCCTCGGCCAACTCGCGGCAGTGTAGGAAAACGGGGACTGTACCAAGCGAAGCGAGTCTTCGAGCGGAGACGGGACTGTCCCCGTTTTCAGGGAGCAACACATGAACATCTGTATGGCGGGCGCCTGCGGGCGCATGGGACGGCGCATTCTTGAACTGGCCGTCGCAGACGGCATTGGTATCGGCGGCGCCTTTGACGTCGCCGCGCAGGACGGCACGGAGCTTGTCATCGGGACCGAATCTGGCAAGCCTCAGACCATCAAGGTCTCCCGTGACGCGGCAGCGGAACTCGCCAAGTCCGATGTGCTGATTGACTTCACCGTCGCGGACGCCTGCGTGGGCAACGTCCGCGCCGCCGCGGAGGCCGGCAAACCCGCCGTCGTCGGCACGACCGGCCTGAACGAGGGGCAGAAGGCTGAACTCGCCGCCCTGGCCGAACGCATCGCGATCGTTCATGCGCCCAACATGAGCGTGGGCGTGAATCTCCTGTTCAAACTCACCAGCGAAGTCGCGTCGATTCTTGGGCTCGACTACAACGTCGAGATCGTCGAGACCCACCACAACCAGAAGAAGGACAGCCCCAGCGGCACCGCCGTGCGCCTTGCGGAGCGCGCCGCGGAGGCGTTGGGCCTCGATTATGCCGCAGACGCGGCTCATGGCCGCGAAGGTCTCATCGGAGCGCGGCCCGCGCGCCAGATCGGCATGCATGCCGTTCGCGGCGGAGACGTGGTCGGCGACCACACCGTCTACTTTATCGGCCAGGGAGAACGCATCGAGCTGACGCACCGCGCGCACAACCGCGACAACTTCGCGCGGGGATCATTACGTGCTGCCCGCTTCCTGCTCACCGCCGCCCCCGGCCTCTACGACATGCAGGATGTGCTGGGCCTCCGCTAGAGCCGGCATGAGGGTCACATGCGCCGTCCTTCCGCACGTGCCTTCCGTCTGCTACTGTAGTGCCGTGTCTCTCAGTAAAAGGATCCGGCAACATGAAAAAGCGAGGCTGTTGGTTTTGGATTGCGTGTGCGGTGCTGCTCCTTGTCCTTGGCACGGCCGCGATCCTGTATGCGTTTTGGGTCTTGCCCTTCTGGGGAATTCCCTTTAACGGCTCGCGCCACGGCAGCCCACCCCTCACGCCACCATGGGCGCTCGAATGCTGGCTCTGGGAGGACGACGTCAACACGGCGGACGAGGTGCTCGCGCTCGTCGAGGGCTACGAGAAGCACGACTTCCCCGTGCGCACCATTCTCATCGACAGTCCCTGGAGCACGCGGTACAACGACTTCATCGTGGACGAGTCACGCTACCCCAATCCCGCCGAGTTCTTCACCGGTCTCCAGGATCGCGGCTATCGCGTCGTACTGTGGATGACCAGCATGGTCGATAGCAAAAGCAAGGATACCGCCATCCAGGACTCCCGCGACTGGTTCGATGAGGCGAAAGCCAAGGGCTATCTGACCGGCGGTGGCGCCGAGGTGGGCTGGTGGAAAGGCCAAGGCGGTTTTGTCGACTACACCAATCCAGATGCCATGACATGGTGGCGCGGCATGCAGCAGCAGGTCTTCGACTGGGGCATCGACGGGTGGAAACTCGACGGCGCCGCCACCTACTTCGGTACTCGTGTCGGCGGTTTTCCCGTGCCGTACATGCGAACGCACAGCGGCTTGATGACTACCCGCGGCTATATGGACCACTACTATCGCGACGAGTACCAGCACGGGCTCACGCAGAACCCGGAGTTCATCACCCTGGCGCGATCGACCGATCGCCTCGGCCTGCTCGATCCTGAGAAAGAGAATGGCAAGCTGAAGTACTTCCTCGACACCAAGGCGCATCCGGAAGGGTTCGCGCCCATCGATGCGTCGCCGGTCAACTGGGTGGGCGATCAGGACCATGCCTGGAGTCTGGAAGAGCAAGGCCTGCAAGAGGCGCTTACGGACATCCTGCGCAGCGCGGCCAATGGTTATAACGTCATCGGCTCGGACGTGGCGGGCTACTCGGGTGGCGAGATTCCCGCGCGGCTCTATCCGCGCTGGGCCCAGTTCTCCTGCTTCTGCGGGCTCTTTCTAAACGGCGGCCATGGCAATCGCGCGCTGTGGGAAGGTGACCGCGAAGAGTTTGAGATCATCCGGAAATTCGCGTGGCTTCACGCCGAGTTGATTCCCTACATCTACACGCATGTTGTCGCATGCCACGAGGGCGCCGCGCCGCTCATGCGGCCGTTGGAAGCGCGTTATCACTACCTCTTCGGCGTCAACTTCCTGGTTGCCCCCATCTATGAGGATTCCTACTCGCGGAGCGTTACCCTGCCGGAGGGGCGCTGGCGGTACTTCTTCGACGATGACGAGGTGCTGGTGGGGCCCGCGACGTTTACCCGCGACTTTCCGCTTAGTGAAGCGCCCGTTTACGTGCGCGATGGCGCCATCATTCCACTCGACGTTTCCCGCAGCTACACCGGCTTGGGGGATCCATCGAGTGCGGGTCACGTGACGTATCTCATCTACCCCTACGGACAGACCGCCTTTGAAACCGTTCATCCCGCCACAGGCAAGAAGACGCAGATCGCCGTCGATGCCGGCGACACCGTCGCCATAACCCTCAGCGGTGAGAAGACGCCGCACATCCTGCGGGTCAAGTGTGTGCGCAAGCCCAACACCGTGACCCTGGACGGCCAGGCGTTGCCTGAGGGTGAAGCCTGGAACTACGACGTTGAGAAGCATTTCCTCATCATCCGCACGCGCGCGTATGCGGATGGGAAGTACGTGGTCGAATTCCCGGCGGCAAACTAGACGACTTGAGAGTACCGATTTCTCGGATACTGTCTGGGCTCGGCGAAGAGTCCCGACAGGGACGACAGATAATAGCCCAGCGATTCATCGCTGGGTCTGCAGGACCCCGACATTCTCCCAGCCCCGGAGGGGCGGAAGAGGTCCAGGTCCCGTTCCACGTATATGACACGCCATGATGCTCAAGCAATACCTCCAGCCCTTCCATGAACACCGCCGTGCGAGGATGCTCGCCTGCTCTTTCGTCCCTGACGGGACTCGTCTAGTGGGTGTCGTCCGCCCAGCGATGAATCGCTGGGCTATTATCTTGCGCCCTTACGGGCTGAAATCACTCAAGGTGGAGACTCAAGTGGAAACATGCATCTTCCGGACGCTTCGCGCGGTTGTGCGGTCGATGAATTCGGTACTCTCAAGCAAACCGCTTGAGTTACGCACATTGTACGCGGCTTTAGAACTGCGCTGGCCTGCAGTCGCATGCGTAAGCACATTGGCCTTTCAAGCCGTCAGAGCGCGGCGTGCAGCCACCGCCCTGAAAAGGGCGCAGGGGAGTAACCACGGGTGGAGCCGAAGGCGGAACCCGTGGATGAAAGCGGCACCCTACGATCAAGCCCCAGCATGGGCGGGGGGAGGTCCAAGCCCCTGAGGCCGGTCCAATTCAACAGGAGCGCTGGAGAGGTGCGCGAAGAAGTGATATTGGAACCGTGGTGAAGAACCCTGCGCCCCGCTGGGGCTTTCGTAAGGAGTGGGCATGCATACCCCGGGTTCCGCCTGCGGCTCCACCCGGGGCTATGCACCTGCGCCCTTGCCAGGGCTTAAGATCAAAAGATGCGCGTGGCGGACGATACAGGCCGTCACGCCGATCACTTGAACGAAGCGCTGTGCTGCCGTGCTTGGCAAGCGAGGCAGTACTGAGGAGCGTTCCGCTCTCCCAACTCTCTGCGATCCTCCGCGAACTCCGCGCTTCTGCGTTTGAGCGTTCTCGAATTACGGGCGAGACGCCCGTACCCCTGTGTTGGTCTCCCCTGTGGTGATTCCCCCGCGTTGGTTCCCCCGTGTTAGTCTTCTCCTTGCTGGTCTCTTTTTTGAATCGGTGCAATCGGTGGATGACGATCTTCGTTTGGGTGCGGCTCTGCCGGGCTGGGCCACTATCTATCGGGACTCTTTGAGAGACCAGTAGACAATCCTGTTCGTGTTTGTTCGCGTGTCTGGGATCGTAGTGGTCATTTGGATAAGTCGCACGGATTGTGTAGGCTGGTGTCCGGTCCTGCTGCGAGGAGTACGCCATGCTGAACACTACCCTCATGTTCCGGCTGCGCACGGTTCTGGATTTCTACCAGATGTCGATTCGCACCAAAGAAATCGACGGGTACTTGGACGACGTCCAAGGGTACCTGCTCGCGCTCATGGCGGAGCAAGGGCCTGGTGTCGGCGAGATCGTGGAAATCGGGAGTTTCAAGGGGCGTTCCACGTGCTGGCTGGCCCACGGCACGAAGATCGCCGGGCGCGAACACGTCACGGCGATCGATCCGTTCACCGGTTCGCCGGAACACCAGCCCGGCATGTCCTGCGCCGACATGGACCTCGCCGCTCAAGGTTCGACCTTGCCGATCTTCAGGCAGAATGTCCGCAAGATGGACTTGGATCTGCACGTGGCCCCCATCGTCGCCACGTCGGAAGACGCCGCCAAGGATTGGAGCAGGCCCATCCGTTTGCTCTTCATCGACGGAGACCACTCATACGACGGGGTCAAACGGGATTTCGAGCTGTGGTCGCGTCATGTCGTTGCGGGAGGTCTCATCGCGTTTCACGACGTCGGCCATTGGGATGGCGTCACTCGGTTCTATCGGGAATTCATGGCCACCAACAACAGCTACGAAGAGGTCCTGGATTTGTTCGGGCTCGCGGTCGTCGAGAAGAAGCGACTGGCAGATTCATGAGCCGCATTCCGCCAACCGCAAACGCGCACCGCGCAGGGAGTCATCGCGCATGATTCAGACTACGGTAGTCGGCAGTTATCCCATCCCGGACTGGCTGGCGGCGTTGCCTTCGGAGCAGGCCGTCATCGACGCCACGTCGGTCGTGTTCAAGATTCAGGAGAACGCCGGCATCGACGTCGTCGCGGACGGCGAGTTGTATCGCTTCGACATCAATCACCCCGACACCAACGGCATGATCGAGTACTTCGTGCGGCCTCTGGGAAACGTGCGCACCGCCGTGGGCCGTGCCGATATCGAGGTCTTCCGCAAGGACCCGCAGATGAAGTTCCGGGTCAAGCCCAGCGGTGTGGTCGAAGGGCCCATCAACGAAGGCACGCTCAACCTGGCGACGGATTGCGAGCGCGCACGCGCCCTCACGAAATCACGCATGAAGTTCACGGTGACGGGGCCGCACATGCTGTGCAAGACCTTGCTCGACCAGCATTACAAGGACCGCCCCTCATTGTGCAACGCGATCGCTGACGTGTTGGCATCGCAGGTGGCCGCGCTCGACGCCGACATTGTGCAGATCGATGAAGCAAACCTGCCCGGCCATCCGGAGGATGCGCCGTGGGCGCTGGAGGCGATCAACCGCGTGCTCGACGCCGTGAAGACCACGCCCGCGGTTCACCTGTGCTTCGGCAACTACGGCGGCCAGACCATCCAGCAGGGCGACTGGGACCATCTCGTGGGTTTCCTGAGCGGACTCCACGCCGATCATGTGCTGCTCGAAGTCGCGCATCGGGGAAGCTGGGAGCTGGCCAACCTCGCCAAGGTCAATCCGCGGGTCGGCATCGGCCTCGGCGTCGTGGACATCAAGACGAACGTGGTCGAGACTCCCGAAGTCATTGCGCGCCGCATTGAAGAGGCGGTCCACGCGCTCGGCGATGGACGGGTGACCTACATCAATCCCGACTGTGGATTCTGGATGCTCAAGCGCAGCGTCGCCGACCGCAAGATCCAGGCCCTCGTGAAGGGCCGCGACCTTTTTGAAGGCAGAAGGTAAACGGCATCTCCGCCCGCGAGGCAGCCGCCAGGGTCGCAACTGCTACTTGTTGTTGGCGGAAGCTTGCTGCGTTCTGCGGGCCAGTAGCTGTTCGAACTGCTGGATGCGGATATCGAAGAAGCTCATCAGCTTTTCGTGCAGTTCCTTGTTTGCCGCCGCGATGAGCGAACGGTGGTTCGCCACGCTGCTGTCCAGCAAGAGCACATCTTCGAGACTCGCCCCGTACGCATCCGTAATGTAGCAGCCCGCCTCTTTCGCGATCAGGTGCGACGCCGCGATATCGTACGGCGCGATGCCCAGCACGATGCCCCGGCCCGCGTTGATGAACTGATCCTCGACCGCCTCGGGGATATCGCGCAGAAAGCGGTTCGCGAAATCAACACAGGCGTCGAGCTGATTGGTCAAGAGGCGCGTGAGGCTGTATGAGGTGCTGTTGCACGCGAAAAAGCCGCCCTTGAGACTGGTCAGGTCGATGAGCTTTGCCGCCGTGGGGAAGATCAGCTCCGCAGGCCGCGCCGGAACGGTCATGGACCAGGACACCAGCTCCAGGTTGGTGTTGCGGGATAGTTTGGGCTTCTTGATGGCGTCGCTCATGTAGATGCGGGCGCCCTTCCCGCGCTGGGCGTAGAAGGTGCGTGGCCCCAGGATCTCCATGACGATCCCATTGTCCACATCAGCCATGCGCGGCCGCTCGATGACCCGTGTGCTCGCGACAGACACCACGCACGATTCAAAACCGCTCTTGGCCGCACGCGACCCATCCACCGGGTCCACCACCAGCAGGTGCTGGGGTTGGGCGCTGGTGAAGGTCGTGTAGCCGGCATCCTCGGAGTAGAACGCGACCGGCAAGTGCGCATCGCGCAGGAAATTCAGGAGGGCCCGCTCCGCTACCTTGTCGAGTTGGAACGTGGCATCGCCGCTGGTGGCGCTGCCGAGGATCTCGCGGCCCTTGGCCGCACGGACCAAAGGCACGACCGCCTTGCGGATGCAGTTGGCGATTTCGGTGAGGAATTCGCGCGAAAGCACAGGGGCCTTGGACGCGGGGGATGAAGTGCCGCGTTTCTTGGCGGGCGCGGGTGCGGCCGGCTTTGCAGGGCTTGACGCTGCCGCCTTGCTCGCGGGGACTGCCCGCTTCACGGGCGGGGCCTTGGCCGCGGGCTTCTTCACGGGCGCCTTGGGCTTCGCCTTTGACGGCTTCTTGGCCGTCTTCTTTGGTGCTATCACTTTCTTCTTCGCCTTGGGCTTCGCCGCCTTCTTCGCGCTCGCCTTGCCTTTGGCAGCGCTCTTTCCCTTGGGCTTGGACACCACCTTCACCTTGGACTTCTTCGCGGCGCCTTTGGCGGCCTTCTTCTTGGTCTTGACTGACGTAGCCATGTTCGCCCGCGGTCTCCTGTAGTTGAACGACTACCCCACGGTAATGCCGGGCGGCGCGATATAATCGATGAATCGATTGCGGACTTTGCCTTTCGCCACATCGCCCTTGTGCACGTATATCCGGTACCGCCACGATGTCGTGCTGTTCTTCGGGAATGCCATATCCCCCTTGACCTTCGCCTCCGGACGGTAGTGACTCCACGCGAAGCAGTTGGCGGTCATCAACCCGTAGTTGCGCACGTGCCAACCGGTCGGGTAGCGCGGATTCGTCTCGTGGTCCATCATCGCGATGCCCACGTGCCGGCCATCCACCATCCCGCTATAGTCGCACCACGGAGCACTCTTGCCCCAGGTCTCCCGCTCGTTGACGCCACCGTATGCATTCTCGATGCGGCCGCCCCTGGACACGTCCATTGCACTGGCGACCCGGATGGAGAGCAAGCCCCCCTCCTTGGTGTCGCGGAAGACGACCTGCTTCTCCGTCATGCGGAATGACACGCTCACATCGAATAACTTCTCGCCTCCAGTCACTGCGTAGAACCGCATGTGCCGGATCTCTTCAAAGCGTTTGCAGTCCTTGGCATCGCACCAATCCAGCTTGGCTTTGAACTCGCCATACACGGGGCCGGACGCCACGCTCAGGAAGAATCGGTGCCTCTGGTAGCCGTGGCCGGGTTCCTCATTCCAGTTGTTGACATCGTCACACTCGCCGTGGGCGACCCACAGCGACTTGTGGTGGTGATGGTCGTGCGTCTCCCCGGGGACGCTCCGGTCTATCGGCCAGTTCCTCGTCACCCGTGCCGCGTAGGGTCCTACAATGGGGTGGAGGAACGGTCTAACCCACTTGCTCCCATAGTGATAGGAAGTGAATCGCTTGCCTGATAGCATGACATCCAAGCGTCCATCCTTCGGGGCATCTACCAAGCGGACCCGGTCAATCGCCGGAACCTTCAATCTTCTGATGGACAACTTGCGGGTTTCGCCCGCTTTAAGACCTGTAAACAAACAAGTTACGCGCGTCCCACCACGGCAGGGCTCCACTTGGCAAGCCAAAGAGGCACCTGTCTTAGCGTCAGCCAAAGCAACACTGCCAAGTTCACCATAAGGTACAGGTATCACAACACTTACGGGACAATTAACCCGGTCGTGTTCTCCTGCGCTCACAGTCAACTTCGGCAAAGCGGCCACGTGCTTGCTTCAACTCCTGGTTTAGTATATTGCTGGCAACATATTCGCGTCCGCCACACTTTAGCACTTTTATTGAATAGTGTCCAGTCCTTTCTTGACATGCCCGGCTTATTCGTTGCTAACCCGCACGCGAATCCGCTACATTCGACTGCGGGCCAAGCTGCTCGAATTCAACGCAGGGGATATCGCTACCTGGACTCATGACGTCGCCAGCTTCACAAGACGAACCCCAACGCGACCAACGTCAGTTGGACGCGTTGTTCGCCGTACTCTTGCTGGGTTGCAGCCTGGCCGTCTACGCGCGTGCCGTCCAAGGGGACTTTGTCAGCTACGACGACGGAGTGTATGTGACCGAGAACTCCGTCGTGCAATCGGGCCTGAACACCCGTTCAGTCGCCTGGGCGTTCACCAACGATCATTCGGGAAATTGGCAGCCGTTGACCTGGCTATCCCACATGCTGGATTGCGAGGTGTTCGGCATGGCCCCCTGGGGTCACCATCTCACGAATATCCTGCTCCACGCGATGAACGCCGCTCTGCTCTACCTCGCCCTGAAATCCATGACGCGCAGCACGGGAGCCAGCCTCTTTGTGGCGGCGTTCTTTGCGCTGCACCCGGCGCACGTGGAGTCCGTTGCCTGGGTTTCTGAGCGCAAAGATGTGCTGAGCGTGTTCTTTGGGTTGTTGGCATTGCTAGCGTACGCCGCATACGCGAGAAAACCCCGCTGGACTTCCTACACGCTGTTTGTAGGTTGTTACACGCTGAGCCTGCTGGCCAAACCCATGCTGGTGACCTTGCCGGTGGTGTTGCTGCTGCTGGACTTCTGGCCCCTGGGCAGAATGCGCACGGACGGGCACGGACTGACACGGACTGACACGGACGCGAAGAATGCGCGCGGCGTGCTGGGGCTCATTGTGGAGAAGCTGCCCCTGTTTGTGCTGGCGGGCGGAGTCTCTCTGGTAACGTTTCTGACGCAGCGCAGTGCCATGAGTTCGTTGGAAGGTCTCCCCTTCTCAATGCGCTTGTCGAATGCCGCCATCGCCTACTGGCGCTACATCTACAAGGCCCTATGGCCCTTCGACTTGGCGGCATTCTACCCGCATCCGCGCGAGACGATTTCGCCAGCCGTCGCGCTGATAGCGGCAGCGGGCTTGGTGGCGGTCACGCTGGTGGCTATCCTGTTGCGACGGCGCAGCCCACACTTTCTGACGGGTTGGCTTTGGTTTCTCATCACGCTGTTGCCGGTGATCGGGATCATCCAGGTGGGGGTCCAGGCCATGGCGGATCGCTACAGCTACATGCCGTTCGTTGGACTCGGGATCGTGGCGGCGTGGGGCATACCGCAAGCGATGCCCGGGGGGGTGGCCCGCAGAGTGGTTTTGACCGCCCTTGCGCTGGCACTGGCTGGCTTGTGGTCGTGGCGCACGGTGGTTCAAGTTGGTTACTGGCGGGATTCGGAGACCTTGTTCCGCCATTCTCTGGCGGTGACCGGAGAAAACGAGGTCGCGTTGAACGGACTCGCCAACGCGTTGATCGCGCAAGCGCGTCTCGAAGACGCCCTGCCGTATCTGGAACGCGCCGCCCGGATGAACGCCACCAATGCGGAGACCTTCTACAATCTGGGGACCGTCTATCAGGGCATGGGGCGGAGCGACTCGGCCATCGCGTACTACCAACAGGCGATTCAAGTGAATCCACGTTACAGCCGCGCTTACAATAACCTTGGCGTGACCTTGATGGGGCAGAACCGGCACGAGGAGGCGGCGCAAGCGTTGCGCAAGGCCCTGGAGGCGGATGCCACTAACGTGGAGGCCTTGAGCAACTACGGGGCGGCCCTGCTCAGCACGGGAAGACTGGACGAGGCGGAAGCGCATTTGCGGTCTGCGCTCGAGCGCTTCCCCGAAGTGGCCTCGCTGCATAATAATCTCGGGGCGGTGCTCGCCGCCAAGGGAGAGGTGGCTGCGGCGCGTGAAGCGTTCGCCGAGGCGCTGCGGCTTGACCCGGGATTCCCCGAAGCCCAGCGGGGACTTGACGCCATGAATGCTATCCCAAGAACGCACGGAGCTTTTGGAATTCAGTAAGGAAAATCACCATGACACTCGACATCTCAGGAATCACGAGGGCACTTATGATTAGTCTGTTCTGCGTCAGCTTGGCATGGGGCGCATCCGCGCCGACGGCCGCGGAAAAGGGACTTACCGAGATACCCCTCTGGGCAGACGGCGCGCCTGGCGCTTTGGGCACTGGGGAGAACGATGTGCCGCGCCTGATACTCGCGCCCGCACCCGCCGAAAAAGCGAACGGCGCCGCCGTGGTGGTGTGTCCCGGCGGCGGTTACAGCGGACTGGCCATGGACCACGAGGGGTTCCAGATCGCGGAGTGGCTGAACAGCCACGGGATTTCCGCGTTCATCGCCATTTACCGTCACGCGCCGGGGTACCAGCATCCCGTGCCGAGCATGGACGCGATGCGCGCCGTGCGTACGGTGCGTGCGCGGGCGGACGAATGGAAGGTCGATCCCAAACGCATCGGCATCTGGGGATTCTCCGCGGGCGGACACCTCTCGGCGACGGTGGGCGTGATGCACGCCGCGGGCGATCCGAGCGCCGAGGACCCCATTGACCGCGTGTCCGCGCGGCCGGACTTCATGATCCTGTGTTACCCCGTGATTTCGATGATGGACCCCGAGGCCCACGCGGGCTCGCGCAAGAACTTGCTCGGTGAGATTCCCGACCCGGTACTGGTGGAACGCCTATCGCTCCAGCTTCAGGTGGACAAAGAGACGCCGCCCGCGTTCTTGATGCACACGACGCAAGACACCGGCGTGTCTCCGCGGAATAGTCTGATGTTTTATGACGCGCTGCTGAAGGCGGGCGTCCCCGCGGAGCTGCACATCTTTCTCGAAGGCCCGCACGGAGTCGGCCTAGCGAACAAGGAACCCCTTCTGCCTGTGTCCAAGTGGCCCGAGCTTCTGGCGGAATGGCTGCGCGCACAAGGGGTAGTGCCGAAGTGATTCTCCGAAGGAAGCACCGGGCGCTGACCTAGCACTTATCCGTCATGCATGCATTTTCTGGTGAACACTTTCTGTCGCCACCAGAATGAACCCGCGCGTTTCGTCGGCGTATTGTGTCATGAAGGACCAAGGGCCCGAGGAATCTCGCCGTGCAAGTGCTGCTCGCAACAAGACACAGCGCCAGTGCAATGCTCATGCTCGGGCTGCTCCTTGCGGGATGCGGGTCGCCAGCGTCCCCGGTCCGCACAACGATTGAGCCGCCCCTGGACGTCCCCTGGCGGCTCCATGCCCTCGTGCACAACGGCGACCTGGACGGCGTCAAGCAGGCCATCGCGGATGGCGCGGACGTGAACGCCTTGGTGCCGGACGAGTGGCACATGTACGACCACGACATGGGGGTGCCGTCGTTCACGCCGTTGCAGGTGGCCGTTTGGGACTCCAACACGGAGATCGCGCAATATCTCATCGCACACGGCGCGGACGTCCATGTCGCATCCCAGTACGTGCCCAGGCTCCTCGAACTGGCCTTGAACCGGGGCAATCCAGAATTGGCCGGCATCCTCCTTGATGCCGGCGCTGACGCCAACGCCGTGCTGCAGAACGCCACTTGGGTCCGCAAGTACCGTGGAGGTGAAACCGCGCTGACGCTGGCGTACAAGGAGGGCAACAATCGTCTCTTCCAAATGCTCATCGAGCATGGGGTCGACATCAACTATCCCAACGCGTCTGGCTTCGGCGTGCTGTCCATCGCCGCACTAAAGGGCGAGGCCAGCGAACTGGACGCGCTGATCGGGCTCGGAGCGGATGTCAATGCCCCAGTCCGCATGCCACCGCTCCACGCGGCGACCTATGGAGGACAGACCGCCGCAGTCCGCATTCTGCTGCAGCACGGTGCAAATCCTAATGTCTTTTCTCCGGGCGGTCACGTCTTGCTGGCTGCCGCGCGCGGGAGTCATGCCGAGATCGTCAGGGTGCTGCTCGAAAACGGCGCAAGCCTCAATGCGCGGGATGCATCGGGGCACACTGTGTTGACCGCGGCGGATAACTCCGGCATGCCGGACAACTCGCTGGCGATTCTCCTCGAATATGCCGAAGCGGACACGGACCTCGGCGATGGAGACACACCGCTGCTGATGACCATCCGGCACGGTATGCGTGCGAAGGCCATTGCCTTCGCGCGGGAGCATCAGAATCACCTGGAACAGAAGGTAACCGGGAAGTCGATTCTCTACTATGCCCTCGATCGGGGACAATTGGAGATCGCCGGGGCGCTGGTCGAGTTGGACGCCGACGTGAATTTGGTGGTGGAATCGGGCGATCCCCTGCTCATCACCCTGCCACGTCCAGCGGACGCCCGGCTTAATGTGTTCCGGTTTCTTGTGGAACATGGCGCCGATGTGTCCGTCCGGGATCTTCAAGGATTCACGGTGGCAACACGATGCTTCTGGCAGTTTGAGCCATACGATCTACGGTTCATCTGCACGCTCATTCAACACGGCATTGACCTCAACGTCCCCAATGCGGACGGCTCGACAACCCTCACCCGTGCTGCGAGAATGGGCAACCCTGAACTGGTCCTCATCCTGCTGGATG
This sequence comes from Candidatus Hydrogenedentota bacterium, assembly GCA_020849535.1. Taxonomy (GTDB): domain Bacteria; phylum Hydrogenedentota; class Hydrogenedentia; order Hydrogenedentales; family SLHB01; genus JAHDWY01. The sequence goes on from JADLGB010000283.1 coordinate 19,163, forward strand.
CAGGAGCCAATCCCAATCTCCCAGGCATTCAAGGCAGGCCGCCGCTCTTCGACGCGGTGTATCGAGAAGACCACGAAATGATCGCCCTGCTTCTGGAACGCGGCGCGAACGTCGACGCCAGAGACGCGTATCAAGTTACCCCGCTCAGTGAAGCGGCGGAGCTCGGGAACGTCTCAGTCTGCAGCCTCCTCTTGGACCACGGCGCGGACATCAACACTCGCCAAGCCTACGGTCAAACGCCTCTGCACCGTGCAGCCGGCGTGGGCGTGAAGCAGGACGCCGAAATCGTCGCATTCTTGCTTGATCATGGTGCGAACCCCGCGTCACGAAGCGACGGCGGCGAGACGGCTCTCATGTCCGCCGCTCCTGTTGCCTGCACCGAATCCATCCGCGTGTTGGTGAGAAGGGGTTGCGACGCGGCGGGGGTCGACCATCAGGGCAGGACGGCGATCATGCACGCGGCGCGCATGGGTACATTCGATACGATTCCAGTACTCGTGGAGTTGGGTTGTCCCGTGAACGCAACGGACAACGAAGGAAAAGCGGCCATCCATTGGGCACTCCAAGGGTACGTCGAGCATATCAATTGGTGCGAGAGGGAGTTTCGGGCCTTGGACCGGCGGCGACATGTCCGAGAGAATCTGGAGCGCAAGTTCACGCAAACGATGGAGTCCCTCCTCGCGGCGGGTGCTGACCCTGATAGACCTGATTCCGATGGCGATTCACCGGCCCAACTGGCGGAGAAGGCCGGTCTGTTGGACATCGCAGAAGTCTTGCGTGCAGCGTCCCGGTGAGACAAACCTGCAACGGGTTCTCTCCGTGTTGTGAGGTTGCATTGGCGCAACGCATGGGAAAGAACAGTGCCCTCACCGCATGGGTGAGTGCTGTTTGACTGTCAAACCGGTGCTATCTTCATGGATTGCCAAGCGGTCCCCGCCTTCGCGAGGATGACGGGCGTGGCGTTCCCAGGCTCGACTGTTCACCGCAACGCGTCGCGCAGCTTGGCGTAGATGCCGCCGAAGGCGCCGTTGCTGAGGATGAGCACGATGTCATCCGGGCGGGTGCCGGTTACGATGGCCGTCACGATTTCGTCGACGGAACCCGCGGCGTGGGCTTCGATGCCGGTCTTGCTCAATGCAGCGGCAAGGGCATCCCGATCAAGGCGGTCCTCGGGTGGGATGGAATCTGCACGGTGAATGGGCCCCAGCCACACCGCGTCGGCTTGCGCGAAGGCCTCGCGCATCTCGTTCTGAAAACGCTTTGTGACGGTCGTGTTGGAGCGGGGTTCGAAGAGCACGAGCAGGCGGCGGCCCGGCCAGCGCATGCGGGCGGCGGCGATGGTTTCTCGGATGGCCGTGGGATGGTGCGCGAAGTCGTCGATAAAGGTGACGCCCCGCGCCTCGTGAAAGACTTCCATGCGGCGGCGCACGCCCTTGAAGGCGGGCATCGCATCGGCCAATGAGCAAGGGCTCGCCCCGAAGCGCGCCGCCACCGCGACGGCCGCGAGCACGTTCTGCAGGTTGTGGCGTCCAGCGAGTGGCACGCGCAGCCGGGCCCATTCAGCGCCCTGACGGTAGACGGTGAATTCGATGAGCCCGCCTTGGCCGTTGCCCACTTCGCCGCGCCAGTCCGCGGTTTCGTGAAAGCCGTAGGTTTCCACGGGACAGTACGAGTGGCCGCGCAGGGCCAACGCGCGCGGATGATCGGCGCACACGAGCAGCAGGCCCGAGCGGGGGATTTGACGTAACATGCGTTGAAACGCGAGTTCGATTTCCTCGACATCGTTGTAGATGTCGCCATGGTCGAATTCGAGCGAGGTGACCACGGCCACCTCGGGCAGATAGTGAAAGAACTTCGCGCGCTTGTCGAAGAAGGCCGTATCGTATTCGTCGCCTTCGATTGCGAAGGGAGCGCCTTGCGCGCCGAGCCGCGCGGAGTAAGGGAAGTCCAGCGGCTGCCCGCCGATGAGAAAGCCCGGGGCAAGCCCGGCCGCGTCGAGCAGATACGCGGTCAGCGCGGTGGTGGTCGTCTTGCCGTGGGTCCCCGCGAGCACGATGGATCGACGCGCGCGCAGCACGGAATCCTTCAGCCATTCGGGCAGGCTGACGTAGTGGAGTTTGCGATCGAGCGCGGCCTCGACCTCGGGGTTGCCCCGGCTTAAGGCGTTGCCAATAACGACCTGGTCGGGGTTCCAGTCCAGATTGGCCGAGTCGTAGCCTGAGGCCACCGGCACGCCGAGGGCCTTTACCATGTCTGAAGTGGGCGGGTACAAGGGATTATCGCTGCCGCGAACCTCCCAGCCCGCCTCGATGGCGAGGCGCGCGCCTGCCACCATGGCCGTCCCGCCGATGCCGGAGAAATGGACCCGCCGTCTTTCACGTGTACTCATCAATACTCCCCAATAGCCGAACGAAGGTGCACCATACTACTGAATCCGGAGGTAAAGGTTCATGGTCCTTTACCTGGTGAGTGGGTCGGGCCTGACGAATCGCGGTCTGGAGTGTATAATCGAGTAACAGCGTTCACGGTGAGTCTCACCTATTGGGAGAGGTGTCATCGTGACTTCTCGTCTTGCATATCGATGACCGGACCAGCGGTTGGAAGCCGGTTTTCCGCAGTACTACGAAACACGGAGTGGATTTGATGCGCAACCTACTGGTATTGCTTATGTTAGTGTTGGCCGGGGCAACGGCCTCCTGGGCACAGCCGCACGCGGACTATGCTACGGCGCCAGCTTTGGCGACGAAAGCCGCTCAGGACGCATCCCTCCATCCACTGCCGCAAACCCTTGTCGAATCGTATCTTACACGAATCGACCAATCCCATGTCTTCAACGAGTACGAAGGCAAGAACGGTGAACTCAAGACCTTGGCCGAGGACCACAAGCAGTACTTGGTTGGGAGCGGATTCCCGGTGGGCATGGATTCGCAAGCTCTTTTTGGAGAAGGGTTTAGTGATGGATCGATGACGGTATATGAAGCGGCGATCAGTTCCGTGGACGCCGAGATGCTGCGTTTCCTTGTGGACTTGTCTGAACTGGGCGAAGGCGAGGAAGCCTGGGTCATCGATATGAGCGAACCCCGCGCCTTTGGACCTTACACCAGCGCCGACGCGCGCGAGGGTGGCCGCTGGCTGCCCACCACGGTAGGTGAAAGCGCCGTGCTGATGGTACGGACGACCGGCACGGCGGTCCCGCAGATTGCGCTGCTGGGTGTGTCCCATTTCTTTCAGCGTTTTGAAGAGGTGGTCAAAGCGCTGGCTTGCAATAACAACATCGCGTGCGAGGGCAACGCGACCCTGCAATCCCTGTCGTCCGGTATCGGCATGATGGTGATTCCATACGACACCTACGATCAGGCCCTGTGCACGGGTTCGCTGGTCAACAATTCCGACACGGCGGAGTTAGAGCCTTACTTTCTCACAAGCTGGCATTGCGTTCCCGATTACGCGGACGCCGATGAAGTGGACATCGTGTGGGATTACCGCGCAACGGGCTGCGCCACCAACGATCCTCCCTCGGTCGCGTCGCTGCCGCGCAGCGTGGGCGAAGTGGTGCTGACCACGAACAGCAGTTATGACCTGACGCTCATGCGCCTGATCTCGGTGCCTTCTGGGTCGTTCGGGCGCACGTATTTGGGTTGGGAGACGCGCGATCCCATCCTGAACGAAGACATCGTGACCATACACTATCCCGGCGGCACCCATATGCGGATCAGCTACGGCACGGTCATCGGCATCGATGAAGCGCGCAGCAGCTTCATAAAACAGACCAACGTGCATTGGGACGACGGCGTCACCGAGGGGGGTTCTTCGGGCAGCCCCTTGCTACTGGCGGATTCCAATTACCGGATCACGGGGACCTTGAGCAACGGCCCCACGCATTCCTGTTCGGATATCAGCGGTAATGTGGATTGGTACACCTCCTTCCGGGATTTCTACTCCCAGGCGGATGGTTGGTTGACGGGGACTAATCCGCCGGACCCGGATGGCGGTGGCGATGTCGTGCTGTGCGCGGCGGCGAAGGCGTTCAAGGACAATGAGGAGATCCTCAAGAACCTGCGCGCGTTTCGGGATGAGGGACTCATGAAGACGGAGTGGGGCCAGCCGTTGGTGGAGATCTACTATGCCGCCGCGCCCTACCTGGTGGATTTGCTGGACTGGTCTCCCAAGGCCAGTGGTGTGTTTCGCATGGCGGCAAGGCCGTTCGCATACTTGGGGTCGGTGTTGTCACACGACGTGTAGAGTAGGCGCCGCAAACGGTTGCGCCGGGCATTCATTCCGCGAAGACGGTCTGGTGCGCGCCTTCCGTGACGGCGAGCACGGCGGGATGCGTGATGCGGCGCTCGGTGGAGATGGCGAAGAATCGCTCGCGTACTTCCGGCAAGACCCCGAGGGAAACCACGCCATACTGATGCCGGGCTGTTTCGGCGACCACCGACGGCGCCACAAACAGCCCAAGTCCCGTGCGCCCGAATTCCTTCATCAGGGCGCTGTCCTCAAATTCTCCCGCGACTGCCGGCACAATGCCACTCTCCTGAAACCAACTATCCAGGGCGTGGCGGAGTGACGTATTGGATGCGGGAAGCAGGAAGGGCGCACCACTCAGCGACTCGGGGAAGCCACGCTTGTACCGCGCGGCCAGTTCGCGCGTGCCCAGGAGCGTCGCGCCGCACTCGCCGAGGAGATGGTTGAAGGCACGGACCTTCGCCTGCGGGCCAATGGGCGCATCGGCGAGGATCATGTCGATTTCATATACCGATAGCCGCGCGAGCAACTCCGTGAGGGTCCCTTCAACACAGACCACACAGACCGGCTCCGGCAGCCGGGTGGCGGGTTCGAGCAGACGGTAGACAACGAGCTTGGGCAGCACATCGACGACCCCCACCGTCAGGCGCAGGCGCGGTGCTGCGACGGGCCGCCCTTTAACCGCGCTCAGGAGTTCGCGTCCCAAGGCGAATATCTCGTCCGCGCGGTGATAGACCATGCGGCCCGCATCGGTCAGCACGAGGTTGCGCCCGCGCTTCGTGAAGAGTTTGGCGCCGAGCGAGCGTTCGAGCTGCCGCAACTGGGCGGAAACCGTGGGCTGGGAAAGCAGCAGCCGTGCGGACGCCGCGGTGACGGAGCCTTCCTTCGCGACGACCCAGAAGTAATAGAGATGGTGGTAGTTGAGCCAGTCCATGATCGTACATCCATAGATTATACCTATGTTTTACATCTATATTTTCTATTTTTCAATAGGAAGAAAGGACGGTAGAATCGGGTTAGCTATGGTGAACGTATGAATGGGCAACGGCGAGGAACTCTTGCGATGCGGGTGGTACTGAGAACGCGCGATTACGATGCGCCTCACGGCTTTTCGGAAACCGTCGAGCGGCAGATTCTCTTCGCGCTAAGCCGCTTCCGGAGCCACCTGCATGCCGTGGAGATTTTGGTGGATCGGGCGGCTCCGTCGGGGGCTGCCGGACCCGCGCATCGTTGCCGCATTCGGGCGGACGTGCAGCTCGTAGGGCCAGTGAACGTGGAAGTCTTCGATGCGGATTGTTCCAAGGCCGTTGCGCGGGCCGTGGAGCGTATCGGACGCCAAGTCCGGCTTGAGTTATCGCTGCTGAGAGAAGGTGTATTTCCTGGCGTCGTTGGATGAATGCGCCCTTGCGGCCGCATTGTCCATGATAGGGCATAGAGAAAGGAGTCGAACATGCTTTACCTGTTGGTGATCTTTCTGCCCACCCTCTTGTTGGCGTTGTATGCCAGCTTCAAGGTGAAGCGGACCTTCGCCAAGTATGCCGAGGTGCCCGTGAGTTCCGGGCTTACCGGCGCGGAGGCCGCAATGGCCATGCTCCGCTCAGCGGGACTGGACCGCGACGTGGCCGTGGAACCTGTGGAGGGCTTTTTGTCCGACCATTACGATCCGCGGCACCGGGTGCTCCGGCTGAGCCCGGACGTGTATAGCGGCCGCAGTGTCGCGGCGGTGGGCGTGGCGTGCCACGAAGTGGGACACGCGATTCAACACGCGACCGGGTACGTGCCGCTCGTGCTGCGGAACGCGATCGTCCCGACGGCGAGTATTGGTTCGGGCCTCGGCTCGCTGCTAATCGTGGGTGGGCTCGCGTTGAACCTTACGGGCCTGGCGACGGTGGGCCTCATCCTGTTCTCCGCGGTGGTGCTGTTCCAGCTCATCAATCTGCCGGTCGAGTTCAACGCGTCGGCGCGTGCGAAGGAGCATGCGATGAGCCTGGGCATCGTGCGTGGCACCCATGAGAACTCGGGTGTCGCGGCGGTGTTGAGCGCGGCGGCCATGACGTACGTGGCCGCGACCGTGACGGCGATTGTGAACTTGCTCTACTACGCGTGGGTCGTCACGTCCGCGCGCGAATAGATTCCTGAATCCCTCCCCGTCCCCTGCAGTTGAAGTCCGCGGGCTGGCGCATGGACGCGCCAGCCCGCGGGCGAACCGCCACCGGGGGACTTGCCATACACACTTGCCACGGGCCGCCTGCCAAATGCCAGGCTGCCCATCAGCATCGGAGGTTTCATGACAGCAACTCTGGAAAGACCAGCGGTCCAGTCCGGCTCGCGGGACCTGCCGGTCGATGCGATTCATGCGCTTGACGTCGCGGATGCGCTCAGCAGGCTGGAAACGGACCCGCGCGGACTGACCAAGGCCGAGGCTGCGCGACGGCGTGCCCTGCATGGTCCGAATGAGATTCCGCGCGGGAAGTCCGACGGTCCGCTGGTGCTGATCTGGCGGCAGATCAATAACCCTCTCATCTGGGTGCTGCTGGGCGCGTCGCTCGTGGCAACCCTGCTGGGTAAAGTGACTGACGGTGCGGTGGTATTGGCCGTCGTGGTGTTGAACACGCTCGTCGGCTTCATCCAAGAGTACCGCGCGGGAAGGGCCATCGAGGCGCTCGCGGGCATGGTGCCGGAGTTTGCCACCGTGTTGCGCGACGGCATCAAGCGCTCCTTGCCCGTGCGCGAGCTTGTTCCCGGCGACGTTGTGCTTTTGGCATCGGGAGACAAAGTACCCGCCGACTTGCGACTCATCGAGGTGCGCAATCTGCAAATCGACGAATCCGCGCTGACCGGCGAGTCCGTGCCGGTGAGCAAGCAACCGGACGCCGTGGCCGGCGACGCGCCGTTGGGCGACCGGACCGGCATGGCCTTCGGCGGGACGCTCGTGACCTACGGCACCGGCACCGGCGTGATCTCCGCTATCGGTATGAAGACCGAACTGGGGCGGATTTCCGCGATGCTGCGGGAGGCAACTCACGTCGAAACACCGTTGACGCGCGCGTTGGCCGTTATCGGACGCTACATCACAGCAGCGATCCTGCTGCTTTCCCTGGTGCTGTTGGCGGTGGGCATGTACCGCGCCTTGTCCAACGGCATCGCGCCGATTGAAGCGTTCCGGGAATCTCTTCTCTTCGCCATCGCCCTCGCAGTTGGCGCCATACCGGAAGGACTGCCCGCCATCGTGACGATCGCGCTCGCGATTGGCGTGCAGCGCATGGCACTCCGCCGTGCCATTGTCCGCAAGCTTCCGGCTGTGGAAACCCTTGGCAGCACTACGGTCATTTGCTCTGACAAGACAGGCACGCTCACGCGCAATGAGATGACCGTGCAGGAGCTGTGGACTCCCGCCACGGGCGCTGTCGCCGTTACAGGAATCGGCTATGAGCCGCACGGCGAAATCCGCAAAGATGGCGTGCCCATCTCTCCGTTGCCCGAGGGAGTCTTGCGGCTCTTGCGCGCCTGTGTGCTTTGCAGCGACGCGACCATATCGGAGACGCAAGGCGGTGTGGCCATCGCAGGCGATCCGACCGAGGCGGCCCTGGTGGTGGCGGCGCGCAAGGCGGGCATCCGGCATGACGAAGCGCGCGCCGAAGCGCCCCGGCTCGATGCCATTCCCTTCGAGTCCGAGAACCAGTTCATGGCCACGGTCCATCCCGCGGACGATGGACAGAAGCTTGTCATTCTGAAGGGCGCGCCCGAAGTCATTCTAGCGCGCTGCACTTCCGCGCTGGACCGGCAGAGTGTACTTGCGGAGGTGGAGGCGCTTGCCCGGCGCGGCATGCGCGTGCTCGCGGCCGCCTCGCGCACGATGAGGATGGACAGTGGCGAATTGGTTGTCGAAGATTGCGTGTCTGGGTTCACACTCGAAGGTCTCGCGGGGATGATCGATCCGCCCCGTGCCGAAGCGATCGAAGCTGTCCGCGCGTGCCGCTCGGCAGGGATCACTGTGAAAATGATCACCGGCGACCATCGCGCCACTGCCGAGGCCGTCGGACGCGAACTGGGAATCACCAGCGAGTCCCCCGCGCTTACGGGCGTGGACTTGGCGCGCTGCGACGACGATACGCTCCGGCGCGTGGCCCGTGAAACCAACGTCTTCGCGCGCGTGGCGCCGGAGCACAAGCTGCGGCTGGTCCGTGCGTTGCAGGCGGAGGGTCACGTCGTGGCCATGACGGGGGACGGCGTCAACGACGCGCCCGCGTTGAAGCAGGCGGACATCGGCGTGGCCATGGGCATCACCGGCACTTCGGTATCCAAGGAAGCCGCCGATGTCGTGCTCACCGACGACAATTTTGCCAGCATCGCGGCCGCGGTCGATGAAGGGCGGCGTGTCTACGACAACCTGATAAAGTCGCTGGCCTTCGTATTGCCCACCAATCTGGGTCTCGCTCTCATCCTGCTTTACGCGGTCGCGTTCTTCCCGTTCAGCGGGGAGTCGGGGTTGATGCTGCTGCCCATCGCGCCGACCCAGTTGCTGTGGATCAACCTGGTGGCGACGGTGGCGCTCGCGCTTCCGCTGGCGTTTGAGAACCGTGAGCCCGACTCGATGCGCCGCCCTCCCCGGCCTGCGAACGCTCCTGTGTTGAGCCGTTTCGTCCTCGTGCGCACGGCGGTCGCGGCGCTCCTCATGACGGCGGGGGCCGTGTGTCTGTTCGTGTGGGAGTACTTCCACGCCGTGGAGCTGCATTTGTCTGATGCAGTCGCGCTGGCCGAGGCGCAAACGATGGCAGTGACCACCGTGATTATGTTCCAGGTGTTTTACCTGCTGAATTGCCGGTCCTTGCGTGGATCGTTGTTGAGCGTGGGTGTCTTCAGCAATCCTGCCGTATTTCTTGGCATTGCGGGCGTGCTCCTGCTGCAGGCGGCGTTTATCTACATGCCGATCATGAACGGCGTGTTTGGCACGGCTCCCTTGGCGCCGGGGGAGATCGCGCTTTGCGTGGCTGTTGGCGCGACCATTCTGCCGGTCATCAGTCTCGAGAAGTGGCTTCGGCGCCGTGCAGTGCGAAATGACGCGAAGGAGAAGCTGCGTACGCGCACGTCGTGAGATATTTTGATCCAGGCTTCCCGGATCCGATGCGTTATTCGACTGACAGCCATTGCACGGCGTCGGCCACTACGTAGCCATCGACATCCTTCGTGCGCACCTCGACTACACCGTCTCCAGAGGCATTGAACTCGAAGACGCCCAGCGAAACGAAGGGAATCAAGGCACCCGGCGCTTCGCGTTCGTTGATCGCGACCTCGACGGGCCCGTTCGCGGTGTGAATGGTGATGGGCACGTTCGTGGCGCGATTGGGGTGTGCGGTGTATCCGAACCGCACTTCGTAGCGGCCAGCCTTGGGCAGCTTCGGCACATAACGCAGCGTGCAATCGCCGCTCGCGTCTTCTCCCTGGTGAATGTAGTCGAAGCCCACGTAGGGCGCCACGGAGGAAGCGCGCGTCCACGCGCCGTGGACCTCCGCGTCGGGATTGTCGAGCACAACGCCGGGCAGGTCCTTCGCGTTGAAATACGGCGCCTTTGCCTCTTCAGCTTCAAGGATTTGATTCTGCGCGGACAGCCGCTCGCGCAACGCCGCGACCGGCACATCCTGCACGGGCACGCCATCGCGCAGCGCCAGCGCCGCGGCGACGCCGCAGGCATGACCCATGATCATGTATTGCGGTTCCATGCGGATCGACGAATACGCCACGTGGGAGGCGGAACAGCAGACCGGCACGAGCAAATTCTCCGCTTCCCCACGCTTGGGCGTCAGCGCGCGGTAGGCGATCTCGTAGGGCTGCACGGGCAACTGCATGTCGCCCTCGTTCACAACGGCTGGGGCTTCGCCCGGAAACTCCACATTCGGCCTCGCCGGGATGCGCTGCACGTGGTGGGAGTCGCTGTTGTATGAGCCCATGCCGATGGAATCTTCTTTCGTGCGTTCGGTTTGCAGGTCCTGCTGGTGCATCACATATTCGCCGATCATGCGACGCGCCTCGCGGATATACATCTGGTGCGGCCAGTGGTCCGTATCCTGGAATTCATCGGCCGAAAGACCCCACGTGTTCATCTCCGCCTGCAAGGCGGGGGGCACGCTCGGGTCGTTAGCAATGAAGTAGAGGAAGCCCTGGATGTAGTTCAGCGTCGCTTTCCAGATTTCCGCGCGGCGCGAGTAATCCGCTTCGGGGTACTCCCAACTCCCGCCGATGTAATCCGTGGAGATCGCGCCATTGTTGTTGATGTCCGTCTTATCCTCGGGCATCGGACTGGCTATCATGACGTTATCGACCTTGAGGTCCGGATACGCCGTAAGGTAGCGCTTCAACAACTCATACCGCGCGGGGTCGTAGCCATCGGGTTTGGGGAAGGGCAGCCGGTTGGACTCGCGGTTGGTAAGGCACAGCCGGAAATTGTACGCCTGCACTTTCCGGTCGCCTTGCCCCGCTTCGCCGGCGGGTCCCCAGTAGATGAGTGGCAGCAACGTGCCGTCCGCGTTGTAGGGATCTACCGGACCCGGGAACTGGTGTTTCGGGCTGCGTTCGATGCGGCCTGCGAGCGACTCGTTGTAGAGAGATTGCGCTTCGCGTCCCCACGTGTACGAAACGCCCGCGCGCGGCAGCAGGTCGCCTTCGTACGAGGCATCGACAAAGATCCTGCCGCGGTACTCGGTGCCGTCTTGCATGACCAGCGCGGTGATCCGTTTGCCGCTCATGTCGACTGCGTCCACGCGCTGCCCAAAGACCACCGTCACACCGGCTTCCGTGAGCCAGTCGCGAAAAACCTGTTCCGCGACATGAGGCTCGAAGAACCAGGAGACGTCTTCGCCGTAGTGTTTGCCCACGCGGCGGAAGAACTCGAGCGACATGCCGCCGATGACGGCCTTGTTGCCATAGTCGGTGCGGCCCAGCCCGCCGGACACCATGCCGCCGATATGCTGGCCGGGTTCGAGCAGAACCACGCGCAGGCCTTCTTTTGCCGCGGCGATCGCGGTGATCGCTCCGCCCGCCGTGCCGCCGTACACGACAACATCGTGCGCCTCGCCTTTGGCCACGGACGTGCGAAATCCAGCGCGCCAATTGCCCACGGCTTCGGAGGTGCGAAGGTAGCGGTTGTACATGCGCAGCGAAACGATGGAGACGCCCGGCGCCTCCGCGAAGCGGGCCGCCTCCCGCCCGTTGCAGTCCGCCAACGCGGGATTGACACGGTACCAGCCTTGGGTTGCTTCCTCGCCGCCGTCGCACAGCATGCCGTCCACGACAAACGTCACGATCCGAGGTCCGCCGTCAACGATCATGGCGATATGATGAAGTCCCGCTCGGGACACGATGCCCGCGTCGCTTGCGTGGGATTCCGTAATCGTGCCGTCGGACAAAGTCAGTTCGATGCTGCCATTCTCGGTGCGCGCCACGGCGATTCCCGCACCATTCTCATCTAGCGTGTCCAGCAGCACGTTTCGGACCGGTGGATCCTTCACATCCAGCCACAGATCGATCGTGAAACCGCCGCCCGGCTCCAATTCCGGCAACTGCTTCATGGGGACTTCGGTCCCGGGCTTTGCCTCTTCCGCCGTGGTGTGCAACACGAGGCCTTCCGCGGCAATCGATTCGTTGCGATGCTGATTCCACAGGCCTTCGAGCAGCGTGCGATCGATCTCGTGGATGCGCGCAACGGACTTCTGTGTTTCGGAGATGTAATAGTGCCCATCCTGTTCGATGAAGTCCGGGTAGCTCATGCGCGTGCCGGGCGTGTCGTCGTACAAGACGATCTCGGGTTGCGACCAGTGGATGGATCCGTCCTTCTCGATGCCGCCGCTCAGCCAGACCGGGTTGCGTCCGTCGTAGGTCTTGCCGCCGTGGTTGTGGAACCAATAGAGAAACTTGCCATTGCTAAAACGGCGCACGAAGTCGGCCGCGCGCGGGTGCTTCACCTTTCTCCCGCCCGGCGTGTACGTCATGTATTCGGGAGCCGTCCACGTATGGCCGCCATCGCGGCTGTAGGAGTGGCACGGGTGCCCGTCCGTCGTGCGGTACGTGCAATACAGCGAGCCATCACTCAAGCGCACCAGATTCTGCTCTTCCGCGATGGGACCCGCGGGCGCACGCAGTCCGATATCGCCATCGGGCAAGGTCTCCCAGAGGATTTTTTTGGGATCAGGTTCGGTAAGGATTTTGTCGCTGCGCAGGAAGAACCCCTCGGAACGCTCGATAAATCCCTGGCCAAACGCACCGACTTTCGCGAGGCCGATGTAAGCCGCGCCACGATGGATCATTGGCTTGCCCACGCCCCAGAAGAAACGCACTTCGCCGCCGTATGCATTCTCGCGATCGATATCGAAGGCGCGAATGGGCACGGTGTACCGCTCCGCGGACCAGGTGTGCCCGCCGTCATCGGAGTAGCGGAAGGCATATTCGCCCAACGTGTCGACGCGCTTGGTCGGAGTGCCGCTGGATTGCAGCACCTCGCGCCGGTCCTCAGCGTTGAACGTGTAGAAGGCGTAGATACGGCCGGTGGGCGTCTTCAACGGCATGACCCACGAGGCCTCCGGCGCGTCCTGCGGCTCAATGGGAATGAGGGGACCCCAGGTCTTGCCTGTGTCGCGGCTGATCGTCGCGACGACATGCTGGCGGTCGTTGCCTTCGGCGCCGGGGCCCGTGGTGAGCGTGCAGACCCATTCGCCGAGATCGTTCACGACGATGTAAGGTTGATCGCAGTAGCCTTCGCTCGGGATTTCGTAACCATTCGTGATGTTGCGCGGATCGGGTGACGTGTCAACGCCGGTCCACAAAGCCAGTGCAAAAGCGGTTAGAATGCCCATGGCTATGGTTCCTTCTATAGCATCGCGATGAAGAAGCTTCTAGTAATTCGAGAATTGTACCCAATAAAGACACAGGCGAGGGCGCCTGTGCCACACGCGCTTGCCATGCCTTCCAATGTTCTTCCTTTCGTGCCGTGTTTGGCTTTCCAAAAGGTATCACGAATCTCAGACCGACAATGATCGGGAGAAACCCTCACCAGTGAGCCTGTGGGCCACTGCCAGAGCATATCTCACCGCCCACTACGCGGGGGGCGGTGAGATATGCGGGATAGACGTGTGGCACAGGCGCCCTCACCTGTGTCTTTGCCTTTTCCAGCGGATGCGCACGGCCAAATAATCAGTGGCTCCGACTCTCATTTCTGCTTGTCGAGGGCGCGGGCCAGCAACTCCGCGATGTGGATTGGGTGCACGGGGGTCAGGTGATCGATCTGGTGCCGGCAGCTTGTGCCGCACGCGACCACTTCCGTGCCCGCTTGCAATGCGTTGATCTGCTCGACGAGGGGTTGCGCCACTTGCACGGACAAATCGTACTTCGCCTCCAGGGCTCCGAAGGCGCCCGCCATGCCGCAGCACCCCGTGTTGAGGACGGTCACGGTGCTGTTCGGCAGCTTCGCCGCGAGCTTATGCGCGACGCTGGCATCGGTGAGGGCCTTGGTGTGGCAATGCCCGTGGATGGCCGCCCACGTGTAGCCCGGCGCGAAAGGCAGGGCGTCGGGTTCGCGCTCAAGCAACGCAAAGATGAACTCCTCGAAGAGCATGCATCGCTTAGCGACCACATTGACGTTCGGGATGCCGAGTTCCGCGTAATCCTCGCGAAACATGGAATAGCATGATGGTTCGAGGAAAAGGATCGGCGCGTCGCCGTCTTCCAGCAGCTTTATGTTGTGCAAGCCATAGCTGCGCGCCACGTCGAGACGTCCCATGCTGAACGCGGGACGCCCGCAGCACTGGCGTCCGGAAGGAAGCACGACTTCGTACCCCGCCGCTTCGAGCACCTCCACGGCCGCTCTGCCGATGTGCGGCTCGTTGTAGCGCACAAAGGTGTCGTCCCAAAGCATCACGCGTCCTCGCGTGGCCCCTGTGAACCGCGGCCGCTTCGTAAACCAGCGATCGAAGCGCTCCATCGCGTAAGGGGGCAGCGGACGCCTCGCCGTGAACCCGATGAAGCGTTGCATGATCGCGCGCACGAATCGATTGGCAATCGCGGCGTTTGCCAGCCGTGGCATGGCGCATCCGAGTTTGCCCAGGAGGTCCACGGCGCTGACCAGCCGCTCCCGCAACGACACACCATCGCGCCGCTGGCGGGCATACACCATCTCCGCTTTCAGCAGCGGCAGATTGACGTTGGATGGGCACTCCGCGGTGCAGGCCTTGCAGGCAAGGCAGTTGCTCAACGCCGCATCGAGTTCATCGGACAACAGTGGATCGTTTCCGAGCCGGCCTTCGAGCGCCGCGCGAATCGTGTTGGCGCGTCCGCGCGTGGACATGATCTCTTCGTCTGTGGCCTGGTACGTGGGACACATCGTTGGCGGCGCTTTGCGGCAACCACCGCAGCCATTGCACTGTTCGAGATTGCCGATGAAGGACTCGTCCTTCGCCGCGAACGCCAGCAGTGGCTCGAAGGGAAGCGGCGTCTGGTGGCCGGGGCCCATGCGCAAATTTGTATCGATGCGGTAGTCAAAACCCTCGGCGGGGACGATCTTGCCGGGATTCAGTATGTTCTTCGGGTCGAAGTGATGTTTGATCTCGCGCATCACGTCCATGACATCCGGGCCGAGATGTTCCGGCATGTACTCCGTGTGGCCGATGCCAACGCCATGCTCCGCGGAGATCGAACCCTTGACCTGCATGACGAGCGCCGAGACCTCGTCGCTGAGCTGGCGGTAGCGGGCCACGTCGCGCGCGGTGTGAAGGTCAAGCACCGGGCGTACGTGCAAGAGTCCAGACGCCGCGTGGCCGTAGAACGACCCTTCGAGGTCCATCTTCTTGAACAGTGCGAGCAGACCGTCCACATATTCGGGCAATTTGCGCGGCGCTACCGCGATGTCTTCGATACCGGGTACGGGCTTCGCCGAGCCTTTGCACCCTGTGAGGAGCGATAGACCCGCCTTGCGCAAGGCCCACACCATTTCCATCTCGCGCGGATCCGTGATGATCTGCTTGCGGATACCAAGATCGCGCTTGAACAGCGCGGCCAGTTTGTCCTCGACCTCGTCGTAGAACTCCACGATGAGAAGACACTTGCACGGGTCTTCATCGAGGCGCAGCAAGGTGCGCGTCGGCTCAAATGCGAGTTGGCCGCGCGTCTGTCCCCACAGCACGTCATCGATTTCCTCGATGGCCGCCGGTTCGAGGTCGAGCATCTCGACGGTCGCGTGCGCCGCTTCGGTGATGGACGAGAAAAAGATCAGGCATAGCCCCTTGCGCGCAGGCAGGGGTACGAGTCCCAGTTCCGCGGACGCGATCATCGCCAGCGTGCCTTCACTGCCTGCCATGACTTTCGTGAGGTCGGCGCCGTCGCGCAGGTAGCGATCCACGGCGTACCCCGGCCAACGCTTCACGAGCACATGAGGCATGCGTTCGCGGATGGCGTTGGCGCGCCGCTGAATGCTCTCATCGACGGAGCGGCGCAGGCCGGGAAGCGTGTCGTAACCGGCACCCACCGTTTCGATGCGGCCATCGGCGAGCACGAGTTCCAGCGCGCGCACGTGGGCGGCGGTCGTGCCGTAGATCGGCGCGTGCGCGCCCGAGGAGTTGTTCGCAATCATCCCGCCGAGGGTGGCGCGCGCGCTCGTGGCCACGTCGGGGCCAAACCACAGGCCGTGCGGCTTCAGGAAGGCGTTGAGCTGGTCCAGCACAACCCCCGCGCCCACGCGAACCGTGCGGCGCTCGCGATCGAAATCTTCGATAGCCCGGTTGTACCGCGAAAAGTCGATCACCATGCCTTTGCCGATGGCGCCGCCGGACAGCCCAGTCCCGGCGCCACGCGGGATTACGGCAAGCCCGGCATCCTGGGCGGCGCACACCGCGGCGGCCGCCTCCATGGCCGAGCGGGGAAAGGCCACCGCATCGGGCACGATCTGGTAGAGGGAAGCGTCGGTCGCGTACAACTGACGAGTCAGATCATCGGATCGGATTTCGCACGGGATGGTTTCAGAAGCGGTATCAAGGTGTACTGCGCACATGGCCGGTTTCGCTCTGCATCAGGCTAGCGCGCCGCCATGGCACGCTCCACGCACATCGGACGGATTGGACGGATCGGAGTTCCCGGTCTATTCCTTGTCTTTGCGATTCTTTCCCGAAAGCGCTTGAGGCTCTGGCGCGGGTGTTTCGCTGCCCAGTTTCTGCTGCAGGTCCGGCCTCGCCTCAATCTGCTTTTCGAGGTCCAGGAATACCTGGAGGGCTTCGGGATTGGCCGTCACCTTGCTCGTGAACTCGCGAATCGCCTCCGAACCCTTCTTGGCAAGGAGCATCCGCCGGATCTCCGGGGCGGCTTTGTCGAGAGACGTTTCTTCTCCGGCGACGACTTCGATCAGCTTGAGAATGTGGAATCCCCACTCGCTTTCGATGACCGTGCTGACGTCCCCGGGCTTGAGTTTGTTGGCAGCCTCCACGATGAACGGGGGGAACTCGCTGACGGGAAGCAATCCCCAGTCGCCGCCCTCGTCCTTGTAGCGGCCTTCGGACACGGCCTTGGCCACCCCCTCGAAGCTCTGGCCCGCGCGGATGCGATCGTAGGCGTCCTGGGCCTTCTTGCGGGCCTCGGCCCGCTTGTCCTCTTTGATGTTCTTGCCGGCCTGCACGAAGATCTGTTTCAGGTGCATCATGTCGGGACGGCGCGTGAGATCCCGGTTCTGTTCATACCACTGGGAGACTTCCTGGTCGGTCACCGTCACGCCCTTATCCTTCATGATCGATTCGCGTACGGTTTCGACGAGGAGCGCTTTCCGCAGTTCCGCAAGGGCCTCTTCGCGCGTGGCGCCCGCCTTCTCCAACAATTGCTGCTCCGTAAGCGCCTCATTCCCATCTTTCGATGCGGCTTTCTTGAGCGCGTCGAGTTCTTCCTGCCACTTCGCTTCCAGCTCCGCCTGCGGAATGTTCAGCTTGCGCGCCACCGCCTCCTGGTACAGCACCTCTCGCTCGATAAGCATGCGCAGGCCGTTCAAGGCAATGCCGAGCCGCGTCTGGTCATCCACCGGCTTACCCGGGTTCAACTGGGCCCAGCGCAGGACCTCGCCCATGTACAGGTCCTTGAACTCCTGCGCGGAAATGGCCTGCTTGTTGACGATGGCCACCGGCCCATCCGGAACCGATTTGAGCACGATATCCATCAGTTCCAGGTTGGGCGCCTGTGCCGATACAACTGGAATCATGCCCAACGCGGCGAGGAGCGCCACGGCGAATACTGCAACTCTCATTCATCCTCTCCGGGGGAACTCGTCCCCGTTTCTTCCTCTTCAGCCTGGCGGCGGGTGGCCGCTTCCTCCGCAAGACGCTTTTCTTCCTGGGCGCTCAGTTCGACTCCCGCCGTTCGCTGAATGAAGCCAAACGACACGAACGTAACGACATAGGTCACCGTGAAGGCGACCCCTACCCGGAATACGACCTCGAAACCCTCTACCCCGGCAATCAGCAAGCTCATCGCAAGCACCACCGCCGCAACCAGAAATGCGATGGCCAATCCCACCCGGTCCTTGTCCATCAGGAGGATCGCCCGAAGTTTCTTCTCGCGAGGTAAGCGTTGCACGCGGTTATGCTATCACATCGCCCCCGGCAAAATGAATGCCGCGAGCTTGTAAACAGGCCGCTGCGGTGGCAGGATCGCGGTGATACGGGGGATCCCCCACGGACTCGGAATGAAAGTGGAGGCATTATGATTTCGGCCCAAGAGCGCAAAAACATCCTGAAGCGGGGCAAGACGTCCATGACCTGGGAGGGAGAACCTCTGCTGGGTAGCTCCTATGGCGAAGAGGAGATTGAAGCGGCCGTCGCCGCCATGCGCGATTCGATGGCACCCAGCCGGGGCTTCGGATTCTCCGCGCCGCCCATTCCGGATTTCGAGAAAGCCTTTGCCGAGTATTGTGGCACCAAGCACGCCGTGGCGTTGAACAGCGCGGGTCCCGGCCTCGACCAGGCGATGCGCTACCTCAACCTCCAACCCGGCGACGAGGTCATCGTGCCGGCGGTCAACTTCGTAGCGTCGCCGTTGGCGGTCATGGGGGCCGGCGGCCAGATTGTCTGGGGCGAGGTGGACCCCAAGACGCTGCAACTGGATCCCAACGATGTGGAGGCGCGCATCACCCCGCGCACCCGCGCGATCTTCCCCGTGCACATGAATGGTCTGAGCGCCCCGATGGACGACTACTTCGAGATCGCCGAGCGCCATCCGCACGATGTGCACGGCCCCCTGGCCGTCATCGGCGACGCGGCCCGCGCTTGCGGCGGCTCTTACCGCGGCACGAAGATCGGCAAGAAGGGTCTCCTGACGGTCTTCTCCTTCCACACCATGAAGAACATCAACACCCTTGGCGAAGGCGGCATGATCACGACGGACGACGATGATGTCGCGGCGTATTGCCGGTCATCGCGTTTCTACGGCATGGACACCGATGTGTGGGGGACGTCCAACGTCATGACGAAGGTCCAGGCCGCCGTCGGGCTGGTGCAGTTGAGCAAATTGGATGGCTTCATCGAGTCACGCCGCCGGCTGGCGCACCAACGCGACGAGATGCTTGAAGGCATTCCCGGCCTGACCTTGCCGTTCGAGCCGGATGATTGTGTGCACTCCTATTACCTCTACACGCTGCTGGTGAAAGATGAATGGGCGGGCGAGAAGCGCGACCAGATCATGAAGATGCTCGACGAAGGGCACAACATCAAATGCGTTGTCGCCAATCCGCCGGTCTACGAGAAGCGCAAGCTGCTGCGGGAGCATGCCAAGGGCCAGAGCCTGCCGTTGTCCGAGCAACTGGGCCGCCGCCTGTTCTGCATACCCATTCACCCCGCCATGAGCGACGAGGACAACGAGTACATCTGCGCCGCGCTCATCGATTGCGTGCAGCGCTTGGGCTAAAGGGAACGACGCGGCTGCCGCCTACTTCAGCGCCAGCGAAACGGCCAGCGCGCGCAGTTCGTTCATCCAGTCGGTGTCGGACGGCGCCACCGGGAAGCGCCGGCCGCGCACCCAGTCCCCTTGAGCGTGGTACACCAGGGGCACGCCCTTTTCGATGGAGACCACCACCTGGTTTTCGCTGGGCGCATCGCCCACTCGCAGGAAGCGGGCCGCCGGATAGACGACGCCCATACCGATCGTACCGACTTTCGGTGACTGGTAGCCGCGAACGGCCATCACGCCCGCTTCCTGGTCCAGCATGTAGAACGGCTGCTCCGTCAAGCGGGTGAGATTGATCCCCAGTTCGATCACGTCCTCGGGCTTGCCGCCTTCCGCGAGCACTTCGATGCCCGTGTCGCGGCGCCCGGCATACAGCGTGTAGCGCATGCGCACGGTATATGTGCCGCCTTCCGGTCCCACATTGGCGGCCTTGGCTTCCACGATGGCATGGTCATCGGCCTGTTCGACCACTGATTTCTCGAACAAGGCGAATCCCTTCCCCTGCGGGCTCCAGACGGGGTAGGGCTGGCCGTTGATGTACAACGTCACTCCGCCGCATCCCGCCGTGTCGCGCACGAACAGCGCATCCACGCCCCAAGGTCCGTCCTGTTGATCCCCGGTCAGCGTGGGCAACATGTATCCGTCGCGGTACTTTCCATAGAAGTCGATCTGGCCCCAGTAGTAGCGGTAGGCCACTTCCTCATTCTCCAGACCGATATGCTCGGGCACCCAATCCTGCGCACATACCACACGCGGTCCGCCCTCGGCCTCGGCGCGTTTCGGCGCGATCCAGTCGGCGTACGCGGGAATTGCCTCCGCAAGGGTATACGTCTGCTCGAGCTGCGCCTGCATGGCGGCGAGGTCGCCGCGGCCGCGCGCCTCGTTGAACGCGGGCCAGAACGGCGCGTCCGGCGCAAGGGTCTTCAATTGCGCAATCAGCCTATCCTTCAACAGGTCCAGGTAGAAGGCCACCGACTCGTCGCTGTTCAACAGTTTGAGGCGCAAGCCGGCGTCGATCGCAGGACCGGTCAAGCCGGACCGGACGAGCTGCGACACGATGTCCGCGTGGGGGTCCGCGCCCGCCGCCGCGACGGCTTGTTCGAGCCGCTGGGTAAACGCGAGAAGCGCCTGCGGCAGGCTGCCGGCAAGCTCCATACGCATCGCGTTGACGGCGGCCCAATTCCACGCGATGTCGCGCACTTCCGCGCCGGCCGCGGTCCAGGAGTCTTCCGCCGTTCCGTCGGCGTTCAGGTCAACGCTCCACGTGTCGAGTACGCCATCGCCATCGGCATCCGTCATCGTGTATTTCGTATCCACGGTGCGATCGAGGTCTGCATCCACGTCCAGCCACGCGCGTTGTGCGCCGCGCAGATGGACGCGATGATCCGCGGCGTGGTAGTAGGTTTGAATCGGCTGCCCTGTCTGAATGGCCAGTTCGTAGCGCTTGTTTGCCTGGCCGGCGCTGGGCCCGCCCACTTGCGGGAATCCGTCGACGCCTTGTGCGATGACGCCTTCCCAGCGTTCATCGACGTCGCTGAAATCCTCGCCGTTCACGTTGTGGTCGTTTTCATCCCACACGAAGAGCATGCGGTCCCACACGGCAGGCACACCCGCCGTCTGCGCCGGGGCGTATGCCAGGAACGGCGCGGTGGGAATCCCGCGCAGTTGCACCGTCTGCAAGGCGGCGGGGTCGATCGCGATGCCGCCGCTCGGCGCGTGCGCGGTAATCGAGACATCGTAATCGCGCGGGTTCTTGGGCGTGGAGTCGTTGTCCGCGTCAAAGCTGTGGCGGTACGTCTTGATGGCGGCGCCTTCCGCGTCGTAGCGGATGGTTTCCTCGGTTGCGCCGTCGCCATCGAGATCGTAGAAGACGAAAGGATTCTCCAGAATCGGCTTCCATTCCGCCGCATCGGGCGCGAGGGAAAACGCCGAGAACAGTTCGTTGCCGCCGAAATGGGAGTTGTACTGGCACAAGGCCTGGTTGTACGTGTACCCCACGTCGTACCAGAGCAGGTTGTCGTCGCCGGTGTCGGAGCCCCACCAGAGGGCCACGGAGCCTTCCGGACCCCACGAGCCTGATGCGGCAAAGTACATGCCCATCTCGTCCACATCCTGATCCTTGTCCACGTCGGTGTAATCGAGCACCGCGTCGACGACGCCGTCGGCGTGCCAGTCTGCTACGTACAGGTCGCTGTCCTGGTCGGGCTGGCCGCCCATCGTCAAGTCGCCATCCTCGTCAATGATGCGCACCAAGACCGGTCGCCACTCCTCTGGATGGCGCGGATCCAGGTCAATGAACCAGACTTCCTCCGGGACGCCGTCCTGATTGGCGTCGATATTGTGGCGCTTACCAGGTTCGCCCGCGAGCACCTGCTGGCGCATCGTCTCGTCGAGGGTCACGGCCGCGCCAAACACGCGGGCCAGCGGCGAGGCCGCGGCTTGGGGAGCGGGCGCCGGGGCAGGCGCCTCCGGTACCGCCGCGGCCGGAGCGGCCACCGGAGTCTCCGCGGGGACCTGCGTTTCAGGCATGGGCGCCGGGGTTTCGGTGACTTCCGCGGGCACGTCCGGCATGGGCACGGGTTGCGCGGGAGCGGGGGCTGGTTCCGGGGGCGGAGCAGGCTGCGCGGGAGCGGGGGCTGGTTCCGCCGGAACGGGCGGCGCGGCCGCGGAGCCGGTTGCGGCGTCTTGGGCCAGAACGGCATGCCCGGCGGTCAGGCACAGCAAAATGGCGAGCAAGCCAAAGCCTCTCATCGGGAGTATACTCCTTTAGCGGGTACCATATCAATTATCCCGGAACACACAAAAAGACATATTAGTATACACGATTTTGAGGCATTTTGCACATTTGCCAAGAACACGGACGAACGCGGACGAACGCGGACAGACGCGGACAGACGCGGACAGACGCGGACAGGTGCGGACAGACGCGGACAGGCACGGACAGGTGCGGACAGACGCGAACAGGCGCGGACAGGCGCGGACAGACGCGGACAGGTGCGGACAGACGCGGACAGACGCGACGCCAGGGAGCAAGGTGTGCGATGATGCCGACGGAATACCCGAGAGTGCCGTGCCAAGCACGATTACGCAGCAGCCCCAGCGGGCCGCCTATCCCCGGGCCCCAGCACAACAGGCCGCGTCGCGTTCTTGCCTTGTGTCCGTGTGCGTCCGTGTGCGTCCGTGTCTGTCCGTGTTCTCCGCTCCAATGGACAACCCTCGCGAGATGGTCTAGGATATCCCCAAATCCGTCCACGGGAAGGGAACAGGCAACATGAAACTCGGTATGGTCACCTACAACATGGGCAAGGACATGGACTTGTCCTCTTTGATCGCATTCTGCGAAGCAACCGGCATGGAAGGCGTCGAGCTTCGAACCACCCACAAGCATGGGGTTGAAGTCGAGATGACTCCCGAACAACGCGCCGACGTGAAACGGCGCTTCGCGGATTCCAAGGTGCAACTCGCGGGTCTGGGCTCCGCGTTCGAGTTTCACAGCACCGACCCGGACGAGGTGAAGAAGAACATCGAGGGGTCCATCGCCTACGTGCGTTTGGCCGCGGATGTCGGTGCGACGGGAATCAAGGTCCGCCCGAATGGACTGCCGGAAGGCGTGCCAGTGGAGAAGACCTGCGAGCAAATCGGCAAGGCATTGAACCAGGTGGCCACGTTTGCAGAAGGTCTCGGCATCGAGGTCCGCCTGGAAGTGCATGGCAAGGACTCCGCCAATCCCAAGGTCATCCGGCAGATTATGGATTTCGCGGCCCATCCCAAAGCCACCGTGTGCTGGAACTCCAACGGCGGCGACATGGATGAGAACAAGAGCATCGAGGCGAACTTCGATCTGCTGAAGGACAAGATTACACACGTCCACATCAACGAGATCGGCGTGTATCAGTATCCCTGGCAGGACCTGTTCAACCGGCTCAAGGCGATGAACTACCAGGGCTGGTGTCTCGCGGAAATCGCCTATAACGAGCAGCCCGAGCGCTTCATGAAATTCTACCGGACCCTCTACGACCTCTACACGGGCGCCTACTCGTGGCCACGTGCATAGGTTCTCGGCGATGACCGAGCCGCCCCAAGGTCCGACCGGCGCTCCGCCGCCCCTCCCGGAAACATCGAGTTCCGGTGCATTGGAGTTGCGTCCCTGGGGCTTCTGGATGACGCTCCTCTTTTCCTTGGGCATTCTCGCCGTGTATTTCGTCTGCCAGATCATTGTTGTGGCCGCCTTTATGGTTGCTCACTTGCTCCGGCACGGTGTCGACGGGTTCGCGCCCGAGGTTTTCGGCGAGCAAGTGGCCCAGAACGGCCTGTTCATCTCGTCGGCGGTCGTTGCGGGTGCGCCTGCCGGGCTGGCTCTCGTCCTTGCGGCTATACGTCTTCGCAAGCGCGGTTCGTATCGGGAGTACTTGCGTCTGATCCGGCCTTCTAGCAAGACGCTTCTGGCGTGGAGCTTCTCCGGCATTACATTCATGTTGCTCTTGGACGCGCTGCGCGTAGCGCTTGGGCAACCCTTGATACCGGAAGAGGTGTTGGAATGGTACAAGACGGCCGGGTCATTGCCGCTCATGTGGCTGGCATTTGTCTTTGTTGCCCCGATCTTTGAGGAGGTCTGGTTTCGTGGCTTCATGCTGCGTGGCTTGGCGGCGTCTCGTATAGGCACGCGGGGCGCCATCCTGCTGTCGGCCATCTTCTGGGCACTGCTGCACCTGCACTATGATTTGTTCGGCGTGGCCACGATCTTCGTGTTTGGCCTGATCCTGGGCGCTGCCCAGGTCCGCACAGGTTCGCTCTATGTACCGATTGCCATGCACGCTCTGAACAACACCCTGGCCACGCTCGAAACCGCATGGTTCGCCTCGCATTCCCAGTAAACACTTGCTCAAACTCAAGGCCCGCACACGCGCGGCGCGCGGGTAGACGCGCGGCCATGCAATATGGCATAATCGCGCAATTTTATGGGGGCGCGCAGAGTACTTAAGGCCCACTTGGGACCGGATTCACACGGAAGCCGCGTCCTCGCGCCACGGTCACACCGAAGCACCTGCGAAGCAGTGGATTCTATGGGGCCAGACCCATATCTGCCGCAATTGGGTTCGCTGCGCGGCCCGGCAGGCAGCGCAGGTCCCCTGGTGGGGCGAGCCATGCGAACATGAACGGTAGCTGAGATGGAGGTCGTGGAACGGAGAGTCCTCATGTCAATAGGCGCGCCAGCCTCGGACACAGGACGTTTCGCGGGTTCATCGCCGCTGGACATAACCGGGATGCCCATCAAGGAGTGAAGGAATGCCTGAAGACAACCTAACGCAAAACAAGCACCTGCAGAAGTGGATCCAAGAGATGGCCGAACTCTGCCAGCCCGACAAGGTCGTCTGGGTCGATGGCAGCGAGGCCCAATTGGAGGTGCTGCGGGCCGAGGCGGCGGGCACCGGTGAAATGATCAAGCTAGATCCGGTGAAACACCCAAACAGCTACTACCATCGCACGCATCGCAACGATGTCGCCCGGACAGAGGACAAAACGTTCATCTGCACGCGCAACAAGGCCGACGCCGGCCCCACCAACAATTGGAAGAGTCCGGAAGACGCCTATGCGGAGGCCAGCGGCTTCTTCCGCGGCAGCATGCGCGGCCGGACCATGTACGTCGTGCCGTTCGCGATGGGTCCATTGGGTTCCCCCTTCCGAAAGATCGGCGTGGAACTCACGGATAGCATCTATGTCGTGCTGAACATGAGGATTATGTGCATCATCGGCAATCCAGTCTCGGAGGAGCTTGGCGCGAGCAACGATTTCACCCGCTGCCTGCACGGCAAGGGCACACTGGACGCCGACAAACGCCGGATCCTTCACTTTCCCGAGGATAATACGGTTTGGTCGGTCAATTCCGGGTACGGCGGCAACGTGCTGCTTGGCAAGAAATGCCTGGCGCTTCGCATCGCCAGTTGGATGGCCAAGCAGGAAGGTTGGCTGGCCGAGCACATGTTGATCCTGGGTGTCGAAGATCCGTCCGGAAGAACGGAGTACATCGCCGCCGCTTTCCCGAGCGCCTGCGGCAAAACCAACCTCGCCATGCTGCTGCCGCCGGAGGGGCTCAGGAGCAAGGGATACAAGATCTGGACCGTCGGTGACGACATCGCATGGATCCGCCTGGACGCCAAGGGCCAGTTCCGCGCCATCAACCCGGAGACAGGGTTCTTCGGCGTGGCGCCGGGGACCAACATCCGGACGAACCCGAGCGCGGTCGCCAGCGTCCGGAAGAACACCATCTTCACCAATGTGGTCCTGGGCAAAGATGGCACGGTCTGGTGGGAGGAAGGTGACGGCGAGCCGCCCGCCGACGCGGTGGACTGGCTCGGCCGCCCGTGGCACTTGGGAATCAAGGATGCCGATGGCAAGCCCATTGCCGGCGCCCATGCCAACAGCCGTTTCACCGCGCCATTCAATCAGTGCCCCTCCGCCTCTCCGCATGCGGGAGACCCCGAAGGTGTGCCCATCTCGGCGTTCGTCTTCGGAGGGCGCCGCAACACGCTTGCCCCGCTGGTGTACGAGGCATTCTCGTGGGATCACGGCGTATTCGTAGGGTCCAGCATGGCTTCCGAGCGGACCGCGGCGCAGTTCGGCAAGCAAGGGGAGGTTCGACGCGACCCCTTCGCGATGCTCCCGTTCTGTGGCTACCATATGGGCCGCTATTTCCAGCATTGGATCGACATGGGACGCGCGGCGAAGACGCTGCCTAAGATCTTTCATGTCAATTGGTTCAAGCGAGGGCAAGACAACCGATTCCTGTGGCCGGGTTACGGCGAGAACCTGCGTGTGCTGGAGTGGATCCTGGAGCGCGCCCGCGGCGAAGGCGACGCGGAAGCCACGCCTATCGGCTACGTCCCAACGCCGGACGCGCTGGACTTGGCAGGCTTGGAAATTGACAGCGACACCATGGAAGAGCTGCTGAAAGTCGATGTCAATAGCTGGAAGCACGAAGCGGACGACATCGAGGCCTTCTTCGCGACCTTGGGTTCGGAGCTCCCGTCGGAGCTACGTGAAGAGCTGTCGTCGCTGCGGACGCGTCTGGACGAGAAGACCGCGGCGGCGGCGCGCTGAGCGCCCGTCGACGAGGTACCCTCGCAACTGGGCGCCGAGTGCGGAAATATACCAATTCTGCGGTTGACACGGACGCCCATTTCGGGTGTATAGTAAGAGCGATCCAGGGCCGGAGAGGTGTCTCGCATCTACACAATGTCTCTGGAAGACAAGGGGTTTGGTGGGACGAGCGCCGCGAGAGGGACTGAAGACATCGCCGCGTCTCCATCGCTTAATTGATTGACAGGAGTAATCCTGTTCAGGTTTCAGACGGAAAGGGACTCGTTGCAGGTGGCCGTGCTCCGCGGTGTGGCAGCGTACGACGGCCGGCTGAGTCGACCAGGCGAAAAACGCTGAGGAGATCACTATGAAGCATCACCGAATCATTTCGCGCCGTCCAGCGGTCGCCACGACCGCGCTGGCGTCAAAAATCGAGTTCAAGACGAGCATCTCGACCATCAATGCGGAATTCATTCCGCTGTTCACGGGCAACGTGGCGGGCGTTGTGGGCGATCTCTTCCAGAACGCGCTCAACCTCGGCACCTTCGTTGAAATTGTGATCGAGGACTGGATCTTTGGTGGTGGTGATACCACGACGTGAGTCTCTGAGGGCTGGCGTTCCACCCCGCCGGGGTGCTCGCTAGGTGAGTCCAGCGTGTACCAAACCGGAGATCGTGCAGTGCTTGGAGTTCCGAGCACGCTGCGTGCAGCATAGCGATGACATCAACTAGGAAAGGAAGCGCGTGATGCGTTCACGAAAGCCCCATTTTCGCCCGGTATCCAAAACACCCGGCACCGCTCAGACAGCCCTTGATCTCAAGCTGGAGGCGCTGCTCACGTACTATGTCAATGGCTTGATTCTTCTGAACAACACCTTCCTGGAAGGTGGCGCTGCCATCGTCAACATGGCCGGGACGCTCGGCGGGCTTCTCCCCTACAAGAACTCAACCGGCGGCAGCAGCCAGGGTGGCGGCACGGACGGCGGCGGCACGGACGGCGGCGGCGACGACGGCGGCATCCTGTAGAGGTTAGTCTCGGGGCGGGCATGCTTTTCATCCTGAGGCGTGAAGGGGACCTGTCTCGCGAAGGTGTGTGAGTGTCCGGAATGCGGGCTCACGGCGTCAATGGCGTGGGGGCAGAGGTATTGCGAGTATTGCGCAGGTGTCATCTTCGCCTGACCGCGTTGGCAGATTCGATTACGGTTGTCTATACAGCGAAGGAGCAGTGACATGGCTTTTCTTTCCATCCTCGTGATTTTCTACGCATTTCTCGGCTTTGAAGGGGCAAATCTCTTTCAGTATGCGTTTGGGGTCGTGCTGCCCGGTTTCTGGCAGGCAATCCAAAGCTTCATGATGTTCGTGTAGCACGAGTCCCGAAGGGTTTTCGGCGGGCACGCCCGGCGCGGGTGTGCCCGCCGTTTTGTCTTTTCGGTGCCTGCCGCCCATGGCAAAGGCACAAGCAAGGGCGCTCTGCCACAGACGGGCGAGGGACAGACACCGTGTTTCGCTCCGCAGAGCCTACGCGAAAGACGGTGTCAGTCCCATTCAATTGCCGGATCTATGATAGGTGCGCGCCTACGGCTCCTTGCTTTCTCGCGCGCGGTGAAGGTTGGCCATCACGTTCAGGTAATTCGTGTTGTGGGGCAGCCACACTTCGTTGGGTTCGAAGTCGGGGATGTCCAGACCGCGCATGTCGAAATAGGGCCGGTCATCGCCCACACCACGCCACGTGATCCCGTTGACGACGCTGCCCGGCACGGCGCCACGCGGGACGCCTCCCGCCGCGTAGCGGTGATGGTAGGACGGGGGATTGAGGCTGCCCACTCCTTCCATCAGGCAGAGGTCGTAGGGGTTGTTGCCGAGAATCCAATTGAGCTGATCGTAAACGAATGCGAGGTAACGCGCATCGGATTCGTAGCGGTACGCAGTGGCTACGATGCTCGCCGCCGCGAGGATGTGGCTGCTGTTGCCGACGTGCCAGCCGCCTTCGCGTTCCGGGGTTCCGAAGAAATTGGGCTTGTCCTTCGTGCCGAACGTGTACACCCCAAACGGATTCGCGGCTTGCTCGAGCATGGACTCGGCTCGCGCGATCAATGCCTCGCGCACCTGGACCCGGTGGTCCGTATTGAACGCGGCGTCGTATTGCTCGATGAGCTGGGCCTGTTCCCACCCGGCCTGAGGCAGCAGTTCATGCGCCTGGCGCGCATAGTCTTCGTTGCCGGTTGCCGCGTAGAGGTCCAGCGCCGCGCTCAGTTGCAGGGCGTCCTTTCTCCCTTGCGCGGCGCGCCACTGAAAGGCGCGTTGCGCCGCCTCAAGGTACGGTGCGTTGTCTGGAATGAAGCGCGCGATCTTTGCCGCTGCGGCGACATGATTTCCTGAATCGTTTCCGGTTTCGCTGCCGCGGATGCGGCGTTCATCGCCGGTGCCCGGGATGTTGTCGGTTTCCAGCTCCGGCGGGCCCCAGAATCCGTAGCCGGAGGTGATGTCGCCGTAGGAAGAGCCGTCGGGTGCGATCATCCGGCGGGCGAGGTCGCCGCCCCACAAGATCTCGTCGAGGAAATCGCTGCGTCCGTTGGCGTCTTCGTCCTGCGCGTCGAACGCCTCTTTGCGCAGTGCATAGGCGCACGC
This sequence comes from Candidatus Hydrogenedentota bacterium, assembly GCA_020849535.1. Taxonomy (GTDB): domain Bacteria; phylum Hydrogenedentota; class Hydrogenedentia; order Hydrogenedentales; family SLHB01; genus JAHDWY01. Next base: position 48,070 of record JADLGB010000283.1, read on the forward strand.
CAGGCCATAGACGTACGGGGCGTTGTTGTAGGTATTGTAGTCCCCGGCGTCGTGCCAGCCGCCTGAAAGACTGTACTGCCGCGTGCCATCCGGACTGGCCGCGTCATCGAGGTGACAGGCCGCATGAAACCCAGGGACCTCGCACCCGCAGCGCTGGTAGTAGAAGAAGCGGTACGCGGGGCGCGCGGTCGCATTCCAAAGCACTTGCTCGCCGATGGAGAACGGCCAGGACCGGCTTTCCGAACCGCCCACCTTCACGCGAATGCGGTACTGACCCGGCTTGTCGAATGAAGAAAAGTCGCCCCGCCAATAGTGGTAGCCCCAATCACTGCCGTAGGCGCCGGTGATGCGCCCTTCGGGTTTCAGCTCGCCCTCGTACACGGTCTGGCCCGCTGCGTCCGTGAGCGAAAACGTGGCCGGATCGCGGGAATCGAAACTGCTCCACGCGGTGAAGCGCTTGGGCGCCCCGGTATCGTACCCGGCTTGATTCACCGCCACGCGAAGCTCGGGCCTGCGAAGGCACTGGCCCTCGATGGAGGCATCGTCCCAATACACCGGCGCGCCGGAAGCGGGCGTGGCACACACCAGTTGGAGCCACTGGGCGCCGCGCGGCGTCTCCGCTTGTTCGAGGCCCAGTCTCTTCCACGCGCCGGATTCCGATGGGGATGGCGTCAGTGCGTTTTCCGCCATCACGCCCGAGGGCCCAATCCAGCGGATGCGCGCTTCCGGCACCACCGCGCCATGGGCATAGACCTCCGCATTCACGGAGCGCAGCCCGCGTTCCACGGGAATCGGCGCGGAGGCGAAAGTGGAGCCAGCCGAAGCCTCAAGAGCATGTGCGCCGGTTCGAGGGGAGTCGTTGGAGATTTGAATCGTGTTTGCGGAAGTTTCCGGGGCCCAGTCCTGCGGCAACGACCGCAGTACCTCGCGCAACGGCGAGCCTTCGGGATAGTCCTCCACGTTCGCAATCGCGGCGGCGGACTCGAACCCGCCGTTGCGAAGCAGTGCGAGCGTCTCGGGCGATGGGATCCGCCGTTCGCGCGTGTTGAAGTCCGAGCCGGACCGGGCAGGATCGAAGCGTTGGCTTGGCCATGGCACGAGGCCGGAATCGTAACGGCCCCCGAGCGTCAGGCAGCGCAGGGTCCGGTCGCCGCCGCAGAAGAGAACGTCCGTCGTGCCGTCTTGGTCCACGTCCGCGATAGTGGCGGGCAGAACGAGGCGTAGCTCCGCGGCCGTTTGCCACTCGAGGACTCCGTCGGGGCTCAGGCAATAGAGATTTCGATCGCCGCCCGCTACAAGGACCTCCACCGCGCCATCGCCATCGACGTCGCCCATGGATACGGCGCCGTGGCTTTCCTTGTCCATGGTGAATATCCAGGCGAGGCAGCCTTCTTCGATGCAGTGGACGTGACCCGCACCGTCGGCCGCCAGGACTTCGGCCACGCCGTCCTCGTTCAGATCGCCCACTGCGAGCGAAGACCCGGAATAGGTGGACGTTGGGCCGAGCATGCCGCACTTCCAAAGGACAACGCCCGTTCGCGCATCGAAACAATACACCGCATCCGATTGGCGCGTAGTTGCGAGCAGCTCGGGCGCGCCGTCTCCTTCGAGGTCCGTTACGACGGGGGCGCTTTCATACACGTCGCTGGTGTGCACGCGCCAGCGAAGCGTGCCATCGGGATTCACGCATAGTGGTCCCAAGCGGTCCACGGCGAAGAGTTCCTTTCGGCCATCGCCGTCAATGTCCGCGGCGCCGATAGGACAGTTGATGGAAAGCGAAGGGGACACTTCCGGCCCGTAGGTCCAGCGTGCTTCGCTGGTCGCATCCAGGGCGACGATGGCATTCTCCGTGCCCGCGACCGCTTCGTCCTTGCCGTCGCCGTCCAGGTCTGTCCAGAGCGCGGCGCCCCAGGATAGCGGTCCCGTTCGCAGGGTCCATAGTTCCTTGCCGGTTGCCGCGTCGATGCAACACAGGAGGCCGTCCGGATTCCCGATGAGAAGCGTGCCTTGACCTTCGCGCGCGGTGAAGCTCAGTGAGGCGCCGGACGTCAGGCGCTTGGTCCACTTGCCACGATACTCCCAGAGTTGGGCGCCATGCGCGTCCACGCAACGCAGCACGCGCACATCGGCATCGCTGAGCACGGTTTCGAGTCCCGGCTGGGGATGCATGTCCGCGATCAGGGGAGGAGCGTACAGATTGGATTGGGCGGTGTAGGACCATTTCAAGGTGGGCTCGGCGCTGCTGGCGGCCACGGCGCATAGGAGCGCCAATGCGTACTTCATGAAACGCTCCTCACTCGACCACGGCGTACAGCGTGCGCGTGGCCGTCTGTTTCTTCTTGTCCGTCACCGTCAGCGTGATGGGATAGCGCCCCGGTGATTCGTAGGCACGCTCGAGGAAGAAGTCTTTTGACTGCTTCCCATCGCCGAAGTCCCACTCGACCTTCTTGAGCGAGAAGGTTGGATCGTAGGGCACGGACATGCCCGCCACGAACGGCTCCTCGATAGTCACGGGCAGGATGCCCGACGGGGCGCGAATCACGTCGAGCACGCTGAAGGAAATGGGAGCGCCCACCTTGGCCTTGACGTCGCGCACGGCGGGCAGAATCCCGAGCGGTCCCTGACCCACGAGCACATCGGCCACGGCGCGCATGCTCGCGTCGGCGGCCCGCGGACTCGTATACGAAAGCACGATCGCTTCCGCATCCACGAGTTCCGGCAGGATACTTGGGTATCCCAACAGCACTACGGTGACGCGCACGCCGGCTTCCTGGAGGGCGGCGATCAGACGGAGCTGGCTACTGATGCGCAGGTCGGGCGTCACGATGACGACAACCGTTTTGATGCCACGGATGTGGGACGTCAACCGGTCGATCTCGAAGTCATAGATTTCGCCGCCGTACTTCGCGGTGCCGATGCGCTGCCGCGACACGGGCTTGATGTATTCCTCGAGCGCGTTCGCGAGGGCATCAACCCCGGCGACTCCGGTCACGCCTACAGGGACCGAAGCCGCCTTGTTGAGCGGCAGCACGTTACCCCGGTTCTGAACCAGGGTAATGGACCGGCGCTCAATCTCATACGCTTCATTGGCATAACTGCGTTTCTTGCCGAGTGCCTCGGCGTCCTTGGCCTTGGGGAACTCCCGCTCCAGCAGCTTATGCTCTTTCTTGAGCGCCATCACGCGGGCCAGAGCGGAGTCTACGATTTCCTGGCTCATCATGCCGCTCTCGATCGCGGCGACGATCTTGTCGACCGTCCGCATCACGCGTTGGCCGGCCTGGTTCCAGTAGATCATGTCCGCGCCCGCTTCCAACGCGAGCATGGCGGCTTCCGTCGGATCGAGTTTGATGGCGATATCGTTGGTATCCATCGGGCCGGCGACGATCACGCCCTCAAACCCCATCTGTTGACGCAGGGTATCGCGCATGACGACGGCCGAAATGCTGGCCGGCACGTTGGTGGGATCCAATGTCGGCACGAGCGTGTTGCCCACGTGGACGATGTCCACCCCCGCCTCGATGGCCTTTGCGAAGGGGAGTAGTTCCTGGTCCTTCAACAGCGGCGCGGGGGTCAGGAGGATGGCAGGCATCTTGGGCGCGCGGTTCGCGCCACCACCCGGGAACCCCATCGGCATGGAGATGATCTGGCTTTCGAGCATCGCTTTTGCGATCACCACGCCGTTCTCCGCGACGAAGCGCGGGTCGCTGCCGAGACACGCTGAGCTGCCTTCCGCGCCGGGTAGCGTGGGGGCCAGCTCGAGCGACGGTCCCAGGTGGAAATTGAACCCCATGACTTTGAGGTGTTCCGCGGCCAGTTTTGAAAGGCGTCCCGTAATCTCCGGGTCGTTTGCCGCGGCGACAGCGAGGAGGGAAGGCATCGGGATGAACGAACCCGCAACCTTGGCGTTCCCGCGGCGAGGGAGATCGTAGAGATTGGTGCCGATCAACATCGCAATGCCGGAGGTGCGCTCCATCGGCATTTGACGCAACGCCGTCACGTAGTCCGCCACCGACGCCGGGCGTGCGATGGGTGGCAGAATCACGCCCCCAGGCGTATACCGTGCGAGGAACTCCCGATCTGACATGTCGGGGCTCGGCGCCCCCATGAGCGTGACCAACATCAATTGCGCGACCCTTTCGCGCAAGGAGAGCTTTTGAAGCGTCACGCCTTCCTGGTCAAGCGAGGGATCCGTTGGCTCCGGCGTGACCTCTTCTTCCTTGGGAGGGCCCTTGGGCTTGTCCACGGCGTCCGAGAGCGAAGCCCCCAGGCCCGTCTGATTCTGCTGGGCGAACGCAGGGGCAATCAGGCAACACATGAGTAGCGCCAAAAGCGGAAGGAGTCCGATAGGTTTCATGCGAGTACTCCCTTCTGTTGCGGCGCGTGTCGTATGGGCGCACGCGAGGTGCACTGCGCCAGAGGCCAACTTCAGCCCGTGATCTTAAGCAGCCGCGCTTCGCTCAGGATCATCGAGCGCACGGTGTGATAGTTGATCTTCCACGCATGGGCCATGTAATCCCAGAGCAGGTTGTTGTGCTCGTCGAAGAGCGGGTACCACTCGCCGACTTTGTGGTTGATGACGTGGTCCATGACGAAACGGTGCACCTTCTCGTAGGCGTCGAGGTACTCGTGGTCGCCGAAGAGAATGTACGCATCGAGGAAGCCGGTGAGGGCTTCAGACTGCTGCCAGAATTCCTTGTTGCGTTCGCGGGCGGGGCCGTTGAAAGGTCCTTCGCAGAAGACGCCGCCCCGCTCCCAGTCGACGCCGAACTTCGCCGCGTGATCGAATATCTTCCGGAGTGCCGGCTTGTACTTCTCCACGTCCAGACCCAACACCTTGATGGTATGCAGCAGCAGCCAGGCGAACTCGATGTTGTGGCCGTAGCTGGTATTGTCGAGCGGCCGGCCTTCGCCTTCTTCGGCGTCCCGGTCGGATCCCCAGACATCGGCGAAGAGGATCTGGCGCAACGGTTTCCAGTCCAGCGAGAACTGCGCCATGCCCAGTCCGAACTCGGGGTGTATGATCCGCCCGAAGATGAGATCGACGATCTCCTGCGTGCGCTCCTTATAGATCAGCGCGCCCGTCGCCTCGTAGAGGTTGGTGAAGGCCTCCATGAGGTGCATGTGCACGTCGAACGATTTGCGGTCGCCGCCGTATTTGCCGGGGCGCTTTTTCGACCAGTCGTGCTCGAGGAACTCGTAGTACCCGCCGTGGCAGTTGTCGGCCGCGAGGGTCTGCAAGACCTCATAGGTCTTCACCGCCCATTCGATGCCGCGGTGATCGCCGGAGGCCATGCCGTATTCGCTGAGCGCGTAGATGGCGAAGGAGTGGCCGTAGGTGAGCTTGCTCTTGTTGAGGGGCGTGCCGTCCTGCTGGGCGGTCCAGTACCAACCTGCCAAGTCGTCGTCCCAGAAATGGTCGATGAGGAAATCAACGCCTTGCTTGGCAATCTGGAGGAACTCGCCCTTGCCGATGCCCGCGCGGTGGATGGACGAATACGTGTAGATGCAGCGCGTCTGACACAGGTGCGTCTTGACGGTCTCGCCGGTGGGATTGCCGTTCTTGTCGAGGTAGGTCAGGTACCCGCCGTACTCCTTGTCGACCCCGCGGGTCAGCCAAAACGGAAGTAACTCGTCCCGCAAGTGGTTCTGCACTTCCTCCAAGAACTTGTCGCAACGCTCTTTCGTATTCACGGCTGTCCCTATCCTTCCGATGCTGTTGCGCGAAGAGACGTTCCCGCGCGGTTGGCCCCTAGTGTAGGTGCGAAACGCCTTCAAAGGCAAACACTGGACAGTGCCGGACGGTGTACGTGGGCAGGGCAATCGCACTAAACCTGCCCGTTCCGTTATCCTCACAAAGTCTGGCTGGTATCGCCCTTCTTTGGGAGCTATTGCAGGTTGAAGGCGATAGAGCGTGGGCCGAGCCGGAGTGACATACGCTCTTGCAGTGGTCCCCAGGCTCACTGGCGAATCGGTGGCGTTGAGCCCGGGCAAGAGGGGTGCGAATCGGCGGCGTTGAGCCGCCGCAATGGCCTGAAAGGCCTATGTACTCATAGCCCGGGGTTGGCCCGCCGAAACGGCGGGACTACCCCGGGGTCAGCACGCCGCACAAGAGTTCCCTGAAGGGGATGCATAGCTCACGGTTCAATCTAAGGAACAGCGCCTTTGGGATTGGCGACTCGACGAC
>JADLGB010000284.1 GCA_020849535.1 Candidatus Hydrogenedentota bacterium
CCGGATGCATGATCAACGCGTGCTCCGGCGCGGCCTTCAGCGATTCATTGTCTATGCGAAACAAGCGGATGTACTCGCGGATACTCGGGAAGAGGCACTTCTGCTGGCGCTCGAGCTGGATGCGCAGGGCGTAGACCACGTCCGCGTCGCGGATGGCCTCGGCGAGGTTGGTGGTTGTTTCCGCGCCCATGCGCTCGATATCCACCGGCATCAGCGTCTTGGGTCCACACAACACGACGCTTGCCCCAAGCCTCGTCAATCCCCACACATTGCTGCGCGCGACCCGGCTGTGCGAGATGTCGCCGATGATGGCCACGCGAATGCCGTCAAGCCCGACATGCGGGTCCTTGCGCTGCTTGCGGATGTGCTCGCGTATCGTAAACGCGTCGAGCAGCCCTTGCGTGGGGTGCTCGTGGGCGCCATCGCCCGCGTTGATGATCTGCGAACGGTGATGCTGCGCGAGGATATGCGCCGCGCCCGCACAACTGTGCCGGATGACCACCACATCGCTGTGCATGGCCTCGATATTGTTCAGCGTATCGTGAAGGGTTTCACCCTTCTTGGAACTGGACGCCTGGACGTTGATGGTCAAGGCGTCGGCGCTGAGACGCTTCGCCGCGATCTCGAAGGAAGTGCGCGTGCGCGTGCTGGGCTCGAAGAACCAGTTCACGACGAGCCGCCCCTGCAACAGGGGCACGCGCTTGATGCCGCTTTCGCGCTTCGACACCTCCACAAACTGCGGGGCCGTGTCGAGGATCAGCTCGATTTCCTTTCGGGTAAGGTCTTCGAGACCGATCAGATCCTTGCGGGTCCAGATGGGGGTTGCTTTGTGCGTATGTGGGCTCATGACGCTGCCTCTTCCGCTTCCAGACCGCCGGTCTCGAGGAGGACCAGATCTTCGCCATCCGACTCGCGCAGGCGCACGTAGACGTGATCGTTCGGGCCGGTCGCGAGCGACCACCCCAGGTAGTCCGCCTGGATCGGCAGTTCCCGCAGCCCTCGGTCGATGAGACAGGCGAGGCGGATGTATTTGGGCCGGCCGTAGTCGATGACCTCGTCCATGGCCGCGCGAATTGTGCGGCCGGTGGACAACACATCGTCAACCAGAACCACCGTGACCCCTTCGACATCGAAGTCAAAATGCGTCACGTGGCCCACCGTGGCGGAGCGCTTTCCGCTCCGTACGTCGTCGCGGTACAAGGCCGTGGAAAGGGAGCCTACACGTGGCGATACCCCGGTCATGGCGGCGATCTCCGCGGCGATGCGTTCCGCTAGAGGGCGGCCCCGGCTGAGGATCCCCATGAGCGCCACGGAGGAAATGTCCTCGTTGGCGGCCACAATCTCCTGGGCCACACGACGGATAGCGGTGCCCATGGCCTCCGCGTCCAGAACCACCGTGGTTTCGTGCTTTTCCTCGCCGGCCATATTCACTGCAGATTCTTTCCGGGGGGACAGGGCATAAAAAAAGCCTTCCCATGGAGTTGAGAAGGTCTCGTGATGTCCATGCCCACACTCACGTTGCACCGCACCATATCACCCACACCGGGCGGATTGTATCAGGGGGTGACGAGGCAGTCAAACGCCCATTTCGAGTAGATTTCTTCGTGAGGCAACGAAGCTGAAAAGACGCCCCAAAGTGAAACTCCACGGCCAGTTGAGGTATCCTATCCCTTTGATACGTCGCGGCACTTTGCGGATGCCGCTGGGGAGGTTCGGGTTCCACCTATGGACATGATTCGGTTTGCCATATTCCACGATTGGCTGGTGCTTCTGCCCATCGTGCTTTGTTCGGTGCTCACCGTCGCGGTAACGCTTGAGCGCTTGTGGTTTTACCACCGTCACAAGCGCGGCACGGAGAAGTTTCTGCGGGCATTTCAGCGGGAACTGGGCGGCGGGCTTGGCGCGGCCAAGGCGCTCTGCTCGCGGTGGGGCGGCATCCTGGCGGAAGTCGCGGAAGAGGGTATCGGCATCCTCGTCGAGCGGCGTGGACGCTTCGAGCCGTCGTTTGATATCGCGTGCACCTTGGCGACCCGCCGGCTTGAGGCGGGTTTGGCCATTCTCGGATCGATTGCGACCATCTCGCCGTACCTGGGCCTGTTCGGCACGGTAATCCGGATTCTCCTGACCTTCGGCGAGATGGCCCAGACCGGGGGTGGTGCGGGCGTGCCACAGATCATGTTCGGCATCGGGTCGGCCCTCATCGCCACGGCCTTTGGACTTGGCGTGGCCATCGCGGCGGTGGCGCTGAACAACTACTTCCGCACCGTGGTGGGCCGCTTCGAGGATGACTTCCAGCTCCTGAAACTACTCTTCCTGAGCGTGCCGGATGCACATGCGGAGATGGCCCAGAGCGCCGCGGCCCGCACCTATGCCCTGCAAAGACAGCGCCAGACCACGGAACGTCCATGAAGCTCGCGCACTCGGGCAAACCGAAAAGGCTCGTCGAAGAGATCAACATCACACCCTTGACGGACGTCTTTCTCGTGCTCCTCGTCATCATGATGGTCGTGGCCCCTCTGTCCCGTCGCGTTCAGAGCGATATCCGCCCGCCGGAGATCGTGTCTGGCCAGCCGGGTTCGCAAGAGGACATGATTATCGAGATCGGCAAGGATGGCCAATATCTCGTGGACGGCGCGGCGGTGCCCCAGGGCCAATTGCGGACCGTGCTGGAGCGGGCGTCCGCGCAAACGGGTCAAAAGCAGGCTGCGTTGCGGGCGGACCGCACCGTGAAGAGCCGTTGGATCCTCGACGCCATGGCGGAGGCCCAGGCGGCGGGTTTTGAACGGCTGACGGTGATCGGCTCGGCCCAGGAAGACCCGAAGCAAAAGGATGAGACTGCCCCATGAAGCGCGGCCGGACCAGCGTCCTCGAAGAGATCAACATCACGCCGTTGACAGATATCTTCCTCGTTCTTCTGATCATCATGATGGTTGTGATGCCCCTGTATTCGGACCGGCAACTGAGTGTGAACATGCAGTCCGTGGAGGACGGCGAGACATCCACCGGTGAAGACAGCGATGATTCCAAAACCGTGCTCGTTGCCATAGACGAACTGGGGGCATTCACGATAGATGGCGTGCCCGTGCCTTCCGATCGGCTCACGATGGTCCTCGGCGAGAAGATTCAGCAGAAGCCGGAGGGCCTAGTGCTACAGACTCACGTGGATGCGCCCTTCGCATCCATGACGCAGGCTATGGATGCCGCGGAAATCCTGCAGGTCAAGGATGTGACCATCGTGAGGACCCCCGGTGAGCCAGAGGAAGCCGTCCCCGCCGAGAAATGAGACCTTGGCCCAGCTCCGGTTGCGCTTTGCCGCGTGACGGACAAGCTGCGGTGCGCTTTCACTCAACCCAAAAACGGCAGTTGAATGGGACTGACCCCGTCTTTCGCGTAGGCTCTGCGCGCCGAGACCCATCTCTCTCGGCAGCGAAACACGGGGTCTGTCCCTCAACCCAACTGCCGTTTCTAGGCTCAAATATGGGTTACGTTCCGTTCGGGTCCGTACCGGCGTGTGGCGCGGGCATCGGTGTCTTTACTCGATGCTTCTGATTGACCTTACCCCTGGAGCGCCGGAATTGGCGTTGCGGAGCGCCTCTTTGCTAGACTTTAGTACTTTCTGGGCTGGTGGAGGGCCGCACCTTCCCGGGCTCGGTGTCAGGCATGGCCGCAATATTGGCGACAGGAATACCCATGGGTCTGTTCTCACCTCAAATCTCTCTAAAGAAGGTGGTCCCCCTGTGCCGTCAGCTTGCGACGTCTTATGACGCGGGGATCCCCATCATCAAGGGCCTGGAAATCGTCGGCCGCCAGAACGGTGACAAGCGGATTCGTGAAGTCACCACCCAGATGGGCGAATCCATCAAACACGGTTCCACCTTGGGCGAAGCCGCCCGCGCCCAGAAGCGCTATCTGCCCACGTTTTTCATCGAACTTCTGGCCAGCGGCGAGCAAGGCGGCAAACTCGACGTCATGTTCCGTGATCTCGCGCAGTACTTCGAGGATCGCCTCGAAATGCAGCGCAGGATCGTGCGTTCGCTAATCTATCCATTCATCCAGCTCGCTGCCTTGTGGTACGTCGGCATGTTCGCACTGCGCCTGCTCCCCAGACTGCAGGAGATGTTCAAGTCGGATGGACGCTCGAACTTTGACCTCATCACGTACTTCCAGGAGTACGCCATCTTTCAGGCCAAATCGACCCTCGTGTTCGCCATCATCTTCGCGGGCTGTGTGATCCTCTCGCGCATGGGACTCTTTGGCTATGTGTGGGGGCTTGTCGCCACCCATGTGTGGCCCTTGTCTCCCGTGACCCGCCGCTTCGGGCTTGCCCGCTTCTTCCGCAGCATGTCGCTCCTCATCGGCAGCGGCATGCGCGTGGACCACTGTATCGTGAGTTCCGCCGCCGTGACGGCGAATCCCTACATGCAGAAGGACCTCATCAAGGCCGTGCCTCTCGTGCGCGCGGGACATACCCTAGTGGAGTCCTTCGAGTCCTCCAAGTATCTGACCCCCACCGCCCGGGAAATGCTCAGCGTTGGGGAACAGTCAGGACAATTGGAGACAAGCCTGAAGAAGGTTTCGGAATACCACATGGAAGAGGCCCAACACGCCGTGGCGATTGCCACGCGCGTCATGGGGGTCGCAATCCTCCTCCTTGTGGCAGGGCTCATCGGCTATGTGATTATCTCGTTTTATATGGGCTATTTCAGCATGATGGGAGATATCTTGGATGGCATCTGATTTGGAATCTCAGGCTGAACCGAAAGACCGCACCAAGTACATGTGGGGCGCTGTCATTCTCATTTTCGCAATCATGGTTGCCGCGTTGGCATTTCAGGGGCGGCCTACCCCGAACACCTCCGTGGTCCGAATGAAGCACATTTTGATCCGCTTCAACGCAGGCGACCCAGCGGACGAGGCGCGCGCGCGCGACGTCATCCGTGGATTGCGCGAACGTATTCTGAAGGGCGAGAGTTTCGAAAAGCTGGCGGAAGATTTCTCGAATGACCCGCTGAGCGCTTCGCGCGGCGGCGACCTCGGTCAGATGGAGAAAGGGACCTTGACGGACGCCATGGAGAAGTTCGCCTGGACTGCTCCCATCGGACAACTGAGCGATGTCATCAAGAGTTCTTACGGCTATCATCTCGCCATTGTGTCGGAGCGTTTCATCTCGGAGATCGACCGCCTGGAGATGGAAAAGAAGAAACAGGATAGTCAGGACTCCATTTCCGGAGGAGGCGGCGCGTCAGCGCCTGCGTCCCCGGCTCAATGAGGCGGCTTACATCCGCGGCAACCCAATTGCTTTGACGTCCCCGCGCGTGGACCACAGGAGAAGTGTTTTTTGAACCCCTACCAGAGTTTGGCCGACCCGATTCTGTCCGCATTCCCGGAGCTGACCTCCGGGGACCTCGCCTTTTCCGCGCCGCCCAACCTAAGCATGGGCGATGTTGCCCTGCGCACCTTCGAGGCTGCCCGCAAACTCAGCCTGGCTCCTCCCCAGTTCGCCGCGCGCATCGCCAAGGAGGTCGCGTTTGGACCGGACGTGAAGGAGGCCTTCACGGCAGGCCCCTATGTGAACTTCCGTCTGGACCGCGAAGTGTATGGGCGGCGAATCGTCGAGCGGATCTTGCGCGAAGGCCCTCGTTACGGCAGCAACGATACCGGCGCCGGCAAACGCGCCCTCGTCGAGCACACGAGCATCAATCCCAACGCCAGCCCACATGTCGGGCGCGCCCGGAATGCGATGATTGGGGATAGCCTGGTGCGTCTGCTGCGCTTCGAACAGTATGACGTGGAGGTTCACTATTACGTCAACGACATTGGCCGGCAGATTGCCCTGCTCGTGCTCTCGTGTGAACACCCCGAAGCACTCACGTTCGATGACATGCTGCGTGTGTATGCCGAAGCCAACGCCCGCGCCGAGGAAGACCCCGATTTCGCTGCCCAAGGTTTCGAGCTGCTCGCGCGCATCGAGCAAGGCGACGAGGAAACTAGGAAGCGCTTTCGCGCCGTCACCGATCTCTGCCTTAAAGGCCAGCTTGCCGTACTGGCTCGGCTCGGCATCGCCTACGATCGCTTCGACCGGGAATCGGACTTTGTCCAGGACCCGCGCCTGGAGTCCGTCCTCGCCGCGCTGCGGAGCCGGAACGCGCTCTTCACGGATGAGGAAATGCGACTCTCCGTGGACCTGTCCAAGATTGGGCACCCTTACGAGGAGGGCCGTTTTGTGGCGCTCCTGCGTTCCAATGGGAGTTCCATGTACGGCTACCGCGATATCGCCTACACGATTGAGAAGATGGACAAGGGCGCCGACCTCAATCTCATTGTCCTCGGCGAGGACCACCGGCTGTACATGCAGCAAGTCGCCCTGATCCTCGCCGCGGCCGGCAAGACCGCCCCCGAACCCATCTACTACTCCTACATTCTCCTGAAAGAAGGCAAGATGTCGACCCGCCAGGGAAAGGTCGTTTTGCTGTCCGACTTTCTCGACGAGGCCACCGCGCGTGCCGCGGAAAAGGTCGAGGAGCAGTGCAAGGACTTGACCCCGGATGAGCGCAGCGTCATCGCGGGTCAGGTTGCCGTCGCGGCCATCCGCTTTGCCATCCTGCGCGTGGGCGCGAACAAGAACGTCATTTTCGACTGGGACGCGTCCTTGTCGTTTACGGGTGATACCGGTCCCTACGTGCAATACTCCTGCGCACGCATCTCGTCCATCCTGCGCAAGTTCGGCAAGCCCGTCCCCGAAGTCTCCAGAGGGCCTTTCCCCGTGGAGACAGGTGCCGAGTGGGCTCTGCTCACGAAGTTGGCGTCGTTGCGTGAATACGTCGCCACGGGCGTCCAACAACGCAGCGTGGCGCCGATCGCGCAGTTCGCCCTCGAAACCGCGCGGCTCTTCACCACGTTCTATCACGAGTGCCCCGTGCTCGACGCCCCCGATGCGCAGCGGAATGCGCGCATTCAGATTTGTGCCGCGACACGGCAGTCGCTGGAGAATGCCTTGGGCCTTCTGGGCATCCACGCGCTCGAACGCATGTGAGAAGTGCCCCGGGCCAATCTCTGCGCAACACGCGTGGACGAGACCCTCTGGTACTGCCTCGCTCGCCGAGCGTGGCAGCGCACAGCTCCCTTTCACAGAAGGCACCGATGGCGGCCATCGTATGTGATTCCTTGCACATGAAACGGAAAGGGGAAACTGGGGGTGAGAATGGAATACTCGCGGACCTTCTGAGCACCCGCAGGCTTGTGCTGCCGCGCTCGGAGAGCGAGGCAGTACTGAAGACGAGAGCAGCGCCTGCCTTTGAGTTTCCCTACGGCAGCAATCGCTGGATGGGGGAGAGGGTATAGTCCGCGACGATGGTCTGGCCTTCCGCCTTCTTGGTCCCTGTGAAGTCCACGTTGTACGCGTCTTTGAGCACCACGGAAGCCTGACCCAGCAAACCGCCAATCAAGAAACTCGTGGCGGTGATCTGCCCCGGCTCCGCCTGCGGCACGCAATCCACCACGAGCCGCAAGGCTATCGTCTCCCGCGATTGCGGATCCGCCATGACGCGGACGTTGGCAATCGGCATCAAACCCTTCGCCAGATCCTCTTCGGCAATGGGAAGTTCAAGAAGCCCCTTCGCATTCAGCGTCATGAGCAGAGCGAACAATGTGCCGTCCCGATTGTCGGCAACGGCCTCCACGACGTGGCTTCCTTCCACTCGGGGCCGGCTCAACTGGGACAGGGTTCCCCAATGCCGGTGCACCGCATCCCGCACGTTCTGCTCCATGTCCAGATACCCGTCCTGCACCAGAACGCCGCGCTCCCGGTTCGCGAGGCGGTCGCTGTTCCAGGTGATGAAAGGATACGCCTGGTCCAACCCCAAGGAGGCCGACTGCTCGGAAATCACAGGACCCAAACGCTGCGGATTGCAGAACAGATCGACCTCGAGTCGCCCCGTGTCGAGGTGGGGTGTCAATACGACCGCGACCTCGTGCGGGAGCACGCGCGAAAGAACCCAGTCCGGCGGGGCCTGCCCCCTAAACGCCGATGCGATCAGCTCGCGTGCCGCTTCCGGCCGCGCCACGATGCGCACGCTCGTATCGGGGCGCACGAGCGACTCATGCGATACCTCGGGTCCGCTCCGTAGAAACTGATACTTACTGTCAAAGATGAACAGCGCGGCCAGCGCGACGACGACGAACAGGAATACAACGCCCAGCAGGATCCTGACTACTTTCTTCACTGCAAATTGCTCCCAATCCCGGATTCTCGCACCACGCGGGAGTCCCATCCTAGGGGTGCTCGCCACGTATTGTCAACGTACGCCGGGCGACCCGTGGGGACACGTGAGAGCGCCAATGAGCGATCGCGAAAGCAGCAAAGACACAGGCGGGGGCGCCTGTGTCTTGAATTGGACGGATCCGACAGATCGGTCCACTTGCCTGGATCGCCAGTCAGACACCAGCGACAAGCAAGGAGCCGGTCACTCGAAACAGGGTACCAATGAGTCCGTGGCACTCGTGAGGGCGGTCTACGTAAACCGCAGACAAGCCTGCTCAGTGAAAGCAGAGGCGAGCCTCCGCACTCCAAAACCCGCGCCGCAGGAAACGCCATCAGGAGCGCCGGCATCCCTGCCGGCTCTTGAAAAGGCAAGGGCCCGAGCGATATACCCGGACCCAAAGGCCTTTGTGAGCTTCCCGGACGTCGTGATAACGATCTTCAACCGTGCGCGTCTCACAACGCGCCGTTGCATACCTATTGCTGGGGCGCGGGCGGCGCAGGGGGCGCTTCACCCGCAGGCTTCTTCATTTCGGGGCGCGGCGCGTCTCCAGGCCCTCTGCCTGGGTGTATTCCCTCCGCGCTTCGCCGCTTCATGCTTTCCGCCATCCCCGGTGGCATCCCCTCTTCACGCCACCGCATCACTTTGTCACTTCCCAGTTCCCGCGCGCGCTGCACCAACCGGCGCAGGTGCCCCTCAAAGTCCTGGATGAAGATATAGAGCTTTGCCCGCTGCGTCACGGTGAGGTTCGTGCCGGCCTTTTCATAGGCCACGCGACGCACCCCCTCCCGCTTGCTGTCCACTGCCACAAGCTGATCGAGCATCGGCTGAAGCTCGGCGTCGGGCGCGTTGATCTTCACCGCCTCGCGGAGCTTGCCAATAAGCGCATCGCGCTCGTCGCTCAGCGCGGTCAGTTGGTCCCGCAAGGTCGTGAAATTGCGGACCATCAAGACGGTTTGCTCATCGTTCAGTTCCAATTCCCGCGACATGCGGACCATCATCACGGTGGTCACCATCTCGCGGATTTCCTTGTCGTTCATCGCATCGAATCTACCGCCATCGTGCCATCCATCCTTGCGGTCAGGCTCGCCTTCGCAGGCCTCCTCGCCCGCGATGGCGCGCGGTCCCAGCAGGCCGATCGCCAGCAGGCCGCACAACACGGTCACCATCATTCTCATATCGTATCCCCTTGCGTCGCATACTCGACGAGCAATTCTTTCAACACCGTGATCTCCGCATCATTGAGCGATTCCAGCATGCTGTCCACGTCCTGCGGCTCGTTTCGTTCCGTATCCTCAGATTCGAACCACACCACGCTGGCAAGCGCCACCTCCATGGAATCCACAGAGGACGCCTCCTGGGTTGCTCCCTGTTCAGCGGGCGACATTTCCGGCGCGGCCAGAATGTCTTGGTCCATGAGCGTGGCGAATGGCCCCAACTCGGCTTCGTTGCCGTGGCGCAGTTCGAGAACCGCCGCGATACCTGGGTCAAACGCCGGTTCCGGGGCGCCGCGCAGAACGGCCGCGGCCGCCGCGATCAGCGCCAGCAAGGTAAGCACACCGGCCGGCAGCCAATAACGCAGCCGATTCGCACGCCCCTTAAGGGACTGCTCCCGGGCGCTTGCCAACACGCGCGTCGCAAAGGCCGGGTGGACTTCGGGTCCCGGCAGATTCTTCAAGTGGGACGATAGGCGCGCGAGTTCCGCGTACCTGCGCGCGGCTTTCGGGTCACTTTGCAGGAGGCGTTCCACGCCAGCCGCATCCCGTGCCTCGCCGTCGAGATACGCCGACAACTCCTCGTTCAACCGTTCATCTTTCATAGCAATTCACCTCCGAGTTCGACCAGGCGAACTCGTAGCTGCTCGCGCGCCCGTGCGAGCCTGCTCTTCACGGTGCCCTTCCGGCAACGCACTATTGCCGCGATGGCATCGTAGTCCATCCCCTGAATCTCCCGCAGCACCAGTACCTCCTTGTGCTCGGGGGAAAGCGATTCCAGGGCCCGCTCGAGCATGCCCTCGATCTCCCGAAGGCGCGCCTCCCGATCGGGCCGGTGCACGTCATCGGCCACGGCACTATCCGTCTCGTCTTCCCGGGTCAGCGAACGGACTTTGCCCCGTCCTCGACGGCCAGCATCCCTCAGATAGTTCAGCGTTAGGTTGCGTGCCATGCCGAACAACGCCGTCGAGAACTTCGCCTCGGGTTTGAGCCGGTCCAAATACCGGTACACCCGCACAAAGCTCTCCTGGGCAAGGTCCTGGGCGTCCTGGTGGGAACCCACCATGCGGAGACAGAAATGGATCAAGGGCGCCTCGTAGCGGTGAACCAGCCGGGCGAAACTGTCCATATCGCCACCGCGGGCCTGCGCCACGAGGTCCCAGTCCGAGAGTCCCGTCATGATCTGGGTTGCCTCAACCACATAGATTTGAACACCTTTTGCGCTCTGCGGTTCCGCCCCAGGCGGTCCGCAGCGAATTCTGCCATGCGTGCGGGGCGATTGCCAATTCAATGTGCAATACCCTCTTAACTGCGTATGCCCGAACAAGTTGACGATGCTCGAGAACGACTCGGGTTCGCCCTCTCTGTGAAGCGATGTGACTCCCCGAACCATACGCACGCTGGATTACCCAGGCAACGAAACGTACCATGGATCCCGGTTCAAGGGGATCGTCCTGTACGGACAAGCAGGAGTTGCGAGAAGGAGATTCAAGGTGGATAGAAGACGTTTCCTGGCACGCGTTGTTCAAGGCACGACCGCCACAGCGGTAATCGGGGAAACCAGCGCATCCGCCGCAGTCGAAAGCGCGTCCGCGACCCAGTCCATCCCCCTGCTGGACCACGACCCCGTCGTTGTCTACGAATCCCCAAAGCCTGCAGCGGTCTTCGCCTACAGCCCGGGACTCGCCGTTCTGCCGGATGGCACGCTCGTCGCCACCTTCGATCACGAGCACACCGTGAAGGACGAAACCTGCCCCGACGGCTCTCCGCTCAAAGGCCGTATCTGCACCAGCTCTGACGGCGGACGCACGTGGGTGCAACGAGCGGCAATGCCGATCTACCATGCCCGGCCTTTCGTTGCAGGCAACTCAGTCTACGTGCTCGGACACAACATGAACCTGGGTGTCATGCGTTCAGATGACGGCGGCGTCACCTGGAGCAATGTGTCCTGGCTGTCGAAGGATCAGGAGTGGCACCAGGCGCCGTGCAACGTTCACTATTGCCGGGGCCGCGTCTACCTCGTCATGGAGCGGGTGACCGACCCCTCGTGGCCGGAATGGCCCGTTCATATCATGGCACCGGTCCTCATGTCCGCCCCCGTAAACGCAGACCTGACCCAACGGGAAGCATGGACCTTCTCCAGCGAAATCACGTACCGCGAGGTGATCGCTGAGTACGGCGAACCGAACCTAATCGGCGTTCCCTTCTTCACCAAGGGTGATGTCACCCCGGACATCCCGGACGACCATCGCCCGATGGCCACTCCGGGCTGGCTGGAAACAAATGTGGTCCAATTCACCGACCCCAACCACCTCTGGTTCGACCCGAGCGGTCGCACCTTCCACCTGTGGATGCGCGCACACACGGGTTCCACCAACTACGCGGCGATTCTCAAGGCGGTGGAGTCCGAAGACGCCAATTCGATCACGGTATCGGTCGAGAAAGCACCCTCCGGCGAACCCATCGTGTTTGTCCCGTGCCCGGGCGGGCACATGAAGTTTCACCTCCTCTACGATGAGCCGTCCCAGCGGTTCTGGATGCTCACGACGCAATCCACGGACTCCATGACGCGCCCGGATCGCTTGCCTGCGGATCGCTTCAATCTGCCGAGCAACGAGCGCCAGAGGCTCGTACTCTATTTTTCGCGCAATTGCATGGACTGGTGTTTCGCGGGGCGTGTGGATGACACGGGCACCTACGGCCAGAGCCGCCACTATGCGTCCATGGCCGTTCGCGGTGACGATTTGTGCGTGCTGTCCCGCTCCGGCGACGAACGCGCCAAGAGCGCGCACGATACGAATCTCATCACCTTTCACACGGTGCGAGACTTCCGTGGTCTGACGTATTGAGGAGGAAGAGAAGAACGTCTCCCGGCGCTGTGCCGAGGGGGATGTCTGGACCGCCACGAGGTCCTTTGTATGGTCCGCATTGTATTCCGTTACAATAGCGGACGGGCTGGTTGTCACGGTGCCGTATTTCCGGCATCGCACAGATACGGAGAGTAGTCCATGGCGCACAGTCTTTTGTCCCTCATTATGCTCAGCGCGGTAGTGAGCGGAAACACGCTTTCCATCTCGGGTCACCAGATCGGACGTGAACTCGACATCGAGACGGGCCGCCTGCACACCGTCGCGATATCCAACGATCTCGCGGATCGCGCCGTGCGCGTCGCGGGTCCGGAGTTCATCATTACGATCGACAACGGTGAAGCGGTTTCCAGCGATACGTTTGGCGCCGTGGCCTTGAAGGAAACGGAGCGCGGGGTGCGCGCTACGCTGGTCAACGCGGGGATTGGCTTGCAGGCCGACATCGACTACTCGGCGGCGAGTGGCAGACCTTGGCTTTACAAGCAGATTACGTTCACCAACTTCGGTACCGAGCCGGTCCTTTTACGCACGGTGGAGGTGGAGCATTTGACGGTGATGGACGAATCGGTGACCTACGCGGTAGATTCATCTTTCCCATCGCTGGGCGATTGGGGCCAACCGGTCTACACGGAATCGTTGTGGATTGGAATGGAGTTCCCTGGCTCGAGGTCAAGCGCGACCCCCGCGGGCGTCATCTTTCTTCGGCAACATCCGGGCGTCGAATTGAAAGCCGGCGACACGTTCATCACGAAGCGTTGTGTCATAGGGGCCGCGAAGGACGCGAATGTGCGCGACGCCTTCATGGATTATGTAGCGACGCTGACGCCCGTCCCCAATCCGCCTCGCGTGAACATTTATTGGAATGGGTTTCGTGTGGTGAAACCACCCGACCGCACTCCGCAGGGCCTGAAAATGGTGGAGTACGCCAAGAAGTTGAAAGACCTGACGAACTTCGCGTTTGACGGGTGGTCCTACGATGCGGGCTTCGACATGTACCGGCCCGACGCGTTGTTCGTACCTAACGAACCGGAGATTTGGGACAAGACGCGCGAGGCCCTGCGCGGCACCAACACGCCGCTGGGTTTTTGGACGAGCTTCTCCCCCATCTTCGACACGCCGACGCATGCCTGGGGGAAGACGCAGGGATTCGAACTACAGCATGACGCGAGCTACTGCCTGGCAGGTCCAGTGTACTTCGCGGCGATCAAGGCGCGCTTGGAGGAAATCGTCCGCACCTACGGAATGAACACGATCAACTTCGACGGCATGTACTGGGGGCAGGGGTTCGGATGCAACGCGCCGGGGCACGGGCACTTGGTGGGCGAAGGAGAAGAGGCCGGCGTATACGCGACCGAGCGAATCGTGGAGAACAAGATGGCGATCTTCGAATCGCTGCGGCGCATCAACCCGCGCATCGTGCTCGATCTGTTCGTGTGCAACGAGTGGGCCAGCCCCTGGTGGTTGATGCAACTCGACGGCGTCCACACTGTGGCGGGCGACACGCTCGGCTGTGACATCCCCTCGCCCTGGCTCCGCGATGAACTCATCACGGTGCGCGACATCCAGGTGTTTGACGAGCATCGCCGCTTGCGGCGTCAGTTCCCGCTGTGGGCGGAGGATCTCTATGGAACTCAGGTGCGCAGCGATCACTTGATCGATGGCGTCGTCGTGAAGGGCGAGTCGATGGCGGCGCGCTGGGAAGACGAGTACGTGATGGCGCTGGCGGGCAGAGGGGCCGTGGCGAATCACATCATTTGTTCCGATCTCGGCGTGCTCGACGCGTCGGAGGGCGGGCTGGAATTCCTGGGTGAGGTTGGAAACTGGGTCCGGCGCAACGCGCTGCTCTATCGCAATGCCCAATTGCTGGGTGGCGAACCCTCGAAGCGGCAGCCTTACGGATACAGCCACGGGGACGAACGTGGCCGCAGCCTCGTGGCGCTGCGGAATCCCTGGATCGAGCCCCGCGACTTCGAGCTGGTGCTCGACGATCGCCTTGACCTCGGCCTCGTAACAGAGCCTCTGTACGTGACCGTGGTTTACCCCTACCGGGAGTGCCTGGGACAGGTGGAGTATGGCTCGTCGGTGTTCGTTCCCCTGCGTGATTACGACGTGGCGTTGCTGGAGGTCCGGACCGCTTCGCGTCAGTTCGTCAACGCGACTGAGCCCGCGCGTTGGGTGAACGCTGAGGCAGGGGGGGTCCGCGTTTGCGATACCAGCAACTTGCGGCAATTGCCTTCAGGCCGTCTTCTGCAGGAAGCGGGCGAAGGTGAGCTGCGCACCTCGGGAACAGTGGAGGTTCCACGGCAGAGTGCGGGCGCCAAGCTGCTGCTGATGCTGCTTCCGCGCCGCAGCGACGTGCAGCGCGTGGAGGCGATGCTGGACGGCGCGCCGGTGGAGGCCGTGCTGCACGAGCGGACACGCGGTAAAGGACAAGATGTGTGGGCGCTGATTGACGTTCCGTCCGGCAACCATGAAGTGAGCGTAGCTGTGACCGGACGCGGCACAGGCCAGATTGGCGCATGGTTGCGGGCCGAATACGAACTCACCCCGGCGGTCTTCAGCCGCATGAAAGCACCCGAGGGCGATTTCTTTCCCGTGTTCGCGCCGGAGTCGGATCGCCGCCTGACGACGCTGCTGCCGGTACAGGACTACTCCCTGCCACTCTCGCCGTTGCCGGAAGGGGACGTTGCGGCCATCGGCGATTTGCGCGGGCGCTGTCTGGAGGCGACAGTGGGTTTCTTCACCGTGGGATGGGACACATCGTGTTGGCCGGACGATCCGGTGCTGCGCATTGGAGCGACTGCATTCGATCGGGGCGTGGGCGTGCATGCGCCGTCCACGATGCTGTTTGATATCGACGGAGCCTACAAGCGATTCCGCTCCCAGGTGGGCCTTCATGGAGTCCCCAAGGAACGTAAACAGCCCGGAGCGAAGACGGGCACCTGTGTGTTTGTGGTGGAAGGCGACGGCAAGAAACTGTACGAGTCGCCGGTGTTGCGTGAGGGCGACGCACCGCTGTCTGTTGAGGTGGACGTTACCGGCGTCAAGCTCCTGACGCTTCGCACGAGCGACGCGGGCGACTCGAATTACGATGACCTCGCGGCGTGGGGCGATGCGATTCTGGAGCGGTGAGGCGAGGGCAGGTACGTGGAGACTTGCCCTCCCGTCCATGAATCGAAGCGCTTGGCTGCCGCACTCGGAAAGCCAGGCAGTACTGAAGAGGCGCTCCGCTGACTCGTCTCGGCGCACCTCTGCGCTGAGCGCGCCTGTGCGTTGGGTCCTGTTTAAGACCATGGGCTGGAAGCCCATGCCACCTCAGGGGGCTGGCGCTTCCCAGATGGTCGCGGCGATGTAGCGTTCGGGTTGCTGGCGATCTTGGAAGTAGTAGATGGTCACGATCTTGCCATCTTCTCGCTGCACGGTCCGCGGGTAGCCAATATCGCGGCCCGCGCCGTCATCGCGGAGGATGATTTCATCGCCCCAGGTCTTTCCTTCGTCGCTGCTGATTCGCGCCCGCATGCTGAACGGCGCGGCGCGATATCCGTACGTGATGCAGAGGCGTCCGTCCTTCAGCTTAATCATGCTGGCGGGATTTCCCTCGCCAGTGTCCTCGACGGGTTTGTTGAGGAACGACCAAGTCTTACCTCGGTCCTCTGATACAAAGGCATCGAGCCAACTGTGGTCGCCTTCGCGATGCCGCACGGCCGTCAAAAGTCCATCTGCTGACAAGCGAACCGTCGTCGGCATGATCGAATACCCGGTAGGTTCGGGCGCAATCCAACTCACGAAGTCCCATGTCTTGCCGCCGTTGACCGTCCGCGCGCAGAAGGGCCGTCCTTCCTTACCGTTGGTCTTGGAGGAAGTCAGGAACAACATGCATTCCTGGGGGCCAAAGACTTCGTAGTCGGTACGCGCCGCGATACCCTTCTGACCGAAGAGGGGGAGCTTGAACGGCCCACTCCAGTTCTTGCCACGGTCGGTAGAGTAGTAGAAGCGGGAAGGCTCGCTTTCAAGACTCGACATACGCGCGGTCAGCGCGAAGTCAGGATGGGTGAAATCGATGCCGCCGGGACAGTCCACGGCCGGCTTAATTTCCTGTCCGGGTGCCTCGGTGCCATGCAGCGATGTGCCTTGCGGAATAAGCATACCCTTCTCAGCGGGATGCTCGAGCGTCCAGGTCTCGCCACCATCCAGGCTGCGCGCGAGCCAGTGCTCTTCGGGCTTTTCGCGGTCGATGTTGTGCCGATCGGGACCCAGGTCCTTGTAATACCCACGGCTGAAACCCACCAGGATTTCATTGCCCCAACTCCAGATGCCGTGGTTCGCGGGCCACCCTCCAAAGCGGCCGGTCTCCTTGTACACATCGACGTGGCGGGGCAGACTCCCGCCTTCCGCGCCCCAGGATGCCGGCACGGACATGGCCGCCAAAGCGATCAGCGCAATCAACGTCTTCATGTTGGAGTCCTCATGGTTTATCCACTTCGGTTCGTGTGCTTGGAACAATCGCGATTGTGTATGGGTCCATCTCAACGGGCGCGGCCCCAGGCACGGTTACGGTGGCTTTGTCATCGCGGTAATTGAGCAGCGCGAAGGACCCGTTTTTCAAGGCGCTGACATAGACCTCTTCCGGCTTGTCCGTCTTCAGCATGCGAACGGTTTGCGGGTCCAGGGTGCCCAGCGCGAGCAGCTCTCGTTCGAGCGCATTGGCGAGGCGCGCCGGCGGAACGCGATCGTCGGGGACGAAGAGGACCTTGCCTTTGCCGGTTTGGCCCTTGCGCCACGCATCGTATACGGTGCTGTCGCCCTCGACCGTGGTGATGGGGTTGAAGCGCCATTGCGCGACAAGCACGATGCCTCCCTCTTGGACCCACGCGTCGATTTGATTCAAAGGGTCTTTTTCAATCATCTGATTCCAGAGAAGCAAGAGGACTTTGTATCGCGGGAGGGCCCCGTCCAAGACCATGCGCTCACTGCAGAAATCGAAGTCCAGCTTGGGACGAAGCGCCGCCACCTGGCTGTTGAAGGTGAAGGCATACAGATTGCGGAAGACCGCGTCATCGAGCTTTCCCATGGTGTCGGGGTACAGAGCCGCGACTTCAATAAAGGGCTCATCACGTTGATCAAGCAACGGTGCGTGCGCAAGCCACTTGTCTACGGCCTGATCGTTGCCCAGCAGATTGCCGTAGTAATAGAAGAGATGCTGGCCGTTGTTGATCAGGATATTGTAGAGCCGCGCCATCACGCCGCGGGCGCTGCCAAAGCCGGCAGGCTCGGAACCGAAGGGCACACCGTAGAAGCGCGCGGCGGAACTCATCATGCGCGTGGCGAAGAAGTTCTGCGCGTAACTGTCCGTTTCGTTGGTGGCGCGGATACCGCCGTGAACCTTGGCCATGCTCTTGGTCTGATCGGTGAAGTCGGTGCCCGATTCGACGAACCCCCAACCGCCGGATGATTGATAGATCGATGTGTCCGGCATGGATTGGCGTGCCCATACGGCCCAGTCCTCGCACCACCCGGTCATGGCATCGACATACCAATCCACGAAGTCTTTGCGCTTGCGGGGATTCTCCGCGAACTGAGGAATGAAAGGCGCGATGTCTTCAAAGGCGGCGTACGTCTCTTCCCACGCCGTGTTCAGCTCGGCAACACTGGCATACCGCTTCCGAAGATAAGCCTGGAAGTGGCCCGCGGCATACGGATCGCCTGCCCACCATCCGATGTGAATGTGCTCCTGCTCGTCGCCGTATCCCCAATTGCCGCCCGCCGGGTACTGCGACTCGCCGTAGTTGCCGCTGGGTCCCAGCCGCACGCCGAGCAGGGCATCCATCGGACCATAGTGTTCGCCGAAGGCCTTGAGATACCGCTCCACATGGGGACGCTGGTGGCCTGAAAAGATGGTCTGAATATTGTTGCCCTTGTTGTGTTCGAGGCATACGAAGCCGAGGTTCTCCGGGGAGTCGTGAAACCACGGAGGCAGGGCATACGCAGAGCCGACGATGAGCAGAGGAAACCACCGAAGCCCGTAACCCTGAGCCTCCGCGACAACCGCGTCATAGTAACTCCAATCGAAGCGGCCTTGCTCGGGCTCCACGAAGTTCCATTTGACGTAGCTTTCGACACCGGAGAATCCCAACGCACTCGCAATCGGGCAATACACGCGCATCTGATCCATGGCAGACGGCAGCTCTTCGGGAGTCTTCGCGTCGGCGCCGACGGACATCACGAGTTGCATTGGACGTTTCAATTGAAACGGTGGCGCCGCGGGCGTGGTGGGTGTTTCTTGTTGAACGGATTCCAGCAGACCGGGATCCAGGGAAGGCAGCAGGCGAATTCCCGTGAGCGAGCGCACTCCGATGATCTCGATGCGTGCGCCGGCTTCAGGCGCGGGAGCGATGCGAAACACGGCGCGCCGGGGTGCGTGCGTTCCCAGGCACGCCCTGCCTGCGAGCGGTTCGGCTTTAGCCGGAGCCGCATTGACTTCGATGACGCCGATGTTCGCATCATCGTGTTCGATAATCAGGAAGACTTCGGAGCCCGCAATGTACCCGCCGGATTCGACGCGAAAGGGAATCCCCTTTCGCGTCATATAGTCCGGATTTGGTCCGGAGGCCAACGCATCGTGGCCGTTTGACACGATGCGCTGAACGGGCGGCCCCACGTCCTCGATCAATGTGAATCCCGTGCGGCCCTCATTTGCGGCCACCGAATAGCCGGCATCTGCGAACGCGGCAACGCTCGCGGCCACAGCGAACACGACAAACCCAAACACCCAACGTGGCATGACTGCGTACTCCCCTCGCTTACTTCCGTTGTCCGGCGCTCGTGCAACGCGCCGTGTGCCTCATCCGGCACAGAAGACCCCCGTCTTGATCAAAAATAGTCGCGGATCACGCGCCCGCATCATCCATGCAAGGAACAGGCGCTAGTCCCCAGTCTGCACCTCGATATCGTAGGTGTACGCGTGCTCGCCTTCGCGCGGACACTGCACCAGCCATTTGCCTTCCGCAGACATGACGCCCGAGGCGCAGTTGATGGGACCGTCAGGGGAGCACGCGTTGGCCGTGCACACGGGAATCCTGCTCTCGATGGCCCGCAATGCGAGGTTGGACTCGTGAAAAGGCATGTGGATGGCGCTGGCCCCGGAATTCACACCCAGAAAGATCATCTGCGCCCCTTTCTTCGCGAGTTGATAGGAGAGCCTTGGATCGGGATAGGGACCGCACCCCGGCGTGACCCACATGTCGTTGCCGATGAGGCAACCGAAGCGGACTCCCGCATGCTTGAACACGCGCAGCTCGCCGCCGGGGCGGCAGAACTGGCGGTCGTTTTGCGTGGCCATGATCTTCTCGTAGGTGCCGATGAGCTGGCCGTGCGGCCCAAACACGCGCGTCTGGATGAACGTGCCTTCGGGAGTCTTGCACCCCGTGCCCACCATCGCCGCCGTGTACGTGTGGCGACAGGCCTCGGCGATTTGTTTCCAGGCGCCTTCGACGGCCTTCTCGCTGAATGTGCCGGTGTATCCGGTGAGGGCCATTTCCGGGAACAGCACGAAGTCGGCGTCGGTGGGTTTGAGGAAAGTGAGTATCTTCTCCAGGTTGCAGTCCAACTTGTCGGAAACGGCCATTTGAACGCCCAAAACACGAACAGTAGTCATTGCTCCCCTCCCAGGACCCGAGCCTTACTCGGAGTACGCCACGGCGGCCTCCGTATGAAGGATGATACTGGAAGCCTGCATGATGTTAAACCTCGAGGGCCAGGGCAATCGCACTAGACATTGCAGTCGATTGCGATAGCTGCGGGCATGGAAGCACGCTGAAGGCGTGCCGCATTTCTAGCCAGGGGCAGAGCGAAGCGGCGCCCCTGGATCAGATTGTTCCCCAAAACCAGAGCCCTGAATGGGCGACGCAAACACGGCAATCCCCGTTCGCTTGTGGCGCCCTTACAGGGCTGAATCATTGGGATCTTTCTTAACCAGGGGCGCCGCTTCGTTCCACCCCTTAGGCGAGAGTTGCATGGCGCTTTCAGCGCTCAGAGCAGTTTCCGCAGAAGGTGATCGCATGGGACAACGGAGTCTGGGTGCCTTGTGGCGCAGGCTCCATTGCTCTGTGCGGTCACTTCCTTTTGAAACACCCTCTTAGTGCGATAGCCCTGCCTCGAGGGCGGGCCGTGCGCGTGCAATCGATAACGAGAGTCTGTTAGTCTACAAGCCGTAGCTGGCCGAAATCCCGCAGTGGGGCGCTATCCGTGAAACCTACGCACGAGAGTCATTCAACCACCACGCAGTTGCGGCGGACTCCGCCCGGGGCCCTGCCCGGTTCCCTCGTTGTGGACCCCAAGGCGCCCGAACCGCAGATCACGGTGTTCGCCTTCGGCCCCAACGGGTACGCGGAAGAGCGAATCGAAGAACCACACGAGATCCCTGCGTTCATGGACAAGTGGCCGTCCGTGTGGATCAACGTCGACGGTCTCGGCGACCGGGACGTGTTGCAGCAGTTGGGCACCATGTTCGAGCTGCACCGGCTGGCCCTGGAGGACGTGGTGAACGTTCATCAACGCCCGAAGGTGGAGCAGTATGACGAGCAGCTCTTCTTCGTCGCTCGGATGGTGTACCGGAACGAGGACGTGGTCACCGAGCAGCTCAGCATGTTCCTCGGCGATAACTACCTGCTGACGTTTCAGGAGCGCGAGACCGGAGACTGCTTCGATCCTGTTCGCGATCGCATTCGCAAGGGTTACGGAAGAGTCCGGGCAAATGGCACCGACTTTCTGGCCTATTGCCTGATTGACGCGCTCGTCGATGCCTACTTCCCGATCATCGAGTCGTATGGCGATCATCTGGAGGACCTGGAAGACAAAGTATTGGAATCACCGGGCCCGGGGCTTGTGGCGCAGATTCATCAATCCAGGCGGGACTTGCTCGTGCTGCGGCGGGCGATCTGGCCGTTGCGTGAAGCCATCAACTCGATCCTGCGAGATCGGGACTCGAATTTCACTAAAGAGACCCGGATGTATGTGCGTGATTGCTACGATCACACGATCCAGATTTTGGACCTCGTGGAAGCCTACCGTGAATTGGTTTCCGACCTGATGGATGTATACCTGTCGTCGCTGAGCACGCGTTTGAATGAAGTGATGCGCGTGTTGACGGTGATCTCCACGATCTTCATTCCGCTCACGTTCGTGACGAGTCTCTATGGGATGAATTTCAATACCGAGAAGTCTCCCTGGAACATGCCGGAATTGAATTGGTTCCTGGGCTATCCGCTGATTCTACTGATCATGGGCGCCATGGCGGTAGGGCAGCTCTTCTTCTTCTGGCGAAGGGGCTGGCTGGGCACAACCCTGGAAGAGCGTGACGCCAAGCGCAAGGGGCGTGAGGAGGATGGCAACTCGTCTTCGTCACCCCGGCCTCAAACGTAGTTCAGTCCGTACCAAAGGCTCGGAACGGGGAACGCGCGCGCAAATCCGCCCTCGCCCCGGCCGCGCTGGTGGTTGCCGAAAACGAACTCCGTGGCGTCCGCGGGGGACGCGAAGTCGATCCTATCGCGACCCATCTGGAAGCAGACGCGCCCATCCTCTACCCGAACGCACATCGCGGAGGCCGGGCCCATGCCCACCCTGCCGGCGATCCAGGGGCGCAACCGCTCGATGAGGCGAGGGAAGTCGAGCACCAGGAGGGTGCCGTTGGCATGCACCGGTTCCATGCGGACGCGGGCCCGGGCCACCATACCGATGAGAGCGGCCTGCGTGCCCTGCACGTGTATGCGCACCGTTTGCGTGTTGTGCCGTTCCATTAACGGGCCGAGTACGGAGAGCACCGCGGCGTCGTCTCCTGCGTATTCGGCGACAACGCACGCGCCGTCGCGGCTTGAAACATGGGACACCGTATAACCGCACACGGCGCCGTCCAGCGTGATCGACAGAAACTCGGATTCGACAAGCTGGCAAAGGCGTGTCTCCAAAGCCCAGTTCCAATCGTCGAGGGGACGGATGAAGTGCGCGCACTTGCGCTCATAGACCTCCATCCAGAAGGGCAAGTCCGCGGCATCGAAGGGCCGGAGGGCATATTCGGACAACCGAAGGAGTTGGGCTTCGTTCCGGCTCAGGGCCAGGCGATAATCGAGGCCCACGCTGGCGGCGCCCGCGCGCCGGTACAGGCCGCGGTCACCTGAGATCATGAGGAAATCCACACTTGACGCAGCGGCATCCTGGCACGTTCGCTCCAGGAGGCGCGAGGCGAGGTTGCGTCCCCGGTATTCTTCGTATGTGGCGACGGCCCCGACACAGCCCACGCGCACGGCACATCCGCCCAGGGAAGCCCGGCGTTCCGTGCGGCCCACATGGCTGACGATGCGGCCTTCATCCTCGTAGACGAGGATGTTCGCGAGGTTGTCTTCGCTGAAAAGTGCGGGGAACGCGCGGCGCATGACGCCGGCTTGGCCCTGCATGAACACCGTATCCACCAACGTCTCGAGGGAACCCATTTCGTGCCGTTCAAGACATCTCGGCCCTTCCATTACCTTCCCTTTCGAGATTGAGAGGCTGTCCCCAGCGCCTATTCTGTCCATCCGGTGCGGGCGGCGCAAGGCGCGAACTGAGAAAACCCTCGAATACAGCCCCCTTCATGGGGTACACTTCTTCCCTTATGGAAACAGCAATCCTGAAATCAAAAGAAGACCGCCGCCTCTTGCGGGGTCATTTGTGGGCGTACCGCAACGAGTTCGCGAAGCTCCCCCGGGTTTCGGACGGCGAGGTTGTGGACATCCAGTCTGACCGTGGCCGCTTCATCGGACGGGGGTTCTACCAGTCGGAGGGCGGTATCGGGGTCCGCATTCTGACGCGACGCGACAACGAGACTGTGGATGCCGCGTTTCTTGCACGGCGGGTGGCGCGCGCCAAGCGCTACCGGGACCGGCTGTATCCCGGGGAGAACGTGTACCGTTGGGTGTACGGGGAGAGCGATGGTCTGCCGGGCCTTGTCGTGGACCGTTATGGACCCGTCGTAGTGGCGCAGTCGAGCTGTCAGTTCTACGCCCAATACGCGGAGATCCTGGCGAAGGCATTCCAGGAACATGAGGGCGTGACGGGCGTCAAACTCACGCTACCGGGCGTGGACAAGCGCGTGGGTGAGGTGCCGGATGCGATGGAGGTATCCATCGGAGGACTGCAGTTCACGGTGAATCTCGCGGAAGGTCAGAAGACGGGTATTTTCCTGGACCAGCGCGAGAACTGCTGGGCGCTGCGCCCGCTGGCACATGGTGCCAAGGTGCTGGACGGTCATTGCTACGCGGGGCAATGGAGTTGCCATTTCGCAGCCGCCGGGGCCGCATCAGTCCTGGGTGTGGATACATCCGCCCCGGCCATCGAGCGTGCCCGTGCGAACGCGGAGCGCAACGGCGTCGCGGACCGCTGTGTGTTTGAAAGTGCGAGCATCGCTGAAGTACTTCAGCGCGGAGAGCGGTACGACGTGGTGCTGCTCGATCCGCCCGCGCTGGCGAAGACGCGCGCGCAAGCCACCAAGGCCGCGGGATTGTATCAGGCATTGAACCGGGATGCGCTGCTGGCGGTGGAACCGGGCGGCTACCTGGTCACCAGTTCCTGTTCGCACTTTGTGGATAAGGCGGACTTCGTCGAGATCCTGAAGCGTGCCGCGCGCGCGGCGCAACGCGACGCCTGGGTCGTGGAAGAACGCGGTGCGGCGAAAGACCACCCCATTCTCCTCGCGATGCCGGAGACGGAATACTTGAAGTGCGTGGTGCTGCGGGTGTTCTGAGCGGGGGATGCCAGTCGGCAAGGGAGTGGAGCGGATGCTGGGTCTTCTCCTCAAACCGCAGGCTAGCCTGCATTGAAAAAGCAGCGGCAAGCCGCCGCACTCCACAACAAGACTCCGGTGCCTGCGTCATAGTGGGCATGCTGGGGTCTCTGCTTCGATAGACCTGTGTGGTGGACTGAGCCGCTTATTGGGGCTTGGACGCGGCATTCGCCGCTTCAATTGCCTCTTTGACCGCCGCGATGATGGGCTTGGCTTCCCGGGTTGAGGCGAAGTACATGTCCGCGCCCGCGTCGCGGACATTTCGCTCCGCCGCCGCATCTCCGCCGTAGACGATGACTGGGAGGTTTTTGAATTGCCGGGTCGCGCGGACAATCCGGCACACGTCGGCCCCGCTGATGGCATCTTGATTCGCCCCGGCCAGCAGGACGGCGGGGCGCGAAAGGCGAAGCCAGAAGAACCCGTCCACCGCGCCC
>JADLGB010000285.1 GCA_020849535.1 Candidatus Hydrogenedentota bacterium
CGAACTGGCTGAACAGGCCGCCTGTGAACTTCAGATTGCGCATGAACTGGAGAAGGTCACGGAGATCGACAAGATTGTCGCTTTCGGTGTCATGTCCACGCCCGCCCTCGTCGTCGACGGAGAGATTAAGGTGTCGGGCAAGGTCCCTTCCCTGAATGAACTGAAGGAGCTGCTCGCCTGACTGCGCCGGTCATCCTGGGGCGCGGGTACCGGGCGGCTACCGCGCGGGCACTATGACTACCAAACGCCTGATTGCCGCCATTTTGGTCATCTTTGCACTCGGCAGCGTGGCCTATACGGTCGTGCGCGAAGGTATCCAGAGGCGGACGCATTCCACAAGCGAACCGGTAAACGCCGGACATTCTGGCGTTTCCCCGTCCGTCATCGTGTTCTTCTTCGACAGCGACAAGGAGTGTACGACGTGCAGCCAGTTGGAGTCGTACGCGCTTGAAATGATCCAGAACGACTTTGCTCCCGAGCTGTCTTCGGGAAAACTCCGGTGGCGCGTGATCAACGTTGATGAGCCGGAGAACGAGCACTACGTCACGGAATACGGCCTGTATTCGAAGGCGGTGGTTGTGTCCCGCATCGAAAACGGACAGGAGATGCGCTGGGAGAATCTCGAGGACATCTGGGAACTGGTCTACGACAAACCCGCTTACCAGGAGTACATCCGCACCAACGTCAAGGACTTTTTGGGAGAGGCTCCATGACCGCGTGGATGTGGACCGCCGCCGGAGCTGTGTGGCTCGGGATACTCACCTCCGTGAGCCCCTGCCTCATGGCAACCAATGTGGCCGCGATATCCTTTCTCGCGCGCAAGGTCAACCGGCGACGCGACGTCCTGCTCTCCAGCGCGTTCTACGTGCTCGGGCAGGCGCTTGCTTTCGTGCTCCTGGCCATGCTGATTGTCACCAGTCTTGTGTCCGTGCCGCTCATTTCTCACGCGCTCCAGAAGTACATGTTCCGGCTGCTCGGCCCCATTCTCATTCTGGCCTCGATGCCCCTGCTCAACCTGCTGGATGTGAACCTCGGCAGCGGCCGGCTCAAGCAATGGGCCCAAACCTGGGGCAGCTCGGGCGGATTCGGAGCCGCGGCGCTGCTGGGCATCCTCTTCGCCATGTCCTTCTGTCCCACGACCGCGGCACTTTTCTTCGGCAGCCTCATTCCGCTTGCAGTTGCGAACGAGTCCAGTCTCTTCCTTCCCCTCATGTACGCACTGGGCGTTGCACTGCCCGCCACGGTCTTCAGCATCCTCATCGCCTTCGCCGCCCACGAGATCGGACGTGTCTTTCACAAGGCCAGCCAGATGGAGGGCTGGGCGAGACGCTTCACCGGCGCTGTCTTTCTCGCCGTGGGCCTCTACTTCACGCTCGCCTATACGCTGCGGCTATTTTGATCGAGCGCGAGAGGCGCCCTCGCCGCGCGCGTCTCAGCTTAGGAGGGCGGGTTTTCCAACCCGCCTCTTCATTCGCCTATACACGGTACGACCTGGGTT
The DNA here is from genome assembly GCA_020849535.1 of Candidatus Hydrogenedentota bacterium. Classification (GTDB taxonomy): domain Bacteria; phylum Hydrogenedentota; class Hydrogenedentia; order Hydrogenedentales; family SLHB01; genus JAHDWY01. Next base: position 1,499 of record JADLGB010000285.1, read on the forward strand.
TGCACGGTGGCGTGAAGGTGAGCGATCACCGTCCGGGGAGTCACAGAGCCGATGCATGAATCCAAGAAAGGCGGGTTGGAAAACCCGCCCTCCTATGGACGCAACAGGTTGGATTGCTCCCTGTCTTTCACGAAGGTCATGTGCAGCGAAACAGGAGATTTGCCCGTGGCAATCGTATAGCTGCCGCAGGCCACAGTGCGACCCCCTTCTTGGCGCTGAAAGTGCCGCGCAACTCTAGCCAGGGGCAAGCGCAGCGCCGTGTCTGGTGTGTATGCACTCTCACATCAGCCCTGCAAGGGCGACGCAATCCGTGGCCTTCCAGGCGCGCAACTTGATGGTTGCGGCACCCCTACAGGGTGCTTCCGGGAGATGACACTGAACCAGGGGCGCCGCTTCGCTCTGCCCCTGGCTAGAAATGCGGCACGCCGTCAGCGTGCAAGATGGGCTTGTAGTATCGGCGTGGGAACGGTGCGGCGCGGCAACCTCCAGGTTCATGCGACCCATCCCTTACCGGCCAGACGGTTGAAGCCCACGGACTTCATAGTCTGTCCGGGTTTTGCTCTGGAATTGTTACTGAAATCCCCAGTGAATGCTCTTCACCTCTGCCTTGCCTCCATCAACTTTGATGGACAAGTACAACTTCTGCCCCAAGAGAGACCAGAGGCTCGCATGGCCTCCAAACCACACGTGATAGAGATATACATCATCTGGCGCATTCTGCTCATCCCCCTTTTTCGTCGACTGCCAACTGCTGATTCCCAGCGGCTCTTTGTTGGCTTCAAGATAGGTCAGGAGGGCTTCTTCAGAAGTGCCTGGTTGGATGTCCGCCATGATTCTCTCGCCATTCTGCACTAGCAGCCGGTACCGTGTATACGTAGCAAGACCATATCCCGCCACAATGACCGAAAACATCAGCACAAATATACGTACCTGCCAACCCATTCTCGATATGCCTCTACCGCGTTGTGCAAACTGATGATACCGCACATAATTCATCATCACGTAGCCAACGGCAAGACCGATAAGCGTCGTCACAACTATGAGTACCAGCCATCCCGATCCAAACATTCGGACTACCTATACTTTGCCAAGCGCAATTTTGGTGGCAATATGAGGAAGATGCGGGCAGTAAACATTCGCTAAACTTCCCCCCAAGCGCCGCTCCCCAGGGGGCACGCTCCTTCGGCGCGCGCCGCTGCGCGAAGGACTGCTGGCGACTGCTGGTGCATAGGCCGTATCCCTTTGGGCTGTTGCCCGCGCCTTGGATTCCCCGGAATCAAAGTATTGACCGCTTATCCAAGAATAGCACTACTGGTCAAAACAGACAATAGGGCGGCTGATGGATTCATACAACGTGATGGGCCCGGCGCTCGCCTGTAGAATCGGCGTTTCATGGTAGGAGGGCGGGTTTTCCAACCCGCCATTCGCCATTCACCAATCGCTCATACACGCGAGGACCGGCGTTTGCACGGTGGCGCTGAGGGCGAGCGATCACTATCCGGGGAGTCACAGAGCCGATGCGTGAATCCAGGAAAGGCGGGTTGGAAAACCCGCCCTCCTATGGACGCCGTTTTGGTGTTGGGCTCTCCGCAAAACTCTATTTCGCGGCGATATCGTATGCGAACAGCAGTGCGCCGTGGCGGATATAGAGGCGTTTGCCAGCAACCACGGGATGAGCCCAATGGTTTCCTTCGCCTTCTTCGATTGTGAAGGAGCCGGTGCGCTCAAACTTCTCAGGCGTCGCCGTCACGAGACTCACGACGCCGGCGGAAGGCCCCTCGTAGACGTAGAGCATGCCGTCCGCGTAAACAACCGCGCCTTGCCGGATGTCGCCGGTGCGCCACATGACTTTGCCGGTGGCCAGTTCGAGGCAGAGCATCTCGCGGCCGCTCTGGTGGGTGGTCCCGTAGATGTATCCATCCAGCAGCACGACGCCGTGGTGCTGGCAATCGAGATTCTCGTCGCGCCATTTCGGTGTGACGCTCGCGCCGTCCGCGGCAAGCTCAAGCATGCCGCCGCCCGACTTGTATCCGGCGGTGTAATAGAGCATGCCCTTCTCGTAGACCGGTGTCACCGCGTGGATGTCGTAGTCGGTCGGATGCTCGTGGGTCCACAGCACCGCGCCGCTGGCAGGGTCGATTCCCACGACGAGCTTGGCCGTCATGGTGACCAGGATTCGGCGCCCGTTGTGGTCGATGATATTCGGGGAACAGTAGGCGGAGGCGTCGCTCAGCCCTTTGCTGGTCCAGATGGTCTCTCCGGTCATCTTGTTCAGCGCCACCACGCTGGCATCGGGCCCGCCCGGCGTGCAGTAGACCCGGTCGCCGTCTACAAGCACGGATTCCGCCTGTACCCAGTCCACGACCTTTCCGGCGAACCGTTCCATGATGTTGACTTGCCATACGATCGCGCCGTCTTTGGCGCTCATGCAGGACAAGACACCCGGTCCTGATAGCAGGTATACGCGGTCGCCATCGATGGTCGGCGTGGAGCGGGAACCCGGGCCTTGCTTGTTCTGCGTCTCCTCACCGTAGGCCACCTTCCATTTCGGTTGTCCGGCGAGATCGAGCGCGGTCAGATAGCCCTGATTGTCGTCCATCATACCGGGCACATAGATCGTGTCGCCAACGATGGACACGGAGGCGTACCCAAAACCGATCCCTTCCGCCTTCCATATCAACGCAGGGCCACCTTCCGGCCATGCCTTCATCAGGTCTGTCTCCGCGAAGTTGCCATCGCGGTTGGGCCCGCGAAACTGCGGCGAGTCTGCCGCCATCGCGGTCCCGGCGATGAGCAGTACGGACAGAGTGATTGCGGTCGTCATGATGCGGAACATCTTGAATCTCCTCCCCGATGCGCGTTAATGCTTGCCTTCACGGCGCATTCCGCCTCACTTGCGAATGAGTCGGTCTTGTTACAATTCAATCCAGGTCGTTGTGTGGCAGTGCTCCGCGTCTTCGGCGTTGCGCCAGGAAATCGCGGCGGTGGGACATGCCTCGATGCACTCCGCCGCCGACTCGCGAATACCACGCTCCAAGGGCTCGTCGAAGGGCACCCGGATGTCCATGTCGAAACCCCGGCCGATGAAGGTCAACCCGATTTCTTCGCCATACTTCTTGGCAATGGCCACGCAGAGGCCGCAGCGGATGCATTTTCCGGGCTCGAAGATGACGTCGCCGTCGCGCCCGATGATGCGGTACTCCGGCAACTCGGCTGCCGTGAACTTGCGCATCTCGACGCCGTATTCACTACACCACTTGCGCAGGCGGCAGCTCGTCCGCTTGCGGCAATCGCAATGCAGGCAGCGTCCCGCTTCGGTCTGGTTGCGCGCCAGATTGTCCGCCACCGGTTCCGGTTCCATGGCTTCGCGGTTCTCGTTGTGGGAGCGCATGACTTCGAGTTCGGCCTTCTCCATGCGCCCGATCTTCGATTCGAAAAGCTCCTTCGCGGCCGCGCCGTTCATGCTCTTCAGGTAGCGGTCCACGAGGACCGCCGCGCCTTTTCCATTCCCCACGGCGCGCACGTTCAGCTTGTGCTCCTTGGCCTCGAAGATCTTCCCGCTGGGTGGCGCGACTCCATTGCACGCGACCACGACTGCGTCGAACTCCTTCTGGATTTCGTCCAGCGACTCTTTCGTCACTTCGGACCCGTACCGGAATTCGACGCCGAGGCGCTCGACACGGGCGATCTCCGCGTCGAGGACGCCATTAGGCAGGTCCTTTTCTGGGAGACCGCGCAGCTTACCCCCGGCCTTTGCTTCCTTCTCAAAGATAGTGCACGCATGACCCGACTTGCGCAGCACCCAGGCCGCCGACATGCCCGACATTGCGGACCCGATGACCGCGATACGTTTGCCGGTATCCGGCAGGCATTCCAGCAGTTCCGGCGCGTCGCTATACCCAGCTTCCGCCACACTCCGGTGCATGTCGCGAATCTGCATGGTCTCGTCGTACGACTTCCTGCGGCATGGATTCTGGCAAGGCGCGGGGCACACATATCCCAAGGTCCATGGAAACACGAGGCCCAGCGTGACGGTGTATGCCGCGCCTTCAAGATCGCCCGTGTACATCTGGCGCATCATCTGGGGAATGTTCATCGATGCCGGGCACGTGTGGCTGCAGGGGGCCTCGCAATCGCCCAAGTGCTCGCTCACGATCAGGTCGAGGACTTCCTTGCGCGCCGCGCACACGTCGCCGCTGTCCGTTTCGATTTCCATGTCCTGCTGGGCCTGCGAAGAACACGACGACAACAACTGGCCCGTCTTCGCATTGCGCACGACGCACAGCATGCAGGAGTTCATCGGTGGCACGCTGTCCCAATGGCACAGCGTCGGGATCTCAATCCCGAGACTGCGCGCCGCCTGGAGAATGGTCGTCCCCGGCTCCACCTCGATGCGTTTGTTGTTGATCGTCAGGCTAGGCACGTTCTTCTGTTCTCCGTTTAGCGCGATCCGGACTTCACCGCATCGACCGGGCAGGCCACCCGGCACGCGTCGCATCGCGTGCAGCGGTCCAATTCAATCACGTGGAGGGTATACGGGTGCGACACGATGCAATCCACGGGACACGCCTGCGCGCACAGGGTGCAGCCGATGCAGTTGTCCTCGATCCAGAAATCAATCAGCGCCTTGCATTTGCCCGCCGGGCACTTCTTCTGCACGTGCGCGTCGAATTCTTCGCGGAAGTATTCTAGGGCCGTCAGCACGGGATTGGGGGCGGTCTTGCCGAGCCCGCAGAGGCTCTGATTCTTCACGACGTGCGCGAGTTGCTCCAATAGCTCGATGTCGGCTTCCTTTGCCGTCCCGTCGCAGAGGCGCGTCAACATTTCGAGCATGCGCTTGGTGCCGATCCGGCACGGCACGCACTTGCCGCAGGATTCGTGCTGCGTGAACGAGAGGAAGTACCGGGCCATCTCGACCATGCAGTCGGAATCGTCCAGCACCACCATGCCGCCCGAGCCCATCATGGCGCCTGCCTGCGTCAGGGCCTCATAGTCGACGCGGATATCGGCGAGAGACGCGGGGATGCAGCCCCCGGAAGGCCCTCCGACCAGCACGGCCTTGAACTGCCGGCCGTCGCGGATGCCGCCGCCGATATCTTCCACGATCTCCCGCAGCGTGATGCCCATGGGGACCTCGATGAGGCCGCCGTGCTTGATCTTTCCCGCAAGCGAGAAGACCTTCGTTCCCTTGCTCTTCTCTGTGCCCATCGCCGAGAAGGCCGCAGCCCCATTGCGGATGATCCACGACACCATCGAAAACGTTTCGACATTGTTGATGAGCGTGGGGCAGCCGTAAAGGCCTTCCTGGGCAGGGTATGGCGGACGAATCGATGGCGTGCCGCGGCGTCCTTCGAGCGACGCGATCAGCGCAGTCTCTTCGCCGCAGACAAAGGCGCCTGCGCCTTCCTTGACGGTCAGGTGCAGCGAGAAGTCCGTCCCGAGAATGTTGCCGCCCAGCAGACCGGCCGCTTCGCAGTCCTTGATCGCCTGGCGCATGCGGCGGGTCGCGAGGGGATACTCCGCGCGAATGTACAAGTAGCCCTCGTTCGCGCCCACGGCCCGCGCCGCGAGAATCATCCCCTCGATAACGCGGTACGAATACGACTCCAGAATCATGCGGTCCATGAACGCGCCGGGGTCGCCCTCGTCGCCGTTGCAGATGATGTACTTCTTGCCGCCCGGCGCCTCGCGCACGAACTGCCATTTGCGCCCCGTGAGGAATCCCGCGCCGCCTCGTCCGCGAAGTCCGCTGTTCAGGATTTCTTCGATGATCTGCTCCGGGGTCCATGCGTCGCCATTCGCAGAAAGCCCGCGGCCATTGCCGCCCCGGTGCCGGTTCAGAAGGACCGCGCCGGTGGCCTTGCCCAGCAGGCACTTCTCCATTGCCATGAACCCGCCCCTGCGCAGGTATTCATCGAGGTCGCCAGGATCAAGCTCACCGCGGTGTTCCGTGGCGATGTGACGCTGATGGCTCAGGAACGAGGATACGTGTTCTTCGCGCGCGTCACCATCGTGACGCTCAAGCAGCGGCTTTGTCTCGCTCGTATCGCCGACATAGAATCGGTCGAGCCACTGCGTGGCGGAAGAGCGAATCCGCGTGAGTGCCGAACGAGGCTTGAAGTGGCGCGCCACGATAGCCGGCGCGTCTTCCGGACGCACCTTGACGTACAGCGCCGGATCCTTGTCGGGAAGCACGACCTCCACCACCGGCACCTGGTGGCACATGTGCACGCAGCTCACATGCTTGACCGGCGTTTCGGAACCGATCTCAGCGAGCGCGCGCTCCAAGGCCTCGCGAATGATCGCGCTTCCCCCTGCGACGCAACACGAATCGAGTCCGACCCGGATTTCCGCGCCGTTCTTCACGACGTGGCGTTGAACTTCATGCGGCGCTTCCTTCTTCGCGCGCTCCATCACGAGGAAATCTTCGAGCGTCTCCTTCACGGTGTCGCGCCGGAGGTGCGCGTAGGTTACGCCATCGATCTGAATGGCGGGCGCCAGGGAACAGCAGCCCAGGCACGCCACTTTCTGCACGGTGAACACGCCATCCGCATCGGTGTCTTGCCCGTTGCGGAGTTCCAGCACCTCCTGGACGGATTCCAGGATATCTTCGGAATTATTCACGTGGCATGCCGTGCCGTCGCACACGCTGATCATGTGCCGCCCTACCGGTTTCCGGCGAAACTGCGAATAGAACGATGCCACGCCTTCGATGGAGGCCGCCGTGATCTCGGTCAATTCACAGACGCGCTTCAGGGCTTCGTCGGGCAAGTAGCGGTATCGCGTCTGGATCGCCTGCAGGATAGGGATCACGGATTCGGGCGCGCGGCCGTTTTCCTCGACGATGCGATCGATGTCCGTTATGTCAATGGTTGTCGCTGCCATGAAATCACTCGATGCAGTAGATATTCTGCGGCGTGCGCAGGTAGATGCGCCCGTCGAGATATGCCGGGGTTGCAAAGCCGGGTTCACCCATCGAATGGGATGCGATCACTTCAAACGCGGGTCCCGCCTTGACGATAAACATGGTGCCGTCCCTGTCGATCACGTAGATACGGTCTCCCACCAGCACCGGTGATGAATAGAATCCTTCACCCAGCTCCTCGATATAGATTGTCTCCCCGGTCTCCGCGTTCAGGCAGACAAGGTCGCCCGCCACGGTGCCGAAGTAGAAGCGTTCGCCATCCCCAACAGGGCTCGACACCTCAGGCAGCAATTCGTCGAACTCCCAGATGATTTCGCTCTGCACCGCCTCGGCTGTGCCGCTCAAGCGAATGGCCGAAGCCATGGCGTACTCGTTGGCCGCAAACACAATGCTGTTGGCGTACGCAGCGGAAGGCGCGACCTCACCGTCGAGACACTCCTGCGTCCACGCCAAGGCGCCGGTGAGCGCCTGGTATCCGTCTACGTCCTTTTCGGAACAGAGGATCACCTGCGGCCCCATGGGCGTCTGCGCGAGAATGGGGGAGGACCACGAGATCTTCTTACGCTTGGCGGCCCACACTTCCTTGCCCGTTGCAGTGTCCAGCGCCATCAGGCGAGGATCATTGCTGTCGTCATACTGAACGTAAAGGAGATTGTCGTATGCGATCAGTGAAGAGGAATGTCCATAGTGATTCTCGGGCATTCCTATCGCGCGGCCCCACACGAGGTTGCCCTCGAAATCAAAAGAGGCGACATCGCCGTTGGCGTAAATCGCGAACACCTGTTCGCCGTGCGCGACCATAGTCGGCGCGGCGTATCCCGTCTCTTCGGTTACATCTGGCGGTTCGACTGGTGAATCTGGGAAGGCTTCCAGCGCCTTTTGCCAGACCATGTCGCCGGTTTCCGTGTCGTAACAATACACCTCGCGCGTCTGCGAGTCCGCTCCTGACAAGAAGAGGCGGTTGCCCCACACCACAGGCGAGTTTGCCCCTGCCTTGGGGATCGTTGCCTTCCACTTGATGCCCGCGCCGGTCGCAACGTCCCACTCGGTGGGCGCATTTGTGAAGTGCGCCACGCCCAGAGAGCCTGGCCCGCGCAGGCTGGGCCAATTGAGGAGCACGGCGTCCCAGGAGGGCGCATCTGTGGCAGTCGCAACGGGCACCGGCGGTGTTGCAGTTCCGGTTGCTTCGGCGGTGGCCGCGGCGGTGGCCGGCGCCTCGGCGGTAGCGACGGTTGCCGCGGCTTCCGTCTGCCCTGCGGGCGCTCCGGAGGTATTCGATGCGAGCACGCTCTCCGTCAAGTAACTGGCGAGCAATCCTCCCGCCAGAAGGACCACGCCGGTCCACGTGATGAGCTGCCGCGAACGCGCGTAGGAGAGCCATTCCACCTCGGAAGGCGGCCTATCCTTCAGTTCGGGCACTTCGGGCCGCCACCGGTCCATGTTCTTGAGCGAGATCAAGAAGACCACCGCGCCGCACAGCAAGAGGATCCCGCCCACGCGCAAATGGTACTGACTCGTGAAGAATGCGCGTCGCGTCAACAAATCGAGATCGCGAATCCGCTGCGCGAGTGCTGCGTCCTGCTCGGGCGCTGCCGCGTACTGGTCGCGGAGTTCCTTGATCGCGAGGTTGTTGATCGGATCGGCAGTCTGGACCTGCAGGTAGTTCACGATAAGCAGCGTGAATACGAGGACGACAAACAAGCCGGAAACCACCGTGACGGCAACGGAGACCCGCCACAGAAAATCACTCTTCTCAAACTCTTTCTTGCGCAACATTAGGGGTACCTTCAGGCTCTACGGGGCAATACGGGTAACAACGGCCGCAACTGAAACACGTCTCCCGGTGCGGCTCAAATACAGTGCGTTTGCGTACCACGGACAGGCCCACCAGCTTGAGGCTGACAACAAGTCCCAGAAACGCGCCCAGCAGCGCGCCCCCGGCCTTGAATTGGGAGCGCAGGGCGAGTGCCTCGGCGTGTAGCTGCTCCGTCGTCTGGCTGCCGGCCCGGAAATGCTCCGTCTCCAGAATCTGTTCAGGGATCAGCTTCAGATCTTCCGCGGCCACACGCTCGCTCAGTTGCACGGTGGGGTGCATGCGCGACAAGGGCTCGTGAAGTAGATAGCCTGCAAAGGCCGCGATGCCGGTGATGACCGGGACCAACAGCACCAGCCGTTGCGTCCGTTTCTTTCCGGTGTCCTGTTTCTCCATCAAGTGTATGGGGGTCGGCATGTCCATGGCATTGTACGGGCACGACGACTCACACAGCCGGCAGTCCACGCATTTCCCCTGCGGTGCAATATCAAGATGCCACTTGGAGAATTTCGACATCCACCCCAGCAGCACGCCGTACGGGCACAGGAAGCGGCAGTAGGGACGGGCGATGAAGATGCCGAGCACCAGAATCACCCCACCCGCCAGTAGCATGTTGAAACTATGCCCAAGCCGGTACAGGCCCACGAAGGGATCGTAACGGCAGACGAAGAACCCCGCTCCCGTGCCCACGCCAAGGATCGCGACTCCGAGATAGACGTATTTGCCCAGACCAAGCGCGCGCTCGATGGAACTCGATATCTTGATGGGCCGAATCGCCACCAGTTCCTGGATCGCGCCCAGCGGGCACACGGATGCGCAGAAGACCCGCCCGAAAAAGAGCGAGAAGATGAGCGGCATGACGAAGAAGGCCACGACCACTGCAGACACGCCCACGCCCGGAATCAGAATTGCCGCCGCCACATTCTGCAGCGAACCCACTGGGCAGATGCAGCCCTTGCGCCAGAACCCAAAGTAGACCATGCACGCGATGGACAATAGAAACAGGCCGCGCCGCGACCGCTTCTTCAGCACGAGCCACGTTGCCGTCGAAAGCGCGGCGAACAGGATCAAAACATCCCACGCGCCGAAGCCCGCCGAAGGCGCCGGGATGCGCTCGCCCGGAAGTGTGTAATCCGTCTGGAAATCCGGAGGCGCGAAGCGGATCTCTATTGCGTAGACGCTGGCCGCCAGGCCCAGAAAAAGGAGCAGCAAGGCTGCTTTTGACAGTCTCTTCATTTCTGGCCCGGTGGCGTCTCGCCGGTGATAAACATGTACGGTTTGGACGCGGGCACCTTACTCCACGCGTTGGACGGACACGCCTTCGCGATCGAACACTCATTGCAGTTGATGCAGACGTCCTGCCTCACCTGCAAGTAGAACGAGCCGTTACCGAATACGAGGCAGGCCTCGACACACTTCGCGCAACCGATGCAGTTGTCCTCATTGATCTTGTACTCGTAATACGGGTCTTCAATGAACTTCCGCTCGATGGCGGCCGTCGGGCACAGCAGGTTCTCCGCGCCCGTGTTGCGCTCTCGCGACCCCGGGTGCAGGTAGGCGAAACACAGGTCGCAGTAGCCGCAGATGTTGAACTGATTCATGCACTTCACGGCCGAGGGATTCAGCACGCAATGCGTCGCGCAACGCCCGCACTGGGTGCACTTGTTGGGGTCTAACTGCCAGACCGTTCCCTCGGCTTTCGTGCCCACCGCGGCCCAGGTTCCACCTGCCAGGGCGAAGGCCGCGGCGCCACGAACGAAATCACGCCGGCCGATTTTCTTGGATTCGTCCATGGATCACCTCTTTGCGCTCGGGCAGTTTACACACTTTGTAGACGTCGCAGGTGTTGCAGAAACCCGTATTCATGCATTCACTCGGATCCTTGGTGCCGTGCAGCGCGGCGGCCCCTACTCCCGCTAGTCCCAGGAGCATTCCGCCTCGCGCCATGCTCTGCAGAAACTCATGCCGGTTGATGGGTTCTGTCATTTTCGTCATCCTTATGCTCGAAAACTCTTACGGCATTGAACTTGGGATCCAGAACCAATATGCGGCCCCTTGCATCGACAGCAAGGTCACGAACCGATTGCGCGCGCGGGAAAAGCGATGACCCCGCCACGAGTTCTTCATACGTGCCCGAAGTGACATCGTATATCTTGACGCGCACTAAACCCTTCTCGCAGGTCACCAGTTTCCCGTCGTCCCGGAATGCGATGTGCGCCGGGTTGCAACAACCGGAGAACCCATCCAATTTCATGGATGGCTTGTACCACGAGGTAATGAGATCGCCGTTCTCGCGATAGCTTTCGAGCCCGAGCCTCCCGGGATTCGCTACCCACAAAGTCCCATCCGGATTCACGGCCACATCCAGATACGGGCTAGGCGCCAACAGCCCGGGGATGTCGCGCTGCGGATCGGTCTCGCCGATGCGACCCTTGAGAGTGCCATCGCGACTGAAGCGCAATACAACTCTGTTGCCCGCGTCGCCCACGTAGACATCCTCGCCGTGCACGGCAATCGATGTGATGTAGGCGCGCGCATCCAACTCGGGCCATTCCGTGACGCTCGCATCACCCACGTTGAGCTGTGCCACGCGGTTCTTCATGCCCAACAGTAGTGCGCCCTCGGGCGTCAGGGTCATGCACGTGGGCGATCCATTTACCGCAATTCGCTTCACTTCCGCGCCGCTGGGGTCCAGAACTTGTACGCAGTCTTTGCCACCCACATAGACGGTTCCATCCGGTCCCGCTGCGAGCGCCTTCGGCGCCTCCACCGTGGGAGTCAGCCTGCCGGTTTCCTGGAAGCTCGACTCCACGTTGTCGGCCTGCGCGAACTCCGCCGTGTCATACAGTAGATTAGGCCCAGGATCCGGGTGACGGCTCCTGGCGAGCAATACGAAATAGGCCGCCGTCACCACGACAACACAAATCCCCACCAGCCAGGGATGTTTCGCAGTGGTCACGGTCTCTTTCATGATCGTGCCTCACGCATTCGCAGGCTCCTGCGCGCCGATCTCGATGCACACGAGATTGTGCATATCGCGCAGCAACAGACGAGTGCCCGCCACCGCCATCGGACCCCACGCGTCGTGACCTTCCAGAACGCGCATCCGCGAGAGCTGCGTGTAGGTGTCTTTCTGCGCGTCCAGCACGGTCAGCACGCCGTCGTCATCAAGGATATAAAACTTGTCATCGGCGAGCAGGAAAGGCCCCAGGCCGAAACGGTTGTCCTGCCCGCTGGACCACGCCATCGTTCCATCTGGGCGGTAGCACACGAATTGACCCTTCAAGGCGCCCGCATCCTTGGGCATGATGCCGTACATGAGACCGTTGGCGACGATGGGCGTCTGCTGTTCGCATGCCAGACCCTCCGACGGGGCGGTCTCGGAGAGTACCTTTGCCGAGAACGCGTTCTGGTCACGGCTGATCTGCAGCATCATGCTGCCTTTTCCGTACCCCGCGGTCATGTATATGTGGTCTTCGCTGATCTGAACGGGGGAGGGGGCAACCACCTTGGCGTCCCAGGGCAGCTCCCACAGGGTGGTCCCGAGATCGTCGCCCTCCGCGGATACTCCCGCAATGCCGCCAAGCGCACAGTACACATACATCTTCTTGCCCAGCAGCGTCATCGGCATGATGGAGGAGTGCGACATGTTCCAGCCATGCGGATTCGGCGTCTTCCACACGACCGACCCCGTTTCGCAGTCCACAGCCATCATGAAGACCTCCGGGCCTGCCGGTGCGAGAATGGCCTTGTTGTCCACGATGATCGGACATTGCCCCGTGTACCAGAGCGGCTCCTCCGTCCCGTATTCGGCTTTGAGGTCGATACCCCAACGGTAGTCGCCCGTCGCGGTGTCGAGGCACACCACGTGGCAACGGGGACCCATCGTGATGATGTACTTCTCGGTGAGGGCGGGGATCGTTCGCGACATCCCATGGTTCCGTTTGATCATGACCGCGTAGGAGCGCCGCCAGAGTTCGCGCCCATCCTTCAAGGAAAAACAGCGCAAGACATCGGCGCGCTTCTCCTCATCGTAGTCCATGAGATACGCGCAGCCGTTCAGAACGGACGGGCCCGCGAAGCCTTCGCCCACCGCGACAGACCACAGCACTTGCGGTCCCTTTTCACCCCACGATCCGGCGAGTTTCTCCGGGCCCTTGTAGATGTTGGTGGAATCCGCACCGCGGAACTGCGGCCAGTGCCCGGGCAGGTCTGACCGGGTACCATCCATGGCGAGAAAGGTGCCTGCCAACTGGGTGGGGGCTTCCTGCGCATCGAGGCTCGCGGGCCGGCCGTCCTCTCCGGGTTCGCACGCCTTCATGGCCCAAGTGGGGTTCTGACCGAGCCACACGCTGAGCGCGGCGATCCCCGCTATCGTGAAGAATAGCGCCGCGCCTCCCACAGCCGCGAAGTTCGCCTTCCGGTTGGAGGCCAGCGCGGCCGTATCCATTTTCGCCAACATCGTCGTAGGCTTCCAGCAACTGCCGCTCCCCCCGGGCAGGCACGAGCGACAGGCACCCCCATAGAATCGCCATCTCACGGCTTCCATGCCGCCTATAGGAAGCCGCCAAGCCCAGTATCGGTCATCTACGATGTATATTCAAGATTCCGCGTCGCCGCGTGGCTTTACCCACCACGGCGGACTGAGCCGAAACTGGCATACGTTTTCAAAAGGCGATCGACAGTTGCAAAGTATATCAGAAGGACGGCGCTTTGTCATGCAAGTTAAGCGCTTGTAAAGGGTTGCAGGTATTTACCTTGCCCCGCATCCAGTGCCTCGTCAGGGCAGTTCGCGGATCCGGAGATTCTTGAACTCGATCGGCGACCCTTCCGACTCCAGCGCCAGATACCCCGTCGCCGGTTTGATGCCCGTGCCGCCGGACACCTCTTCGCCGTTGACCCACAGACGCACCTCGCCGTTGATGGCGCGCACGTAGTAGTGGTTCCACTCGCCGTGGCCCTTGCACAGGTTCTTGGAAGGGAAGCTGCGCGAACCGTTCGGAGACGTGGGGGGGAAGGGCGTCATCACGGATACGCCCACTGGGAACACGTCACCATTTGTCGAAAACCAGTCGCCCTTCTTGCCGGTATCCTTCTCGTACTGCTCGGCAAAGCCGTGGTCCAACACCTGCACTTCAATGCCGTGGGGGAGCTTCCCACGTTCGAGGTTCTGAATCGATTCATCGGTCACCCAGACAAACACGCCCGAGTTTCCACCGGACTTCAGGTGACGCCACTGAACCACCAACTCGAAATTCGTCACCTTGTTGACCGTGCGAATCACGCCCACGGGGGTGCCCGTGGACGAAATGATGCCGTCCTTCCACGACCAGGTGTCAGGGTCACAGTTCACATTCACGAAGTCTTCCTGCCACAGGGCCCGCCAGCCGGGACCTTGCCCGTCGACGAAGGCCTTCGGAAGCTCAGACTCAACGGCCTGCCCTTCGGCGGCTTGCACGCGGCTCACATGCTCAAATGCAAACCCCAACGCGGCGCACAAACACACCGCGATTGCCATCAGGACACCCCGAAACTTGCACAATGTAGACATGATTTCGATCCTCATGGGTCAGATGTTCTGCGGAAGCCTAACTCGGGGGAATGATGCCCGTCCCCGCACCGCATGTCAACGATTTGCGGTCGCAGCTTCATCGCCGAAGCGCTCCTGCAGCCACCGGCAATTGACCACCTTCTCCACTAGGTCCAGCGGCAGATAGAAATACTGGCACGAGGGCTCAAAACCAATCCGGGAGTCCTCTCGCGCGAGCGTGTAGAGTTCGCGCGCCAATGCAATCTCCGATTCCAGTACTCGCGCGATTTCCGCACGCAACCGCTGCGTTTCTTCGGATGGGAGGGCCGCGGACTGATCGGCCAACGCGTCGCGCGCGGCGACAAAACGCGCCTGGTTCGCCACGGACTGAAAGTGGATCGACGCCGCCTTGGCCAACCATAGATCACGTTGGGCCTCACCACGCAGTTCGGGCGGCGCTTTGTCCACGGCGGACTGAAGTTCGACAATCCCTGGCTGCCAGCCTGTCGCGATCTTCTCGAATTGCGACGCGAACACATCCGGCGGATAGGGGCCGCGCCACCCGTCCAGATGGTCGTAGGGGATACCCCACATAGTGGCGCTGTATCCGGTCTTCTCAGGATAGAGTGGGTTCGCCGCGCCCCACTGGACCGGCGACGTGTACACGACGCTGATGTGAAATGGATATTCGCGAAACGCCTCGCTCATCAAGGTCCACGCCTTGTGCGCGTGCGGCGCGCCTTCGGGCCCAAACCGCTCGCGCGCCACCTCGTCCAGCGCCGCCTCCATCGTGGGCGCCGGCGTGCGGCTCATGCGTTCCGCGAGTTGGAAGTTCGGCGACGGGTAACCGCCCATCGTCCACCCGATCAGCATCGCGTCCAGCTTCATCGGTTGGAGATTCGCGCAGTGCTCCCCGATAAGGTCCAGGACGGGCAGATAAGGGATGCTCGCGATTTCGCACGTGTTGTTGAACTGGATCTCCGTACCTATCCTGAGGCCCTTCTCACGCGCGGCTTTCCAGTGGCCTTGCGAGCGCGGGCCTGGCCCCACGGCGGATATCGAGTATTCGCCCACCGTGCTGGCGACTCCGCCGCGTTCGATCGGCAGATGCCACTCACTTACCGACATCAAGTACACGGACTGTGGCAACCGTGCGATGATATCCGGCGCATCGCCGTGGCCCCGCCAGCCCCAGTCCGACACGAGCACGTTTGCCTCCGGGTTGCCACGGTGAACGCCCTCCTCGATGACGCCCACCACCTCGACGAGGATATCCGCATCGCTGCGTTCCTTGCATCGCGGACACGATGCCCAGCCGCCGTGGGAAGCGCAGTTGGTGAGATTCTCGGAGGCGGTGATGGTGTACACGCCGCCGAGTCCCGGCACTTCGCGGAACACATGCGCGAGCGCATCGCCCATCCATTGGCGAACGGCCGGCTGCGACGTGCACAGCGTCTGGAGTTGGCCTTCCGTTACGCCGCCGATATCCGGCCTGTCCTTGAAGAATGCGAGGGGCATCGCCCGCGGTTCGTTGATGTACAGATACACGTAGACGCCGTACTTCGCCGCGCGCTCGACCATCGCCCGCAGACTGGCGAGCCGCTGCTCGTGTCCTTCGCCGAACTCCGGAAAGGCTTCGCCGCCCGGCGCAAGGTCTCTCAGTACGGCCTGCATCCAAACGCCATTGATGCCCACTGACGACAGGCGCTGCAACAGGCCATCGGGGTAAGGGTTCAATTCAGGATTCAGCAGCGGATCGCCATACAGCGCCACATAGGAATACACGATGCGTTGCACGCTCTTCCTGTCGGGTCCGCCGGGCGGCGGCGAGTAAGAGAGGAGTGGCTCGTTGATCTGTCTTACAAAGTCGAAGCGCGGTTCCGCGGGCAGGCGAATCTCGTCTCCGAAATCCTGTTCGACCACGCGGCGAATCTCATCCACCCGCGCCCGCGCCGCTTCATCCGGCGCCTGATAGCGCAACGGTTCGCACGCGGGTTTCAGGCTGCCCAGCTTGATCCACAGGAAATCTTCCTCGCGCAGCATAACCGCCAAGCGCTCCGGCGTCATGTCAAGAAGTTGGAGCAACTGCGCGTAAGGCAGTAGATGCCAGTTGCGTCGAATCAGCGTTACATAGCCCCGCTGCAGCATTTGCGGAGGCACGTTGGCCTCCCGCGGCAGGCCCATGGACACAGCCAGCTCCGTGACCTCCTGTTCCGTGGCGCCAATAATCTTTGCCAGTTTAGCGGGTCCGACCGCGTTCCAATTCCGCCACACGAACTCGTGCACACGGCTGGGGAAATACTGACTTACAATCGCCGCGGGCGCATTGCCGTGCGGCAAAACCGATTCCTCCGGAAAACAGCATACCGACCCGCTCAGGAACAACGCACAAATCCTCGAAAGGAACTGGAAAGTCCTTGATCTCATTGCCGAACCTGCCTCCATGTTGTTCAAGAAAAAGGACGTGTGCACCACTTCACCATACCCCCAACCGCTACGCACAATGCCCCAACTGCCCGGCCGAATCAAACCGCGCGCAGCCGCAGCCGGTTTGTTTTCGCAAGGTCCCACGGATAGACTTGGGTCATGTCAAGGAAGCTCACCATCACCACCCACGAGGAACAGGCCAAGAGCGACCGCGAGTACTGGCGCAGCCGCACGCCCGAAGAACGTCTTGACGCCGTGGAGGTGCTGCGCCTGGAGGCAGGGAAATTCCTCTATGAATACCCATCCCGACTTCAAAGAGTTGTTACAATTACTCGAAGACCACCGCGTTGACTACATGATCGTGGGCGGCTATGCGGTGGCCTTCCATGGCTATCCGCGGTTTACGAAAGACATCGACATATTTTTCGGAGCTACAGCAGAGAACATTGCCCGCCTGAAGGCGGCCCTAATCGTTTTCGGCTTTGCTGAGGATGACCTGCCCGATGAGGCTTTTTCAAAGCGCGGGAACATCCTTACCTTTGGTGTGCCTCCCAGCCGGGTCGACTTGCTTAACGATATCGACGGCGTGC
>JADLGB010000286.1 GCA_020849535.1 Candidatus Hydrogenedentota bacterium
CGCTCTGGAACCTCGTGTATCACGATTGTCTGCTGCTCCCCTGGGAAATGGGCGAGGACGGCGGCTGGGGGATTCCCAAGGGCGACGCCGCGTGGCTGCACTGCTTCCTCAACGCGGGCATGCCCTATATTTGGCCCGGCGCGGACGAAGCGCAGGTGGCCCGTGTGAAGGAGGCGATGGCCCTGAACCAGAAACTCGCCACGCAGGAGATGATCAATCACGAGTTCCTGGGCGAAGGTTGGCGCAAACAGCGCTCGACCTACGCGGATGGCACATCGGTTACCGTAGATTTCGACGCGAAGACATACGAAATCGCACCTGCGCCGTGATGTGACGCCACACGGGCATCAAAGGGGTTTATACTTGGGGCACACGAGGATCGGTGCCGGGGGCCTTTCATTGCAACCACTTATGACGGCCCAGAACCCTTACGTCACAGAAACGTCACAAAAGCCTGTCCAGGGGTGACATGGGCCGGTGCGCGGGTGGCAGTGGTGGGTTGTGTCTGCCCCACGCGCGCGGGCTACGAGATCAGGTTTTGTTTTACCAGCAAGTCTCTGTGCTTGCGCTTGAGGTGAGGAGACTTCGCTGCTCCGTTCAGTGCGCGACGTAGAAGATCATTCGATATAGGGGAATTTACTTTCAGAACTCCTGCCTTTATTCCGCGCTCGAGGTCCTCTCGCGAGCATATAACCGCGAGTCGATAGATGATGAATGACCGTCTTCTGACCAAAGGATGGTCACCAGCCTCCAAAATGCACGAATTGTCTATGTCTGCACCTTTCTTGCATGTTGTGACGTTCACCAAGAGGAACACATCGGAATTCACTTCTGGCGATGAAAGTAGAATATGAAGGTGGCGCGGGTGGCCTATCTCGGGGAGATCTGAGTTGATGAAGGTATCGCCGAGTTGAAAGGTCACAACTCTCAGAGGCTTTCCCACATGCGGGCAAGGCACAGTTCTTCATCGCGGCGCTCTTCAATTGCCGTAACACAATCTCCTCTGGAAACAGAATCTAGGATATCGCCCAATGGAATGCGGATTGAAGAGGCTCCGGGAGGATTCTTGATCCATTCCTGAAATCCGTGTGTGAGGTCCCTGAGCTGATACTTGTCAAGTGCTCCATACCGGCTGAACACTTGTCGAAGAATCTTCTCGTCATGTGGCGAAAGTTCATCGTCGCCGGGATCCCCAATAAGACAGAGATCGTAATTGACGCGTTTGAAGAAGGAACACCAAAGGTTCTCGTTGTCGTCTTGCTCAACTGGCCACTCGGACGCGTTCGTTTTGCAGAGGTCATAGATTCTCGTCAGAACGGGTCCGTGCTTCATTGCCCACGGTTCATCACCAGTAATGGGAAATCCGACTTCTTGCAGACTCTCCCGATCCGCAATATAGAGCAGCTTGAGGAGCTTCATGACGTTCATGCGGTCGGTCTGCCCAAGGCGGATCATGAATGCAGCGACCTGAATCGCCTTGTTTGTATCGAATTGGAATGACATGCCCATGCTCTCCGGTGACAAAAAATCGCCATAACGTCCAAATTTGTCACTAGAATTATTGTACCACGAAGCAACCGAAAGCGCTATGGCAATTTTAAGTCACTGCAACACAATGTGTTCCATGAGATCCCCGTCATTCATTTCACATTGGCACCCTGGTTGCTACGCCCCGCAATTCAATAAAAACTAGTCAAACCTAGTCGAGCATAAGCGGCATCTCGCCAAAGCGTCTCGCGATACCACAACATATTGCCAAGTTTTCCGATTCGTGATAACGTCACAAAACAAGGCGAAATCGTCCGGTTTTCATCGGATAATCTCGGAAATACAGCCATTCCCGCCTAAAGGTGAAGTTCATAAACCCTTGAAAACATTGACATCCTCCCGGTGCCGATCCTAGACTAAGGGTACACCCCGCTCCTCCAGGATGTCCGGGGTATGCATCCACGATATAGGCGGGGTTCTGAGGAACGACGCCGGTTAGGAAATGCCTGTGCCAGAGAACAATGCCGATCTTTTCATACGCGCCGCGCGCGGCGAGCGCACGCCGCGGACCCCTATCTGGATGATGCGCCAGGCGGGCCGGACTGACCCCGAATACAATCGAGTCAAGAAGCTGTCGGGATTGCCGCTGCATGACTTGTTTCGCGATCCCGAATGGGCCGCACAGATTTCGCTGCTGCCGAAGCGCATCGGCGTCGATGCCATTATCTACTTCCAAGACATTCTGACGCCCCTCGCGCCCATGGGGGCGGAGTTCGTCTTCGATCCAGGCCCGCGTTTCCTGACACCCATCCAGGACTTTCGCGATGCCGACCGGCTGCATCTATTTGATGTCGCTGAAGAGTTGCCCTTCATCCCCGAGACGTTCCGCCTCGTCCAGGAATCGCTGGACGGCGCATTGCCCGTGCTCGGGTTTGCGGGCGCGCCACTGACATTGGCGGTCTTTCTGATTGAAGGCGGAAGCTTCGGGGCTTCGGCGGACAAGTTCTTCTCGTTTCTCGATGACCACACCGCCGCACTTCACCGTTTGCTCGAAAAACTCGCACTGATGACCGTGGATTACCTGAAGCTCCAAGTGCAGGCCGGGGCGGCCGCGTTGCAGCTTTTCGAATCGGCCGCGTATCTCTTCACGCCTCAGCAGTACAAAGAACTTGCGCTGCCCTATCAACAACACATCTTCAAGGCATTCAAGAAAAGCGTGCCGACCATCGCCTTCGCGCGGGACTGGACCGACCTTGACACGCTCAACGCTTCCGGCGCGGACATCCTCAGTCTCGCGGCCACGCCCAGCATCGCGGAGACGCGCAGCAAACTGGGAGCAAAGCGCGTATTGCAGGGCAATCTGGACAACACGCTGCTTGTGCACGGGAGCAAAGAAGAAATCGCCGAAGCGGCACGCGCCTGCATCCGCGAGGGCCAGCACCGCGGCCATATCTTCAACCTCAGCCACGGTCTCAAACGCGACACGCCCTTCGAGAATGTGTGCCACCTCGTCGATGTCGTGCGCAACACGCGCTTCGACTGAAACGCGGCCTCAGGTCCTCAAGAGACCTTTCAACTCTTCAGCGGGATGAGCGCGCGGAGACGCGGCTCGCGCAGGAAGAGACCGCCCCACAGAAGCACGCCGACGATAATCGGCAAGATGAATGGCTCCTCGACGCGAACGTGTGTGGCAACCGCACCGCCGAGATAACCCGTCAAGAGAATCGCGCCAAGCACCGAGGTGCGCGGGATGAGATAGACGATTGTGCACACAAGTTCGGCGAGCGCGAGTGGAATCCCAACACTCAAGGGATATCCCATCTTAGTGAGCCCTTCCAGCACAAAGGCGGGTTGGGCGAGTCCCATGCAGGCGCCCATGAGCAGCAACAGCACCGGCAACGCGCTCATGATGCGCCCGGCCCAAAGCATCTTCTTTGACACGGGGACAGACTGATTCTCAGGACTCATGCATTCCTCCTTCACAGTATCGGTTTCCAGGACATGCGCGCAGCTACACCGCGTTGCAGCAACTCAGTGGGCCGATATGACAACTCACAAGTCAGAAGAAGATACAGGCGAGGACGTCTGCGCTACTCATGCCATGCTCGCCAGCTCCGCCTCGAGCCTGTCGAAGTTCTCTTCATTCGCATTGACGCAGATGGGTCTGGCCCATTCATAGTCGCGGGCCGACTCGAAGATCATGCGCCACCGGATCCACGTCTTCCCGTCCACATCGTCGAAGGTAGCAATCATGTGATACTTGGGTCCGTTGACGTGGTCGAAGACGATGCGCTCGGGCTTCACAATCTCCACAAACACACTTTCGTTCTTATAGTCCTTGCCGTCGGGGCCGTGCATGACGAAACGCCACGCGCCGCCAGGTTTCATGTCAAACGCGTGAAACGTATTCGTGAACCCATTCGGACCCCACCACCGCGCAAGGTGCTCGGGATCGGTCCACGCCCGAAAGACCTTCTCAC
>JADLGB010000287.1 GCA_020849535.1 Candidatus Hydrogenedentota bacterium
ACTCATCCGCAAGGCCAATGAAGCCCTGTACCGGGCCAAGGTGACCGGCCGCAACAAGGTGTGTCTGGCGCGCGAAGAGAAGATGCAGACCAAGACCAGCCACTACACGCAAGGGCAGTTGGCGGGGCTGGCGCGGTTGGCAAAGCGGGAAGGGATCGGCGAGGCGGTACTTCTGCGCGAAGCGTTGAACGACATCCTGCGTAAGTACAATTCCTAAGCGTTTGAGCCCCGGGCGGGGCAATAGGGCAAGGAGCAGATCGCATGCGACCCACGGAATTCTGGATGCGCACCTTTACGGTGCTGGTGCTGGCTGGAGTTTTGGCGCTGAACCCGGGCTGTGCCAGTACCAAGAACGTGATGAACAAGGCCACGTTCGGTCTTGTTGGCGGCGATGGCGAAGACTCCGCGAACGTAAGCGATGAGCAGAAGCGCGCCGCGAAGGAAGAGCGCAAGAAACAAGAGGCTGCAGAGAAGCAGGCCAAGAAGGACGCCAAAGCCGCTAAGAAGGAACAAGAGCGGCAGGAGAAAGAGGCGGCTGGCGAACGCGGGTTCATGAGCAAGGCGACCTTTGGCCTGGTCGGCGGTGGTTCGGAAGATAAGGCCTCGAAGAAGGAAGCCAAACGCCAGGCCAAGGAAGAAAAGAAGGCCGCCGAGCGCGCCGAGGAAGAGCAGGAGAAAGCCGAGAAGCAGGCTCGCAAGGAAGAGAAGGCCGCCAAGAAGGGTGAAGAGCGCGGGCTGATGAGCAAAGCGACCTTCGGACTTGTAGGAGGCGACTCCGAAGAGAAGGCCGCCAAGAAGGAAGCCAAGCGTCAGGCCAAGGAAGAAAAGAAGGCCGCCGAGCGCGCTGAGGAAGAGCAGGAAAAGGCGGAGAAACAGGCGCGTAAACAGGCGAAAGCCGAGCAAGAACAAGCCGAGAAGGCTTCTGAAGAAGCCGAGGAGCCAAAATCTGAGCGCGGTCTGAAGAGCAAAGCGACCTTTGGTCTCGTGGGCGGCGATTCGGAAGAGAAGGCCGCGAAGAAAGAAGCCAAGCGCCAGGAAAAGGAAGAGAAGAAAGCTGCCGAGCGCGCTGAGGAAGAGCAGGAAGAGGCTGAGAAGCAGGCTCGCAAGCAAGCGAAAGCAGATCAAGAACAGGCAGAGAAGGCCTCTGAAGAAGCCGAGGAGCCGAAGTCCGATCGCAGTCTCATGAGCAAAGCGACCTTTGGGCTTGTGGGTGGTGATTCCGAAGAGAAGGCCGCGAAGAAGGAAGCCAAGCGCCAGGAGAAGGAGGAGAAGAAAGCCGCCGAGCGCGCTGAAGAAGAACAGGAAGAGGCGGAGAAGCAGGCCCGCAAGGAAGAGGAAGCCGCACAGGAAGCGCAGGAGCCCGAGGAGAAGCGTGGGTTGATGAGCAAGCTCACGTTTGGACTTGTGGGCGGCAAGGGCGAGGACAAAGCGGCAGAAGGTGCTGAAGAGACGGTTGCCCAGGAGATGCCGGCCAGCACTCCCGAACCGCCCGTGGCGATGCCCGGAGCCGACGCCCAGTTCGACGTGCAGCCGGCCTCCGCCTTGAGCGGCGATGCGCAGAAGCTGGCGCGTCTGCCGTTTGAGACGGCGGTGTCCTACGACTCGACCTCGGCCAGCGGCAAACCGCAAGCCGTGGCCAGCCGCTCGACCTATTCGAAGCACGGGTACGGCATCACGGATCTGGGCGATGTGCGGATCGCGGTGCGCGACATGGAGTTCAACGGCGGCACGAAAGGCGGCGCCATTGTGATCTCCTCGGAAGATCGCGCCAAGGCGGGCGGCCGCGCGGGCATCGGCAATGAGACGTTTAACTTCGATTACGCAAGAGGCGTCACAACCTGCACCTTCGGGACGATCCAGTTCACGGTGCAACAGGGTGTGCTGACCATCGGCGGGCGTTCCGTACCGATGGGCAAGGGTCACACGCTGGTGGTCCTTGATGCGCAAGGCAATGTGGAAGGCGTGTACGCGATTCAGTAGGAAGGACGGGGCATTCATGGCGAAGAACATCTACGAGAAGATCTGGGAAGCGCATGTGGTCCACGAGGAAGCGGGCCAGGATTGCATCCTTTACATTGACCGGCACTACGTCCACGAAGTGACGTCGCCGCAGGCCTTTGAGGGGTTGCGCCTTGCCGGGCGCAAGGTGCGCAGGCCCGGCCTCACCTTTGCCACGATGGACCACAACATTCCGACGACGGATCGCTCGAAGCCCATTGAGGACCCGATGTCGGCCCAGCAGGTCGAGACCTTGAAGGCCAATTGCGCCGAGTTTGGTGTTGCCTGTTTCGACATGAAAGACCGGCGCAACGGGATCGTACACGTGATCGGGCCCGAACTGGGTTTGACCCAACCGGGCCAGACCATCGTGTGCGGCGACTCGCATACGTCGACGCACGGCGCCTTTGGCGCGCTGGCCTTCGGGATCGGCACGAGCGAGGTCGAACACGTGCTGGCCACGCAGACGCTCTTGCAGAAGAAGTCCAAGACGATGGAGATCCGCGTCGACGGCGCGCTGCCGCTGGGCATCACGGCGAAGGACATCATCCTCGCCATCATCGGGAAGATCGGCACCGCGGGCGGCACAGGCTACGTTATCGAATACACGGGCGAGGCCATCCGGTCGTTAAGCATGGAAGGCCGCATGACGGTGTGCAACATGTCGATCGAGGCAGGAGCGCGCGCGGGCCTCATCTCTCCCGATGAGAAGACCTGCGAGTATCTGAAAGGGCGGGAGTACCTGCGGGATCAGGATCACGAGGCGCTGGCGAAAGCGTGGCGCGCGTGGGCGTCCGATCCAGGTTGCGCCTACGATCGGACCGTGGTCCTGAATGCGGCGGAAATCGAGCCGCAAGTGACGTGGGGCACTTCGCCGGGTATGGTGGCCTCCATCACGGGGAAGACGCCCGTGCTCGCTCAAATTGCCGACGCCAATACGCGGCTGTCCGCGGAGAAGGCCTTGCAGTATATGGATCTGGCCGAGGGTACCCCCATCCAGCAGATCTCGATTAACAAGATGTTCTTCGGGTCTTGCACCAACGGGCGCATCGAGGACCTGCGCGCCGCCGCGAAAGTGGTGAAGGGCTACAAGGTCAGCCCCAAGATTGAGCAAGCCCTGGTCGTGCCCGGATCGCACCAGGTAAAGATGCAGGCGGAGCAGGAAGGCCTTGACACCGTGTTCAAGGAAGCGGGATTCGAGTGGCGTGAAGCCGGGTGCTCGATGTGCCTCGCGATGAACGCGGACATCCTGCAGCCGGGCGACCGCTGCGCGTCCACGTCGAACCGCAATTTCGAGGGGCGCCAGGGCAAGGGCGGACGGACCCACCTCGTGAGTCCCGCGATGGCTGTGGCCGCCGCGATCAAAGGCCACTTCGTCGACATTCGCGACTGGAAGTTCAACGGGTAATCCCGGACGGCCAGCGAGAACGATGACCCAGGCACAGGCCAATTCCGAACCACCGCCAACCGCCGCGGAGCCCATTGCGCCAGAAGGGCGCTCGCAAAAGGCTGGACGCCTCGCGCGCGCGATTGTGTCGCGATATGCGGTGCTGGCGGCGCTGGGCGCGTTCCTCGGGGGTGCATCACCGTTGGTGGCGCGTTGGCACTTTGTGCTGGAGTTGGGCACGCATTTCATGGCCCTGTATGCGATCGCCGCGGCGGCGTCCCTGGCAATCCTCGCCGTGCTTCGCGCGTGGCGCCTCGCCGCGGTCGCCTTTGCGGCCTTGGTGCTGACGGGAGAGCAGATGGCGCCGTACTTCGGTGCGCCCGCGACAGCCACGGCCACGACCGGCACGCGGCTCCGCGTCATGGAAGTGAACGTGTTGACAGCGAACCGCAATCATGATGCTTTTCTCGATATGGTTCGCAGCGAGCAACCGGACGTGATCGCCGTGCTCGAGATCAGTATGGCATGGGTGGAAGCCATGAGAGACCTTTCAGGCCTGTATCCACACAAATGGGTGGAGCCGCAGGAAGACAACTTCGGAATCGGCCTGCTGAGCAAGTTGCCGCTGAAGAACATCGAAGTCATCGACTTCGAGGGCGTCCCCGCGATCCGCGCCGATGTCGTGGTGGACGGCACCCCGGTTCATGTGTTTGCTGTACACACACTGCCCCCGGTGAATTCGGAAAATGCAGCGAGAAGGAACCGGCAACTGAAACGTTTGCCGGAGTTGGTCAAGGAAGTTGACGAATCGGTCATCGTCGTGGGCGACCTCAATGCGACGATGTGGTCTCCCTATTTCAAGGGTCTGTGCCGAGACTCGGGCTTGAAAGACGTGAGAGTGGGGCGCGGAATTGTCCCCACGTGGCCCACGCAGTTCGCGCCGGTGATGATCCCGATCGATCATGGCCTGTATTCAGAGAGTTTGGAGGTGATTGGACTGCATCGTGGAACCGCCTTCGGGTCGGATCATTTGCCTCTGATAGTTGACTTCATCGTGCCCCGGACCAGTGAGAATCCCGCGGCGCCCGCAGCGGCCGCGTGAGCAAGGAGAAGACAGCATGAAACCCTTCACGACCCTGACCGGAATCGTCGCGCCGCTGGAGGCGCTGAATGTGGATACCGACCAGATCATTCCGAAGCAGTTCCTGAAACGCATCGAGCGGACAGGGTACGAAAACTTCCTGTTCTTCGATTGGCGTTTCAAGAGCGATGGGACGCCGAATCCCGAGTTCGAGATGAATGCTCCGCGCTACGCGGGTGCGAGCATCCTGCTGACGAAAGACAATTTCGGTTGCGGGTCCTCGCGCGAGCACGCGCCGTGGGCCTTGAACGATTACGGCATCCGCTGCATTCTCGCGACGTCGTACGCGGACATCTTCTACAACAACTGCTTCAACAATGGCATGCTGCCGATTGTGCTGTCCGGCGAGACGATTGAGCGGCTGTTCAAGGAAGTGCGCGCAATGGAAGGTTACTCCTTGATCGTCGATCTGCCGAAACAGACGATCACGACGCCGGACGGTTCGGCAAT
>JADLGB010000288.1 GCA_020849535.1 Candidatus Hydrogenedentota bacterium
CGGGATGCACATTCTGACTACCCTGTAAGGGTTGCATAGTCGTCGAGTCGCCAATCTCAAAACACACCGTTCATGAGATTGAACTATAGGCTATGCACCCCTTTCAGGGGATTCCTATCGAACGTGCTGACCCTGGGTAGTCCCGCCGTAACGGCGGGCCAACCCAGGGCTGCGAGTATCCAGGCCTTTTAGGCCATTGCGGCGGCTCAACGCCGCCGATTCACCTGTGAGCCTGGGGAGCACTGCCAGAGCAATCTCATTCCGGCTCAACTTACTCTGAATCACAGCCGACTCGCGGTAGTTCCTAAAAAGTAACGACACCTGAAAGGCTTTGAGGCGGTCGCGGAACGGGCCGTTTTTAGTGCGACTGCCCTGGTTCGCCGTGCACGCACGAGCGCTCCTGTGGCATGCTCGTGGGCGTGACGTGCTTCAGGAGTCGTGCGGCCATGATGGGGATTGCGTACCATTTTGCAGGCGGGGCGGCATTCTATCCTGGGCTGCTGTGTGCCATTACGGGGCTCACAATCGCATGCTTCGCATCCAGGCGAGTCGTTTCAGCGGCGGCGCGCATCGTGGCAATACTCGGCGTTCTCCTCGTGATTCTCTCCGCAACACCCTTGTCGCTGTGGCTATATCTGCTATGGACAATATCGGCGGCGATGTCCCTTGTTGGTGGCCCGCGAAAAGACAGACCGAGAAACCGTCGGCGATACGCGTCGCTTTCAATTGCAGTGGTGTTGACAGTGGCGATGGGCGTTTGGGAGTGGACATACCGCGTACGGCCGTCGATACCCTATCGGGATTCCGGCGTCCTTTACGAACTCGGTGATTCCCTCAGCATGGGTGCCGACACCCTCGACGGCAACTGGCCGGCTTTGCTGGCCGCCAAGGCCGGCATGCAGGTCAGGAGCTTTGCCTTCGGAGGGGCGAAGCTTCAAACCGCACTGTCCAATGCGGATCGCGTGGAGTCCGATGCCGCGCTCATTATTGTCGAACTCGGCGGAAACGACATCTTCTACGACACGACATCCAAAGACTTTGCACGCAATCTCGACACCATGCTGTCGAAACTGGCGAAACACCAGGCACCCGTTGTCCTGCTCGAACTGCCTCTGCCGCCGTTCTACAACGCGTTCGGAGCCGCGCAACGCAGGCTCGCGAAGCGGCACGGCGCGCTCCTCGTGCCAAAACAGGTCCTGGCGTCTGTATTGGCCACTCCCGGCGCGACCCTGGATGGGTTACATCTCTCACCTGCGGGTCACGCACTACTCGCCGAGAAGCTGTGGAGCCTGCGCGGGTGAAAGGAGATTCGTGCAGAGAAGCCCCGTTTCATACTCGCGCAAAGACGCCTGGTTGCGATGCGCGGCAAGAAATGCGTGTCCTATTTGCCCCCCGGGTCCCTGCTCGAATTCCCCATCCCGCAAATGTCAGCCGCTCGGCATCTGCAATTGCCACAGGCATTTGAGCCACCTGCCGGCGCTCACCACCCCGCAAGCCGGGACGGCGCCTACCGGCTCCCGTGGAAAACATAAACCCCAACCGACCCGCTGACGCGGCCTGTTGGGGTCTGCTGTACAAAATGGTGGGCGACGCTGGGCTCGAACCAGCGACCTCCGCCGTGTGAAGACGGCGCTCTAACCACCTGAGCTAGTCGCCCTTTACGAAACCTGATGCTACCATACGCCTACCGGTTTGTTCAACCTGCCCCCACAGGCATGGACGCCGGTGCGCACAAAGCCGAGCGAGAACCCTGGACTGCTCCGGATCGCGACCGAACCGCCTCGCGCTCCTTTTTTCAAATGGATTGACAGTTTTCTCACCTGGTGTTACTCTGTTGGGGAGACTTGGACACGGGTGCGGGTGTGTGCGCGACATCAGGTCCTGCGTGGATGCGATTCTACGGCGGGCTGCGCAGGCATAATCTCAGGAAGGGGCTAATGGTATGAAGCGCAAGCGGATGACTCAGGGCTTTACGCTGATCGAACTGTTGGTCGTAGTCAGTATTATCGGAATCTTGGCGGCACTTCTCCTGCCTATCCTTGCCCAGGCGCGTGAAGCGGCCCGGCGCGCCAGTTGTGCCAACAACCTCAAGCAGATGGGCTTGATGTTCATGATGTACGCCAATGAGAACGCGGACCAATTCCCTCCCGGCGCCAAGAACAAACAGTGGGGCGAACAGCAGTTTCTTCCCACAAACCCCTTAATCCCGTATTCCCCTCAGCTCATTCGTAACAACTTCATCTTTGACGTCGAAACCATGTATCCCGACTATCTGAGCGATATCGCGATCATGGTGTGCCCCTCCGGCCTGGCGGTCCACAGCGGCGGCGCACGAGGCAAAGAGCGCTGGTTCAAAGATGAAACCTTCGCGCCCGAAAACCTGACTCCCGAATTCTTTAACAACCTCCCGGCCAATCCCACCGGCAGCGAGGCCGCGTACTGGAGCCGCTTGCGCTTGCAGGGATTGCGCCCCGACTTCGAGTGCGTGACGAGCCAGATGTACACCTACCTTCCTTACGCCGTGGTGACGGAAGAGCAGGGCGTCTTCCTCTTCGACGAGTTGCATCGCCAGATGTGGATTGGGTCGGTGGACTTCATGAACCGCGACCTGATTATTCCCGAACCGCATGCGCCTGGAGGCGGCTACAACTACTTCCGCACGCGCATCAATGCCGGGCGCCTGTTCATCACGGATATCAACAACCCGGCGAACAGCTCCATGTCTGATACACAGATTCCGGTCATCTTCGACTCGGCCACGGAACGCGGACGGCCCATGATGAACCACATTCCGTGGGGCGGAAACGTGCTGTATCTCGATGGGCACGTGGAATCCAAGAAGTACCCCGACCCGTACTATCTCCTGCCCTACACCCCGACCTTCGTGCAGTTCATGCAGGCCAATGTCTACGACAACTGGTCGCTGCTCAACATTCCGCCCTGGTGCGGCAACCGCTTCCCGGAGACGGAATTCGAGCCCCGGTTCTGGTACTACCCGAACGACACGCTCTATGATGCGCTGGACGTGAGAGCGCGCCCGTAGCGCGGCCGTGAGCCAGTATTGATGACCTGTGAAATGGGCTGCCTCTCCCGAACTGGGAGGGGCAGCCCATCTCGTGTCGAGAGAGGGCTGAAATCTCGGGGATGAGCGCCCATCTGGTCCGTGTCGCAGGCTCCGTAAACTCTTGACTCGCCGCCTTGCTCATGCTAGTCTGGCTTATCAAGTTTCATTTTCAGTCCACGTTGGGAGGGACCGCCAATTCCTTTTCGGGCTCCGTGGGCTGCGAGGAGTGCACTTTCTTAGTTGTTTCATTTTTCTGGAGAAGCCTGCACGGTGCTTCTCCACAGATCGCGCATCTGCAGTCACGCCGGAAGCCACGTTCTAGTACCCGGCAAATCGCGCCAACGGCCCTTCCGAAAGGACCGGAAACCGATTGTTCCGATGGGGGGACCGTTTGTGGTATTCTCTGGTGGACGCAGTGACTTGCAGAGGGGTGGACGTTCGCGAGCTACAGGCAATACGGGGCATGAGAGCCAGACACCAGCTCCGCAGGGTTTGTTCCGGTGGAACCGCGGCCCTGCTCCTGCCCCAAGCCTTCGTGGCTCCGCGTGCTGAATACAGGAGTGGGGTAGGTTTCCCTTGCGTGGGAGGACATAACCGCATCGCTCGGTCCACCCTGCCAGGGGTACATTGTGACGTACTGTGCAACGAAGGGGTTGAAACGCTGGACGGCTGGCGCGCTGTCGCGGCCCGCCCGAAACGAATGAGGTAGACCATGACTTGCAGGTTTCTGACCAAACTAACGGTGTTGCTCGGTGTGACCATCAGTCTCTTTTCCTTCCAAGCAGCCGCATGGGGACCCACCGCGCAGGAATCCATCGTGGCCACCGCACTTCAGGTTTTAAGCCAGTTGTATGAGAACCCCTTCCGGGGTACGGATGTCAGCTACGAAAAGGACGTCATCCGTGGCGCGCACGTCGATCGTGCCGAAGTACTCAGCAAACTCTCCCTCAAAGATCGTCAGTCCGTGATCAACGCGATTGGCACGGAAATCCAACTGCTCCGCGAAATGCGCAAGTATGGCGTTGGCAGCTATTTCTCCTATCGCATGGGAGTACTCGCGTGTCTGGTGTCGGATGTCTCGCTCCCATTCGCGTTTGAAAGCAACCCGGAAAGCCGGCGTCTGCTTGCCTTGGTGGAAGAAGACATCGATGCCCATCTCAAGACCTTTGAGATGACGTCCCGGCCCGAGCATCTCGAGTATGTCCGCAATCCGGTTAACTACTTCAAGGAACGCAGTGCGACGCACCGCGATGCGAAGATCCTTATCGCCGCGGACTATGCCAAAGGCGACGCATACAATGGTTACTTGAAGAAGGGCGGTCAGAACTTCTTCGAAACCGCCGTCGTGTCGGTTGCCGATGCGTGGTATACCGTGTTCCGGACCGAAGGCGACAGCACGGACATCGCTCCGTCCTCGCAAGCGCGCACCTGGTACCTCGTGAACGAGATCCAGTTCCTCCTCACACAAAAGAAGAATTTCCTTGAAGCGGAGAATGTCTACCGCCAGCTCACCGCCATCACCGCCAACGATCAGGATGTGTACGAGCGGGTCGGAGATGCCTTCTACGCGTTTGACTCGAAAGAAGGCCGCGAACGCGGTGTCCAGGAGTGGGACGCCGCCCTCTCCATGAGCGGCAAATCGCGGCAACGCATCCAGGGCAAACTGGCCAAGCATTATCTGGACCTCGGAGAGGAGTACTTTAACCTGACCATCAATAATCCCGACGCGCCCACCGATAGCCTGCAACAAGCCCTCGATTCCTTCACCAAGTCGCTCGAATACGACCGCTCCAGCGACGATGCCGTAAAACGTATCAACGAAACCCAGGTCGCCATTTCCGAGCGGAACGAGCGTCTTCAGTTGGCCGTCCAGATGGTTGCAAACGGCGAGAGTGTCCTGAAAGAAGCCGAAGGCAGCGCGCTTGCGGATCAGAACGAGGAGGCCTTGGCCAAATACGAAAAGGCCATTCTCGTGCTGAATCAGGTCAGTTCGGAATTCAAGGAGCAAGCCAGCGCCGCCAAGGACGGCGTGGAAAACGCGAACCGCGCGATCAGCAAGATCATCCGCAAGGTGCTCGATCAGGCTCAGGAGCAAATCGACCAGGGCGACCAGCTCGTCGAGGACAAGAGCTTCGAAGAAGCCAAGAACCGGTACAGCAGCGTGGAGACGATCCTCAAGGTCGTGCCCGAGCGCGAAGGGCCCGATGCCGAGCAAAAACACAAACTCCTCGAGGAGTCCAAGACCAAGATCGGCGACGCCGAACGCGCCAAGGTCCAGTATGAGGAACTCCAGAAGAGCCAGGCCGCCCAGCCTGCGGGCGGCACCGCCGCGGCTCCAAGAAGATAATCGCAGGATCGCCTGACGCACTACGGGCTGCTTGCCGGCAACGGCAAGCAGCCCTCTTCTTTGTGCATCCCCGTGCCGCTTCAGCACTGTGGACGGATCTGTCCGCTCGGTCCGATCCGTCCGATTGGGCAAATGGGGGACAGGCGCCATCGCCTGTCCTCCTGCCCCTGAATACCAAGCGCGCCGTTATCTCAAGAAAGCATAGCGCGCCGCCAAGGCAATCGCGATCGCATACATGATGGGATGCACCTCCCGGCCACGCCCCGAGATCAGCTTGATGGCCGCGTACGAGATACAGCCCGCCGAGATCCCCTCGTGAATGGCATAGCCAAATACCATCATCGCCACCGTGAAGAAAGAGGGAAGGCTCTCCGTGACATCATCCCACCGGACAAGCCGCAGCGGCGCCATCATCAGCAGACCCACGACGATCAGGGCCGGGGCCACGCCAGGATACATCGCCACGTGCAGGTCGGTGGGGCCTACGCCGTAAAAGGCGGGGCCCACATCGTAACCCACGATATGCACGAGCGGCGCCGCGACAATCGCGAGGAGGAAACACAATCCAGTAACAACCGCCGCAAGCCCCGTGCGCGCCCCCGCCGCGACCCCGGTGGCGCTCTCGATGTAAGACGTGACCGTTGATGTTCCGAAGAGCGCGCCGATGCAAGTGGCCGTGGCATCCGCGAAGAAGGCCTGCTTGGCGCGTGGCAACGTGCCATCCTCGCCGATGAAGCCCGCCTGACGTCCCACACCCACGAGCGTGCCGACCGTGTCGAAAAGCACCATGAAAAAGAACAACAGGATCGCGATGAGCGCCGCATCCCAATTGGACGCGAGTTCCGTGAAGTTCAAGTTGAAAAAGGTCTCGGTGGAAAGATGCACCGTGTCATGCGGATACTGCATGACCCCCGTCGCGAGGCCCAGCACGCACGTGACGACGATGCCCAGGAGAATCCCACCCTGTATGCGGAGCGCCATCATGGTGGCGATGAGAAACACACCGATGAGCGTGATGACCGGCGCGCCTTTGTGCAGATCGCCGAGGGTCACCATCGTGGTGGGACTCAGCTTGATGATGCCGCCCCATTGTAGCCCCACAAAGGAGATGAAGAACCCGATCGCCGGACCAATCGTGTTCTTCAGACAATCAGGCAAGATGCGGAGCACCTGCTCTCGCACACCGAACAACGACAACGCCACGAACAACAGCCCGGATATCAACACAATGGCGAGACCCGCCTGCCACGAGAAACCCATCGCGCCGGGAAAAGTCGAACACACCGTGAACGCAAAGAAAAAATTCTCGCCCATCCCCGGCGCCAGCGCGAACGGGTAACGCGCGAGCAGCCCCATCAGAAAGCACGCCAGCGCGGACGATAGGCAGGTGGCCAGCAGCACGGATCCGAACGGCATGCCCGCGGCGCTCAATACCGTCGGCTGCACAAACACGATGTAGCTCATCGTGGCAAAGGTGGTCAATCCCCCAACGACTTCGCGGCGCAGCGTGGAGCCCGCCTCCTTCACTCCAAAATAGCGCTCCAGGGCGTTCGCCATCCTGTGTTCCCCCTTGTTCGCCGCGGCCCGGCGGTACCGGCTTACGCCCGCAGGGCGTTGAAATGCGCCACGGCTGACTGGCTCAGCGCCTCCAAATGGTATCCCCCTTCGAGAAGCGACACGATGCGCCCCCCAGCGAGGCCCTTGACGCGAGCGGTCATCTCGGCGAAGGTCTCTGTTTCGAGCCGCTGCGATGCCAGCGGATCGAGACGGTGCGCGTCGAACCCGCAGGAGATGAGCAGAAACTCGGGCTTGAACCGCTCAAACTCCGGCAGGATTTGTTCATCCAACGCGGCCAGCCATTCCTTCGGCCCATAGCCCCATGACATCTGGATGTTCAGGTTCGTGTTGTTCTTCCCGCGCTCGCTCGGAAATCCCGTGCCTGGATACAGCGGATGCTGATGCATGCTCGCATAGTAGATGGAATCATCATCGTAGAAGGTATGCTGCGTGCCGTTGCCGTGGTGCACATCCCAATCGAGAATCGCGATCTTGCCCACCTCGCGAACGCGCTGCATCCATCGCGCCCCAATCGCCACATTGTTGAAGAGGCAGAATCCCATGGCCCGGTCCTCTTCCGCATGGTGTCCCGGCGGCCGCATCGCGGAAAAGGCGTTATCGCACGCGCCATCGAGCACCGCCTTGCAGCAGGCAATGGCTCCACCCGCGGCGAGCAGGGCAGCCTCCCAACTGCCTTTCCCCATGACCGTGTCGGCATCCGGATACGAACCGCCCGATGCGCAGGTCTCTTCTACCGTTTCCACATGCTCGCGCGAGTGTATGCGCAGCAGGTCCTCGCGCGTGGCCGGTTCCACGGCAACGCGAGGCGGGTCAAGCTTCGCGGCGGTGAACGCGTCGCGAATCGCTACAAGCCGCGCGGCGCACTCCGGATGGCTGGGGCCCGTGTCGTGCCTCAGTCCCTCCTCGCGATAGGCGAACGCCGTTCTCGCCATCCACTTGCCCTCCAGTCCGGTTCCCTGGCGAATTGTAGGAGCCGTCCAGGTGGCTGTCAACCCGTACCGGCGACCCCGTTACCCGCGGCCGAAGAGCATCCGCAGAAACTCCACAATTCTCTGCAACAAGGTCAGCAGCGCGGCGATGATCCCCTGTGGATTGGGTCCCGGATCGGGATCCTCCAAGTCGATGATCACCTTCACGCGCGCGGTATTATTGCCTTCGTCCTTCTCGATAATGTGATTGGCCGGATCCACCTCCGACTCCAGCCAGTACGTCCCATCGGGCACACCGGTGATATCGATCCACTGATCCGGAAGCGACTTGTCGTAGAGGTCCTGGTACCCCACCGAGATCCCCTGCGTACCCACATCGCAGGTCACGTACACAGGGAAGCCTGGCACTCCAGGCAGACTGTCATCGTACACGATGCTGTCCAGCAGGCAGAAGCTCGTCTTCTCGCTTTTGGCCACGACGGGCCCCACGCCGTCGCCCTCCAACACCTCGCGCAAGCGGTACCGCGCCCAATTGGCGAGGTGCGTGTGCTCGTGCGTCGGGTGATACACAAAGACGCCCGCCTCGACATCGTAAGAACTGCCGTCCGAGCGGTAGATGCGTTGCATCACCGGCTGGGTGCTTTCATCGCCGTGATCTTTCGGGGCCACACCGTAAACTTCCAGAGGGCCATCACCGATGTTGGGCGTGGCATTGGACAAGGTGAGAAACACGCGTCCCTCCTGGATATCGTCCCGAACTTCGGTGTCCAACAGATAGGCCGGATTCGTGGTGACATCCGGGAGCAAGTCGAACACCGGCACGGCGGACGCGCCACCCTGCCCCACCAAGAGAATTCCAATTAACCCGAAACAACGACAATACGATCGTCTCATGTGAACGACTCCCGGACTGTGCCACCGGCAACGTTGGAGAATCACCTTGCGACCCTCACTATAGCAGACCACGGTGCGATTCGTCTGCGATCCCCTCAGCGTGATCGCACCGAAGCTGGTTGCCCAAGCACCGACGGTCCCGCGTGTTTCTGCCGTATCTCTCACCCTACGGTGCGGTGGCAAACGAACTTCACGACGAGCGCATATAGTAGGGCGGGATTTGTTCCCGCCCTCTTGACGAGACGGGGATTGCCCTGGCGCTCCCCTGCATCCCCGACGAAACTCCCTTGACGCGGGGCTGAGGCAATTCTATAGTCTAGGGGCCAGCGCGCTCCGGGGAGTCGGCGCGTGTGCTGGCGCTGCACCGGCGATGGAGGGTTTCACCATGGGCTTGTTCGACAAACTGCGCGGCGAACTCATCGACATCATCGAGTGGATAGACCCCACGAACGACACCATGGTGCACCGGTTCGAGCGGTACAACAACGAGATCAAATACGGGGCGAAACTGATCGTGCGCGAATCGCAGGTCGCCGTGTTCATCGACCGCGGCAAGCTCGCCGACGTTTTCGAGCCCGGCACCTACACGCTCGAAACGGGCAACCTCCCGATCCTGTCCACCCTCCTGGGCTGGGTTCATGGATTCAACAGTCCCTTCAAGGCAGAGGTCTACTTCGTCAGCACGCGGCAGTTCACAGACCTCAAGTGGGGCACGAAAAACCCCATCATGCTCCGCGATCCCGAGTTCGGCCCCGTGCGGCTGCGCGCCTACGGCACCTACG
Source organism: Candidatus Hydrogenedentota bacterium (assembly GCA_020849535.1). GTDB lineage: Bacteria > Hydrogenedentota > Hydrogenedentia > Hydrogenedentales > SLHB01 > JAHDWY01. The sequence continues at coordinate 9,595 of JADLGB010000288.1, forward strand.
CCGTGCGCGTGCTCTTCGCGCCCACGTTCATCAAGGAAATCGTGGGCACCGACGGAGCCTTCACGACCGACCAGATCACCGACCAACTGCGCAATCTCATCGTCGCGCGATTCGCCGACATTCTGGGCGAAAGCAAGATTCCCATCCTCGATCTCGCGGGCAACTACGACGAACTGGGCAAGTTCATCAGCGATCGTATCTTCGACGATTTCGACTCGTACGGACTGCAAGTCACGAAGCTGCTCGTCGAGAATATCTCACTGCCGCCGGAGGTCGAAGCCGCGCTCGACAAGCGCACCAGCATGGGTGTCATCGGCAACCTGCACGCGTACACGCAGTTTCAGGCCGCTAACGCCATGGAGAAAGCCGCGGAGAATCCTGGTGGGGCCGCTGGCGGAGGTTTAGGACTCGGCATGGGCTTCGCCATGGCGGGGCAGATGGGCCAGGCCGCCGCGGGCGCCGCCCAAGTGCCGCCTCCCGTGCCGCAAGGCAATTACTTTGTTGCGGTGGACGGCCAACAGACCGGTCCCTACGACGGCCCCACGCTGAAGCAGCAAATCCAGAGCGGCCGTCTCACGCGGGACTCGCTCGTCTGGGCCGAAGGCATGGCGCAGTGGACCGTCGCCGCGGAGGTGCCCGACGTGGCCAAACTGTTCGGGGCCACGCCGCCGCCCATTCCGCCCAAGTAGCGCGCGGAAGGACACCCGCGTGAGCCAGACGATGTTTCCCTGCGCCCAGTGCGGAGCGAACCTGGAATTCGTGCCCGGTTCGGACGCGCAGCAGTGCCCGTATTGCGGGCACGTTAACCCCATTGCCGCCGCATCGGCGTCGGTTCGCGAACTCGACTTCGACGCCTTCCTGCGCGAAGCCATGGGCCGCGAGGAAGTGCAGGAGTCCATCACCGTCAAGTGCACGTCCTGCGGCGCGGAATCCACCAAACCGCCCAACGTGACCTCTGGCGAGTGCCCGTTTTGCGGCGCGAACATCGTGGCCACCGGCAGCTCGCGCAAGTCCCTCAAACCCAAGGCGCTGCTCCCGTTTCACGTCCCGCCCGAGCACGCGCGCAAAGCCTTTCGTGACTGGATTCACAGCCTTTGGTTTGCGCCAAACGCTCTGCGAAAACTCGCCCGCCAGGACAGCCGCCTCAACGGCATGTACACGCCGTACTGGACCTACGACTGTTTCGTCACCACGGAGTACACCGGCCAGCGCGGCGACGACTATTGGGACACGGAAACCTACCACACAACCGTCAACGGCCGCCGCGAGACCCGCACCCGGCAGGTGCGCCGCACACGGTGGCGGCATGCCAGCGGCGTCGTGCAAAACACGTTTGACGATGTGCTGGTCATGGCAAGCCACTCGCTACCCAGGAAGTACGCCCAAGCCCTCGAACCCTGGGACCTCCAAAATCTCGTGCCCTATCAGGACGAATACCTGAGCGGGTTCCGCGCGGAGTCGTACCAAGTGGATTTGCCCGAAGGCTTCGTGAAGGCCAAGGAACTCATGGACCCCGCCATTCGCTCGACGATCTGCCGCGACATCGGCGGCGACCACCAGCGCATCCATTCCATGGACAGTCAGTACGACAACGTCACCTTCAAGCACATCTTGTTGCCCGTGTGGATCAGCGCGTACCGCTACCGCGACCAGGTGTACCGCTTTCTGGTCAACGCGCGCACGGGCGAGGTCCAAGGCGAACGCCCTTGGAGTTGGGTGAAGATCCTGCTGGCCATCCTGGCCGCGACGCCTATCATCGTCGCGATCGTCTACGCGATCATGCAGGCCGAGCAGTGATCGGCGAGACTTCTTTGCAGTGCGGACTCTGGATCAAAGCCAACCATTCCACGGAAGCGGACGGGCCAGGAGCGCTGGCATCCCTGCCGGCTCTTTAGGATGCCAGCAAGGATGCTGGCACTCCTAGTTGATGCGCTTTCACAAGGAGCTTTCGTCTGTTCCCGGTTCCGCACTATCAAAAGTTAGCGTCATTCGCGTCTGTCCCTAACCCAGCCCCGGCACTCCTGGCTCCGCTCACTCCGAGGCTTTTGCGGGGAGCGGGCGTTTGGTACGGCCCTTGCCGCCCGAGGGCACGGCGTCCTCCACAGGAGCGGGCCGCCGCTGAAGGAACCACACGTAGAGACCTGCCAGCATCACCACCGTCTCCAGGCCCCAGAAGACCACGAGGGACTGCATGATGCCGCTGGTGAATCCGTAGCTGTGCAGGCCCACACCGAGCAGATTCACGCCCCACCAGGAGAAGGCGACGATCATCCCACAGAATACGCTGGAAACAGCCAGACCGAGGTCCCGGATGTAGCCGCCCATGCGCGCATGCAAAATGGCCAATTCCCACAACACGATCATGAGCGCGCCGTTTTCCTTCGGGTCCCAACCCCAGAAGCGGCCCCAACTATCGTTGGCCCAGATGCCGCCCAGCACCGTGCCGACGACCGAGAACACGAGCCCGAAACAGAGCACGCCATACGTCATCCGTGTCACGTTCTTGTAAAAATCCTTGTCGCTCCGCCGGAATCCGAGTGCGCGACCCAGAATGTAGACATGCGCGATCGCGGCCGCGAGAAGACCCGCGGCATAACCCATCGTTACCGTGGTGACGTGTGTCGCCAACCAGAAATTCGTGTCGAGCACGGCGATGAGGCTGGGCATGGTGTCAACCCCTTCCTTCGCCTCGTAGCGGTAGGCCAGGAAGATCCCCGCCATGCCGAGAAATGCCCCGATTGAAAGGGCGATCTTCTGACGGTTGATGTATTCCATGACGATAGCCACCACAACGATTACCGCCGTGATGAAGAGAATCGTTTCGTACAGCGTGCTCACCGGAGGCCGTCCACGAATGATGCAGCGATACGTGATGGCAGCGATCAGCAGCAGCGTGGGCGGCGCGAGAAACAGCGGATACACCAAGCCCGCAACGCGCTTATACGGCAGCAGCCACGAAACCGCCGCCACCAGAAATGCCAGCACAAACAGAATGAGACTCCAGTAGAGGAAGTCCGCGCGGTAGTAGCTCACTTCGAGTGGAATCTTGTTGTACTCGCCGCGGGATTGCGCGAGCGCCACCACCGCGTCATGGAAGGCCGCCACTTGCGCGCCGAACGCCTCGGGCTTGTCGATCAAGCGCGCGGTTTCCTCCAAGGAGCGCAGCAGCGCCAGTTGCTCCTCCACGGGAGCGTTGGCCGAGAACGCGAGGTCCGCCATCTCGCCCGCGGCGAGCCAATGTTCCTGATCGCCCATCGACGGCGTCGGCGGAAACAGCGACAGGCCGCTGGCCCTGCTCGAAAGAACATCCACTTCATGCAGGAGTTGCCGCAGTTCGCCCAGGTTCTTCTGGCGTGTGGACTCGTCCAACTCCGCGAGGCCTTGCGGCAACAACTCACCCAGCCGCGCAACCTCCGCGGGGTCCAACTGCGCCGTCACGGCGTCCATGCCCTTTTCGAGCGCCAGCGTCAGCAAACGCAGGGCGACCGCCTTGTCGAGTATGTCGCTGTAACGTCTCTCGGGAAGCATCGCTGCCAGCGGTGAATCCGCGGGGATCGTGAACTCGTGACGCGCGAAGTCGAGATAGTGGCTGAGATACTGGAACTGCGAGACATTCGTGGCCAGGTTGATGATTTGGCGCTGGGTCGAGGTGAGCTTGTTCGGATCGTACTTGCTCTCATCGGAATACTCGCGCCCCAGTTGAAAGAGCTTGTCGACGCCAGGCGACAATTCCGCCATGGAGTACCGGTCGCGCTTCTTGCGTCCCTCGTGCGACACGCCGATGGCGTCAAGCACTTCGGACGTCTGGACCAAGAACATCTTGTAGTGACTGGCGGCCTCCGGATAGTAGAGCGTGTCCAACAGCCATTCGGTGGGGTTGAGCCGCTTTCCGTCAAGGTTACTTACTTCGCGCTTGCCATTCAGACGGAGCAGCGTGAAGCCCGCATACGTGCTCAAGGGCTTGATGCGGCCGCCATCCTGCACCGGCAGCGAGGCAAAGGCATCAACGGTCTCCTCATCCCACGCCGCGGGCTTCGTGACAATCTCCGCGCCTTGACCGAGCGCGGTCGCCATCCCGCCCAAAGCAAACAGCGTGACAAGTGTTGCCGCCAACGTCTTCATGCGAGTGCCCTCTTGGCTTCAAGCCGCTTGCCTTCGCGGCGCAGATGCTTGCCCAATTTCAAACAGAAATGAACGGTGAGTCCCAACGTGACGATGATGCAGGAATACAGGGGAATGCGATCGGCGGGGTCCTTCACCACCGCCAGCGTCGACCGCACCGGAATGCCGCGTTGCGGGTCGGCGGGCTGCCACGAAGCCTGATAGAACGTGTAGCCTTCGTGCCGCAGCGGTTCGTTCATGGTGATCTTGATCGCCTGCTCGACACCGTTCTCGGTCTTGGTCACGTCGCTCATGAACATCCGCGCCATCTGCGTGCCGGGGTGAAGCTCGTGGGTGAACTTGTCGAGCGTAATCGCGAACGGCAAGGCCCAGCGCTTCTTGTGAAAGTCCACCAGCCAAGTGGCGCCATCCACGGCAAACGCCGCGGGATGTTGCTGGAACCCCCACAGAATGGCCTCTTGCGCGTCACCCCCGCTCTTGGGGCGGACTACCGCATACGCGCCGGCCACGTTCTGTTCCGCCTCCTTCATCAGGTCTTGCGGCTGCAGGAAGAACCCGTCCACCGCGCGAACGGAATTGGCGATGACCGGGCCCACGGGCAGCGGCTGCGCGTTGCGCTGGTAGCCTTCGATGCTCAGATCGAAGGGGAGTTGCGGATGCGTGAAAGTCTTCGCGTTGTCTGGCGAAAGATACGCAAACTCCTCATTCGGGATGATGTACTGCACCGCGGGACCTTCGCCCCCGGCGGGCGTGAGGGTGATTTCCCACAGGAAGTAGCTCTCAAATTCGCTGCTGCTCTCATTCTCCGCGAGCGTCATGTGTCCATCGACCGCGAACCAATACTTGATCCCGCCGCCCAGAATCATGAGCAACATACCGAGATGAACGATGAGATTCCCAAACGTGTTCTTGCCCTTGCGCATGCGCACCACACCGCCGATCAGCAGATTGATGCAGAAGAGCACGAGCAGGAGATACACCCCGGGCAAAGGTATCGGCACCACGTCGAAGGCCCAATGCACAACGAACAGCGACTCGAAATACTTGCGTTGCACATCGAACAGACCTTGGCTCGTCTGCTCGATCGTGCCCAGGAAGGTCAGGATGAGCATGAAGATGAAAATGATGCACGCGAACCCATACGAGCCGAGCACGTCGATCAGGATTCTGATTGCTTTGGACATTACCGATGGTCCTTGCGCGGTCTAATGCCGCAACGATTCGCAAAACGCGATGAACTTCTCTTTCTGCGCGGCCACCTCCGCGGCGGGGCCGACAAGCTTGATGAAGATGCTCTGGCCGCCATGAGTGGCAACAACGCCCAAGAGATGGCCGTCGGCGATTTCCGTGCCGTTCATGGTGTCGGTGAAATGGCCAGAGAACTCCACAAGCGGCGCGGGTTCTCCGAGTACGCTCACCTTGGGCAAGGATGCAATCGCCGCTTCGTCAAGCGTCGCCGCGCCCATCTGGCCGGCCCAACGGTTGATATTCGCCTCGAGCCCGCCGGTGTCTCCCGGAAACACACTCACGTAGCACTCCGTCTCGCCATCAGCGCCCATCGTGAATGTGACCGCACGCATGGGACGGTCCGGACTCTTCGTCCAGTCTTCCGGCGCGGTCCACTGCAGGGCCAGTTCCTCTGAATGGTTGTGTGCTTCCGATGCGCTCCCGGCTGGTGTCCCCGCCTGTTTGATCTTCAAAGACTCACAGAACTCGTGGAAGCGGCCCAGTTCCTTATCGATCAGGTCCTTGGGACCCAGCATCTTGACGAATACGCCACTATCCCTCACGCCCAGGATCAACCCCACCATCTTGAAGTCGGGCTGATTCTGGTCCCCGCTCATCCCCTTGTACACGCCGTCGAATTCAACGTACACCGCCTCCTCTCCCAGGAGCGGCTTCTTCGGCAACGCGGCGAACTCTTCAGCCGACAGAGGCTCCAGAGACATCTGGTTGCGCCAACGGTTCACGTTAGCCTCGACACCCCCACCGGACCCCGGCAGGACGGTCAGGTAGCACTCGGCGCGGGAGTCGCCCCCGGGCACGAGATTGACGAGCCGCATCTGGCTGCTGGGAGCCTCGGTCCAACCCTCGGGCACGGACCATTCGAAGGGAAGCGCGGAGGAGCCCGCGACGGCAGGCGCGGCGGGTGTCCGCATGCCAAAACGTTCCGCACTGCTGACTGCTGTGGGAGGGGCCGGGGCGCGGTCAAGCTGGCGGGTTTCCTCGATGACCTGGACAGAATTTCCCTGCCCGCATGAAAGGATGAGGGCCGGAAGCATGGATAGGGCTAGAACAGCCCTGACGAGAGATGAATTCATGACACCTTATCCGCGCGGCCAAGGGCGCGGATCCTGTAACTCCAGCAACTCAATGAGGTTGCAAGGCGCTGAAGACGGCAGTCTAACCTCAGTGTTTGTTTGAACACACCGCCAGACACAACACCTTCGGCCCCTCCGCCATTCCAGGATAGCCAGCCCATCTCATTGCGCCCAGCCGAGGTGGCGACCCGTGAGCCGTCCTTCCCGCCCTTTTTGTCCTTTCTGTCCTTGTCGTCCTTTCTGTCCTTGTCGTCCTTGTCGTCCTTTCTGTCCCTGCCGTCCTTTTTGTCCTTTTTGTCCTTGCCGTCCCGCCACCCCCGCTACGCGGGGGCACTCCAAGGCAGACGAGGCACCAAAACCGCATAGAATTCCTTGTGAGAGCGGAACGCTCCTCAGTACTGCCTCGCTCGCCGAGCGTGGCAGCACAGCGCTTCGCTCATGAGATTGGCTTGACGGTACCACAGGCCGCCCTCAATTCGTGAGCAGCGAAAGGTCGTGGGGAACCCTGCGGCTCTGAGGCTGAGAAGGGTCTTGTACTGCCTCGCTCGCTGAGCGTGGCCGCACCGAAGAGGCCGCGTCTGACAGGCAGCCTAGACCGCCGCGGCGTCTGGCTGGGCCGTGTGCTTCAGGGCCCGGCTGGACAGCGCCCCGCGCCAACGCTGGGCCCGGGCGTAGTTTAGCAGCTTCTCGTAGAGGTCGCGGCCCAGTTGTGGGAAGGGAACCGCTTCGCCCGTTGCCCGAACCGTGTTTGTCCGGTCGAACACAGGCTGGTGCTTCAGATACACCCGGTAATGTTGGAACGCGGTGTGGGCAATGCCTTCCAGAGGAGAGGGAGTCCCATCCAGTTCGCTGACCACGTCGAATTTGACGTTGCTCTCACAGACCACCTGGTTCACCCATTCCTTCAGCCGCCCCACGGTGTCCGGGTAGGGGTTGGTCAGGTGATAGGTAAGGCAGCGGTCGCCCTCGGTCTGAATGACGTGCCACAGGGCCTTGGCGGTCCAGTCCACGGGCACGAGATTGGTGTCCGTGTCGGCATTGCCCTCGAGCCGGATCCGCTGCTGTTCATTGGGCCTGCGCGCCGTCGCCAAATCTACGAGCCGCAAGAACCCATAGAAATTCTGAAAATCGCAAATCTTCCCATGGTCCGTCGCACCCACAATGATGGACGGCCGGAAGATGGCCCCGCACGTGCGGCCATCGGCGAAGGCTTCGCGCACCAAGCCTTCCGAAATGCACTTCGTGCGTTCGTAGGTATTGTTGAAGTCCTGGCCAACGTCCAGGTCGCCCTCATGCGCAACGTCGGTGCGCGTGCCCGCCACATAGGCGGTGCTGATGTGGTACAAGGCCATGCCGGTGTGCGACACGAATTCGAGGACGTTCTCGACCCCGGAAACGTTCGTCGCCCAGAGATTCTCGTCGTCTTTGGGATTGAAGCTCGTCGATGCCGCGCAGTGAATGAACGCGCCCGCCTTCGCACGCAAGGTGTCCGCATCCTCCGCGGAGAGCCCCAAGTTGGGCTCCCGCGCATCGCCCCGCACGATCTGGACCGCTCCGCGCATCGACTGCTTGCCGATCAAACGCAGCACCGCGTTCAGCCGGGTCTCCGCGTGATGCACGTTCTCGTCGCGCATGAGCAAGATGGGCTTCATCTCGCGCTCCAGCGCTTCGTTCAAGATCCAACTTCCGAGTATCCCTGTTCCTCCCGTGAGGATCACAGAGCGATTGGGCGTGCCATTAACTTTCACGTTCAATCCTTCTATGCGTGCGTGTGCGAGCGTGCAGTGCGGAAACCCCTGCCCCGGCATCCGTCAAGGACGCCATACACCTTCTATCATTACCCTTAGCCGCACGTTACATTACATGCGGAATGTGGCGTTAAGCCCCCACTGTGTGCCAGGCGGGTTTCAGAGCAGAGCACCAGTCGCGTAGGATACGCTTCCCGCACGGCGAAATGTATCGGTGAATTCCCTGATGCATCTACGCCTAGTACCATTGGGTCTTGTACGGTTCATGCTGCCCGTCCCCTGCCGGGCCGCGTGAACGCTCCAACAGAGCCGCCACCTCTTGGGACTCCATGGGCTGGAAAGCCTTGGCCGTGGCGATATTCGCCTTCAGATGCTCGAGGGAGGCCATGCCCGAGGCCACCGACGATACCGGCAGGTTCATGGCGTACCGCAAGCACTCCGCCGGAGTGGCCGCCTGGGTGCCCGGGATGTTTCCCGGAGTGCCGCCGCAGGTCTTCATGGCGATAATGCCCATGTTCTTTTCCGTCGCCTTTGGCAGTACCGTCTGCTCGAAGCTGCGGAAATGATGATCGAACACGTTCAGGGGCATCTGCACCGTATCCCACGCGAAACCGCGATCGATCATCTCGGCATGAATGGACGGAAAGCGGTGTCCGGTAAAGCCGATATACCGGATCTTGCCCTGCGCCTTGGCCTCAAGGGCAAAGTCGATGGCTCCGTTTTCATAAATCTTCGCGGGTTCATCCTCGAAAACGACTTCATGGAACTGCCACAAGTCGATGACATCCACCTGGAGCCGGCGAAGGCTGTCTTCCAAGTGCTTCTGCGCCGTGGCGCGGTCCCGGCCCTTGTGTTTGGTCATCAGAAAGACCTTGTCCCGGTAGCCATCCTTTAGGGACTTGCCCATGCGCTCTTCGCTGAGCCCCTCATGGTATTGCCACGCGTTGTCAAAGAAATTCACGCCTTCGTCCACGGCAGTCCGCATGATGCGGATCGATTCTTCCTCGCCAGGCACGCCGATGTGATACCCCCCCACGCACAGCAGCGAAACCAGCTCGCCGGTCTTCCCAAGCGTGCGGTAGGGCATGCCGTTGCGCGTTTCCGCAGGGGCTGCCGGAGCCGCGAACGTCATCCCGACGGCGGTCGCCCCGGTCAGTTTCAGAAAGTCGCGTCGCGCGAGTCGCATTCTTGAATCTCCAATCCCTGCATAATCTTGGACAGGATTCCCCCCGTGCAGGTTTCAGGGGCTGTCTACGCAGGGGGTTGTGGCTATTTCAACCCGCGCTGGCCGTACTGGCGCTTGTAGTATTCGCGGAATTCTCCGGATTTGATCTTCCGCCACCACCATTCATTGTCTCGGTACCAGCGAACCGTCAGCGCAATCCCGTCGTCCCACTTCATTTGCGGTTCCCATCCCAAGGCGCGCAACTTAGAGGCATCAATCGAGTAGCGCCGGTCGTGCCCGGGCCGGTCCGTGATAGGTTGGATAAGAGATTCGTCCCGCCCCGTTTCCCGGAGGATCTTCCTGGTCAGCGCGATATTCTCGCGTTCGTTCTCCCCCGCGATGTTGTAAATCTCGCCGGGCGCGCCGTGCCGCAAGGCGTGGTCGATACCGCGGCAATGGTCTTCCACGAAAAGCCAATCGCGCACGTTCTTGCCGTCGCCATACAAAGGAAGCGGTTCACCGTCGATGGCGTTGGTCACGAAGAGTGGCAAAACCTTCTCCGGGTATTGGTAGGGGCCATAGGTATTGGAGCCGCGCGTGACGATCACGGGGATTTCAAACGTGTGGAAGTAAGAGAGGCCTAGCAATTCGCCTCCCGCCTTGCTGGCCGAATACGGATTGCGCGGCCCCACAGGATCCGTCTCCTTGAAGGAGCCTTTCGCGATGCTCCCATAGACTTCGTCGGTCGATACGAGAAGCACGCGTTTTGTGCCGAGTTTCTTCGCGGCCTCCAGAATGTTGTGCACGCCCTTCACGTTGGTGGCGATGAAATCCGAGGCCTCCATGATGCTGCGATCCACGTGGCTGTCCGCGGCGAAGTTGACGACCGCATCGCACCCTTCCATGGCTTGGGTCATGGCTTCCGCATCCGCGATGTCCGCGTGCACAAAGGTGTGGCGTCCCGGATCGAGATCTTTCAGATTATCGAGATTGCCTGCGTACGTAAGTTTGTCGACGTTGACGATGTGCACGTCCGGATAGGCGCCGAGCGCGTACCGCACGAAATTCGATCCAATGAACCCGGCGCCGCCGGTTACCACGATGCGATGCATTACTGAGTCTCCCGTGCTTGCAGATAACGGCGAAGAGCGTCTTCCCACGGCGGCATGACGTATCCGCTCGCCGCGCGCAGCTTCTCCACCGACAGAACCGAATACGCGGGACGCGGCGCCTTCGACGGAAATTCGCTGGCCGCGCACGGATCAATAGGTGTCGTCAATCCCGCCCCGAGCAGAATGGCGCGCGCAAAATCGAAGCGCGAACACGCACCTGCGTTCACAGCGTGGTACGTGCCATACGCGGTCGTCTTGCACAAGGCGCGTGTCGCCTCCGCAAGGTCACGCGTGAATGTGGGCGATCCGACTTCATCATGCACCACCTGCAGCCGGGGCCGCGTGGTGGCGGCGCGCAGAATCTTCTCCACGAAGTTGTTGCCTCCGATTCCATACAGCCATGCCGTGCGGACGATGAAGTGCTGCGCGCATACCTCACGCACGGCGGACTCTCCCGCCGCCTTGCTTTCGGCATACACGCCGCGCGGTGCGATGGGGTCGTCCTCCAAGTACGGCGTGCTCTTCTTTCCGCCAAATACAAAGTCCGTGCTGAAGTACACGACGGGCACGCCCAACTGCGCAGCCACGCGCGCAACATGGCTGGCGCCATCCTCATTGGCCGCGAACGCGGCGGCACGGTTGTCTTCGGCACTCTCCACGTCCGTGTATGCGGCGGCATTCACCAGCAAGGATGGGCGGATCTGCTCCGCCACCGCCCGGAGCGTATCCGCGTTGGTGATGTCGAGTTCCGGAATGTCGAGACCGGTGACGCCGCCCTCCCGAGAGAATACGTCCACCAGATCGCGGCCCAATTGACCGCGCGCGCCAACTATCAACGTGTGCATGAAGACTCCTTGAGCGGTGCGAATTGTATCAAGATGTGCGGGATCGGAAAAAGTCCCGCCAATTGCCTCACATCATGCTCGCTAGCAAGGGGTTCATTGCGCGCCGTCGCCCACAGGTATACGATGACCTTCTGACGCCTGCAAACGGGAGCACTCCAGATGAAAATGACCCGCAAGGAGTTTCTCACCACGGCGGCCATCGCTGCTATTGGCGCAACAAGCAACGCGTGCGCGGGTTTGTCTGCGACCCGTCCCGGCCGCCCCAATTTCGTGATCGTGCTTTGCGACGACCTGGGGTATGGCGACCTCTCATGTTACGGGAATCCCATCATTGATACGCCGCGTCTGGACCGGCTCGCGAGTGAAGGACTGCGACTGACGGACTGCTACGCGGCAGCACCGGTTTGCTCCCCTTCACGGGCAGGCATGCTGACGGGCCGGAATCCCTACCGGTGTAACATACCGGATTGGATACCCCCGGGCTCGCCCATCCACCTTCAACGGAACGAGATCACCGTGGCCGGCCTGCTGCGCGACGCGGGATACCGGTCGTGCCACAGTGGCAAGTGGCATTGCTCGGGCACCATGGACGGATCCCAGCCGACGCCCGGCGACCACGGATTCGGTCACTGGTTTTCGACGCAGAATAACGCGCACCCTTCCCACCGCAACCCCGACAATTTCGTCCGCAACGGGGTACCGGCCGGCCCGCTCGAGGGATACTCGAGCACGCTCATTGTCGATGAAGCTATCCGGTTCCTGGACACCACGCGCGGCGATCCTTTCCTCCTGTTCGTGTGGTTTCACTCGCCCCACGAACCCATCGCCACTGCACCTGAGTTCCAAGACAGGTGCGCGCGGGAACCCGATGCTGCGAAACGCATCTACTACGGAAACGTGACGCAAATGGACTTCGAGGTGGGCCGCCTGATGGACGCCTTGGACGCCAGAGGTCTTCGCGAAAACACCTTCGTGATGTTCACGAGCGACAACGGTCCGGAAACGCTCAATCGGTACAAGGGCGCGGAGCTGTCCCACGGATCCCCAGGACCCTTACGCGGGATGAAGCTACACCTGCACGAGGGAGGGATACGCGTGCCGGGTATCCTGCGTTGGCCCGGCCACATTGGGGCGAAGGGAACCAGCGGCGAGCCACTCAATGGCGCGGACGTGCTGCCGACCCTGTGCGCGATGGCAGGAGTGGACGTGCCGGACGACCGTCCCATTGACGGGGCCGACTTCTCACCGCTCCTGCGTGGGCAAGCCGTCCGGCGCGGACGTCCGCTGTACTGGCGCTACGACCGGGCCTTGAGCGCCGCGAAGATCGCCATGCGGCAAGGGGACTGGAAGATCCTTGCCGACGGCTCACTCGGCGCGGTCGAGCTGTACAACCTGCGGGAAGACCTCGGTGAAAACCGGAACTTGGCAGATGCCGAGCCGAAGAGGGTAGCCCAAATGACGGACGCCCTTCGATCCATTCACCAGGAAATCACGCGCGAGTCGGAAGCCTTGGGTGGCGTGCCCTCGTAAGCGGCCACTGCCGGCAATGGCCCGACCTGCCACCCCCCCTTCGACTCGGTTCCTCCTTCGCGGCGAACACCTCTTCAGTACTGCCTCGCTTTTCACGCCTGCGGCGTGACAGCACAGCGCTTCGCTCAAGCGATCGACCTGACGGCCTGTATCGTCTCCCACGCGCCTCTTTGATCTTAAGCCCTGGCAAGGGCGCAGGTGCATAGCCCCGGGTGGAGCCGCAGGCGGAACCCGGGGTACGCACGCCCTCTCCTCACGAAAGCCCCGGAGGGGCGCAGGATTCTTCGCCACGGTTCCGTTATCACTTCTTTGCGCACCTTTCCAGCGCTCCTGTTGAATTGGACCGGCCTCAGGCGCTTGGGCTTCCCCCGCCCGCGCTGGGGCTTGATCGCATGGTGCCGCATCCTTCCACGGGTTCCGCCTTCGGCTCCCCCCGTGGCTACATCCCTGCGCCCTTGCCAGGGCTGCAGATGCACGCCGCGCTCTTATGGCCTGAAAGGCCAAAGTACTCAAAGCCCAGGGTTGGGCGTAGCGGCAGCGAAGCCCTAC
>JADLGB010000289.1 GCA_020849535.1 Candidatus Hydrogenedentota bacterium
ATTTCATCGCCTGGAGCACGCGCTCCGAACGTTCCAGGCCCCGCACGAGCAGCATGCCCACGAGGTACCCAAGCATTCGCATGGTGTGCATATCCGTCCGCGGCGTGAACGCGCGGACCCGCATGGCTCGGCGGAGCTGGCCGTATTCGGATTGAAGGACCGCAATATAGCGCCCTGTCAGCAATAGGAGCGTGGTCAATTGCGAGGGCACGCGCAGCGCGTGCAAGGCCCGGCCAAGCTGCGTGAACTCCATCGTGGTCAACAGCGCGGTCAGAATCAGCAAAAGGCTATTCGCTTTCAATGCGATCAGCAACGCGCCTCCTCCTGACGACAGCAGTAGCGCGCCGCAGAGAAGCGCGAGGAATCCATTCAGTGGGAGCAATCTGCGGACCAGTGCGCGGAGTGGCAGGCGCGCGGCCACGCCCAACGCCACCGCGCCCGCGCAGGCCACAGCCGCCGCAGGAACCCGCGTCAGCAACGCCACGCACAGTGAAAGCGCCACCGCCGCCAGGACACGCCCGCGCGGGTCGAGCCGGTGCACCCAGGAGTCTCCGCTGACGAACGCCTCGGCAAACACGTTAGGTGCGCTTTCCGGCGGCGTGGCCTTTGAACCACGCGAGCAGGCCCGCGACGCCCACGATGTAGCCGATGCCTCCCAGCACGTCGCGTAGGCGCGTCGCGTGTTCGAGGGCATCAATCTGGGCGCGCAAGGGCTGAACTTCGCGGCTCACCGCGGATTCGATGAGTTGTTGAAGGTTGACTTCCTGCGGGGCCGCGTCCGCGCGCAACGGAGCCTGAGGCGCCGCGGGCGCGGGTTCCGCAACGACGGGACCCGCGGCGGGCAGATCCTCGGACAATTCGCTGGCGCTCACGACGAACTCCGCGCGGTGTCCGTCCACCGTTTCCGCCACGAAGCGCAGGTCGCAGCGTTGCGGTGGGGTCCATAGAAATGTGCCGTCTTCGCCTGAGATCGTCTCGCCCAGCAATGCATCGTCCGGCCCGAAGACCTTAACCGCAACGTTCTTGGCCGGACCGCTCGCGAAGTACACGCTTCCCTTGATCGCGTCGCCTTCCGGCGCGGCGAAAAGGTTGAGTCCATGCGCGTGCGACACCCCCGCTGCAAGGAGCGCGATCGCGAGAGTCGCAACACTGCGGCTAGGCTTTCTGTTCAAAGGCATCGCGAGTATCCAGCTCCAAGGGTTTCGCAGCATCCGTTGAATGGGCAAAGACCTCCGGCCGCACGCGCCGCAGAAAGACCACTGCGGACCCGGTGACAAGGCCCTCGAGTATCATCAGCGGTATATGGGCGAGAAACACACCCTGCGCGAGGACCAGGAGTTCGCGCCCTGCCGTCAACAGCGACGCGCACAGCATCGCGCAAGACAGCGCAATCGACATCGCACCCGCGGCAAAGCCAAGGACAAAGGTCTTCCGTCCACTCGATCCCATCAGCGGGTGATTGAATAGGTAGTAGCACACGACGCCGGGCAAGGCCATGTTCAGCGTGTTCAGTCCAAGTGTGGTCAGGCCGCCGTATCCGAAGAAGACCGCCTGCAACAGGAGCGCCACCAGAAACGAGGGAAACACGGCCCAGCCCAGGATGAGACCCGCCAGGCCGTTCAACACGAGATGCGCGGCCGCGGGACCGACGGGCACGTGGATGAGAGACGCCACGAACAACGTCGAAGACAACACGGCGACCGGCGCCATGCGGTCTTCATCGAGCTTGCGCAGGCCCGCCGCGACGCCCGCGGCCGCCAGCAGCGCGCCCGCGCCCAGCACCGGCCCCGGTATGATGCCTTCAGCGATGTGCACTCGCCACTCCTCGCCTGCCGTTGTTACTTATCCGCCATGTCCACCGTCTTCACCCAGATCAAAGCGCCCAGTTCGACATCCACCGGCTTGCCGTCGGGATTAGGCATCTTCTCATCACCATCGACGAGCGCTGCGAATCCCCACCAGCCCGCACGCGGCATCGCGTACGTGAACACGCCGTTGGCGTCGGCTTTGGTCACCTGCGTCACGAGCGCGTCGTTGGGCGGCTTCACGGCGCCGTTCGGATTCAGGTACTCGACCTCCACGACCGCAAAGGGAACAGGCGTGCCGTTCTTGCGCACGATACCCTGGAATTCGTTCCCGGTCCACAGTCCAAAGGGTCGCGTGAGCGGCTCGATCTCAACCGGAAGGCCTGCCATGACATCCCAGCCTTCCCACGACCCGAATGCGGGCACCACAACTTTCGTGTAGTGGATGATCAGCTTTTCTTCCGCTGGCTCCCAATAGGGTGCGGGTTCGAGGCAGAAGATGTGCGCCCCCGGACCCTTGACAGTGTATTGAGATTGATACGCGGTCTTGCCTTCCACCTGCACCGGCTTCAGTGCAGGCAAGAGGTCTTCCTTCTCTCCTCGCACCAGCACGTCAAAGCGCCTGGGCACGCCCATTTCCATGACCGGCCCGTTTTCCATTGGGTGCGTGAATAGGAGATCGAGGTTGATCGTCTTGCCTGTAGAGGAATCGACGACATCCGCCGACGGGAGGATGACCTGAAAGTGGGCAAGGGCCGCAGGTGTGGCCAGCAGGATGCAAATCAAACAGCGTGAAAATTCACACACGACATGTGTCTCCAGATGGTCCGCGCACGGTATTACCAATTTGATAATCGTAATACATTCTGGCCTCAAAGTAAAGCGTGTGCGACGAACAACTTGCCCGCGTACGGCGCAACCGGAACGAGACAAGTCTGAAACCTGACAGGCAACAAGACGGTATAATCTGAAGTAAGGTGCCCGATTCTGGATCCCCGGCAAGACATGATTGGAGGAGTATTGTGAGCGAGCGATTTCGTCGCGTGTTTGAGGTGCGTGGACTGCTGATGGCGCCGCCGGTTCTTTTCATCATTCTCTACACCCGTGGCGAGTACGAGAATGACTGGGTGGTCTTTCCGCTGGGGTTCGCCATATTCCTTGTCGGCGTCATGCTCCGCGTCTGGGCGCAGATGCATCTGCATTATCGCCTGAGCGAGCGCAAAGTCTTAACCCAGACAGGCCCCTACGCGTACGTGCGCAACCCCATCTACATCGCCAACACGACCATGCTGCTGGGCATGACGGTACTGTCCGAACTGCTCTGGTTTGCGCCGATCATGTTCGTCTGGTGCGCGTTGGTGTATGCGTTTGTCGTCCGCTACGAAGAGGCGCACTTGAAGAGGAAGTACGGGGACGCCTACCAGCGCTTTCTCAATGCTACTCGCCGTTGGATACCCCGGATCCAAAGGGAGACCGTCTCCAGACTTTCCGTGCGCAAGTATTTGAAGCCCAGTATTCTCGCGGAGTTGCATTGCTTCCTCCTCGTGATTCCCTTCTTTCTGAAGGAACTCCTCGTGCACTGAGCCGTGTGCACCTCGACCTGCATATGAACTTGCGCGAAAGCTAGAGAGGCACTCTCTGGTAGACGACCTCCCGGGCTGCCACTCCTCAAGTCTCAGACGAAGCCCGTGCCTTATGTGGAGTGCGGAGGCTTGCCTCTGCTTTGACGAAGCGGGCTCGCCTGCGGCATTCGCGGACAGCCCAGACATCTGGCGTAATATCAGGCTGCGGACAATGCGAAAGGACTACCCGATTGCCGCGGAGCTTGGAGGCCGCCGGCCCATCACACACTTATGGCCTGAAAGGCCAAGGTACTCATAGCCCGGGGTTGGCCGTAGCGCAGTGAAGGCCTACCCCGGGTACACACACCGTTTTTTGCTACCCTGAAGGGGTTGCATAGCCAAACGCACCGTTCATCACATTGTATCTCACGCTATTCACCTCTTTCAGGGGACTTTTCGGGGGAGCGTGCCGACCCTGGGTAGTCCCGCGTTCCGCGGGCCAACCCAAGGGCTATGAGTATCTAGGCCCTTCAGGCCATTACGGAGGCTCAACGCCGCCGCGGCCAAGAGTACAGTCGGTGCGGACACTGTGCACATACCGCAGGGGCCTTGCGCTTACCTCGTGGCCAGGATTGCGCAACTACTTGGGCGCCTGCGCCGAACCTGCCTCGTCACTGACGCCGACAAGAAATGGCCGTACGCCGCGCTTCCGTGGCGTGCAAGGTCTACGCATACATGGCCCGGCGTGTATGCACTGAGCTTTTCCGGGTTAACATCCTTCCTGCAGCTTCGTCTTTCTTGCGGATAACGAAGTAATATCGTAATCACAAGGAGGCAGTGATGACGGAGCAGGCACTGGCGCAGGCGTGGCTGGAGCGGCGGGACGCAGCCGCGTTTCACGGATTGTGCGAGCAACACGGGGGCATGGTCTATGCCACGGCACTGCGCATGCTGCAAAACGCCGCGGACGCGGAGGATGTCACGCAGGAGTGCTTCCTCCGGCTCGCGCGCACGAGCACGGCCATCCGCGGCTCTCTGGGAGCATGGCTGCACCGGGTCGCGGTGAATCTCGCCATCGATCACCTGCGCCGCACCCGTGCGCGGAGCGCGCGCGAGGATGCCTTCGTCGAACATACGCCTGCTGCCGTTGAGCCGACCTGGAACGATCTGCGCGAGCACGTTGACGCCGCCATCAACGAACTTCCGGACCATGTGCGCGACACGGTCATCGCCCATTTCATCGAAGGCATATCCCAGCAGCAACTCGCTGACGCCGAAGGCGTCACACGCTCGGCAATCTCGCAGCGCATCAACCGCGCCCTGCAGATGATCCGGACCTCGCTCGAGAAGCGCGGCGTAACGGTGTCCCTGGCTGCGCTCACGACGCTTCTCACGGCGAACCTGAGCGAAGCGATCGCCGTGCCCGCGGGCCTCGCCGCGAGTCTCGGGAATCTCGCAGTATACGCGGGCGCAACGCAGGCGGGCGCAGGCGTTGCCGCGGGCCTGCTGTCGTTGAAAGGCATCGCAGCCATCCTCGCCGCGCTGCTGGCTGTTGGCGGCATCGGATTCGCGGTTCTGCGCTCGCAGGAGGTCCCGCCCGTGACACCCGCCAGTGTGCAAAGCGAAGCGGGGCTCGCGGCGAGCACGCCCACCGTGGCGCCTCCCCCACATGAACCGGAGCGCGCGAACTCAGGCAATGCGCCCACGCCTGAACGCGCGGCAGCCGCTCCAGCGGTAGCCTCGGGAGCAACCGTCGAAGGCTTCGTGCGCGAGCAGGACACGGATCGGCCGCTAAAAGGCGTGAAAGTCGTCTGCATGCCCGATGATGGGACGCGCGAATTCCGGTATTCAGACGAAGAGGCTGAGCTTACCGATGGCGAAGGACGGTATCGCATCACGGGACTGACGCCAGGGCGGTACAAGCTGCTCTGCACCAGTTCCTGGCGCACACGCGATCCCGGCGACATACAGGACTACGAGGTGGAGTTGCGCGTCGTTCAGAACGACCCTATTCGACTCCTTGAGATCACCGACGCTCAGATCCAGTCTGGGCCTAGCTTTAAGGTCATCGTCGGCGAAACCGTTTCCGGACTTGTCGTTGACAGCGCGGGGAATCCCGTTGCGGATGCGGAAGTCGCGGTGCGGGGTTCGTCAACCTACTTGAATGCACAATCGGCCGTGAATGGGTGGTTCAAAGTGGGCGGACTTCCAGCGAGCGACGAGGTACTCATCTGCGCGACAAAAGGACAGACAACCTTCAGTTCTATCCGCAGGGAGCCGGGCGGCGAAACCACGATCATACCTGTAGATCGCCGTGCGCTCGCAAGCAGCATTGCCGGCCCGCTGAGCGTACCCAAAGGCGGCCTGAAAGATGTCCGCATTACGGTGCTTGGCGGCGCCAGCGTTTCCGGACGCTTTCTCAACAGCCTCGGGGAGCCCCAGGCCGGGATCAACGTCATGGCCCGCTCCGGCGCGCATGACTCTTTCGGATCGCGCTTTGCCAGAACGGGTGAAGATGGGATGTTCACGCTGTCCGGACTGGCCGAGGAGGAATACGACCTCGCCTGGAACCCTCGCAAGCCCGGCGAGGACGAGCAGATGTACGGCTGGGCTCCGCATGAGGCGCTGGTCCTGCAGCGCATCAAGGTCACATGGGGACAACAGGTCGATGGTATCGAGTTGCGTGCTTCGGAACAAACTGCGTCAGCACCCGGCACCGAGGGTGGATGGACACTGAAAGGCCGCGTGCTCGACTCGCGTGGCAAGCCCGTGGAAGGCGCTTCGCTTCGAGCCAACGACACTGCCACACACATCGACAGCGCCACGGCGCAATCGGCTGCGGATGGCAGCTATCAACTCGGTGGTCTCTATACAGAACACATCTACCTGCTGCTCGTGTCGCATGCGGACTATTCCAGGCACATGGATACCCTGAAGGAACCCGCGACCGGACCCTTGGATATCATCCTCGAAGACCGAGGCACCGTGTCGGGCCAAGTGCGCTATGCGGACACCGGCATGCCGGTCACTTCGTTCACCGTCCACGTGCAAGGTCGCACAGACGGGCCCGTGCAAGTGAACAATGAGGAAGGCCGGTTCCGGGTCGAGGGCGTGGACGTCGGGGAACACAAGGTTACCATCAGCGCAGAGGGATACAAGGAAGCCCGTACCCCCGTGACGATCATCCCAGGCCGCGAGACTACGGGCGTGGACGTGCGATTGGAGCGCGGAGCTGTCGTGGAAGGTACCGTCGTCGATGAGACCGGCGCGCCGGTGGAGGGGGCCTTCCTGTTCGCGGGCCGCACGCCGTCAACTGCCGATCAACGCGAAACGCAGGCCATCGCCAAGTCTGACGCGGCGGGACAGTTCCGCCTCGAAGATACGGGAAAGAGCTTCCGCGTCGTTTCCGCGTGGCATGCCGAGGCAGGCACCGGCGCGGCGTTCTATGATGAGACCGCACCTTCGATTCAGATCATCCTGCGAAACAACATGGGGTCGGTCTACGGGCAGGTCCTTGTCGACGGCCAACCCGCCATTGGTGCGGAAGTTGGCCTCATGGCCGTCAGCCTGCTCTCGGCGGAGGCCGCCGCGTACGGCACGCCCAGGCGCAAGATCAAAGAAGATGGAACATTCCGCTTCGACAACGTCCCCGCCGGCGAGTACAACGTGTCCGCAACCATCGGCGCAGGAGATGAGAATAGGAATAACTTCCTGGGCCGTAACCTTGCGCGTGCGATTGCCGTAGAAGCAGGGAGTGAGACCGAGGTCATCCTCGAGTTTCCCGCCGAAGACGCTTCGCTCGAAGGACACGTGCTGTATCAAGGCGCACCGGTATCGCAAGGCTCTGTAATGCTCACCCTGGAATCGCCGGGGGGCAAGCAGACACACATAGCGCAAGTGAGCGTAGACGGTTCCTATGTCTTCGCGTCCGTGGCCGCGGGCCACGCCACCTTGCGATCCTCGGTTGTCATAGAAGCGCCATTCGTCAGCGTAACCCAGAAGCTCGAATTCGACATTGCGTCCGGTGAGGCGCTTGTCCGCAACATCGAATTCAACGGGCGCGGCATCGTGCGGGGGACAATCAGCGGCGTACCCGCGGATCGACAACTTCCGATTGCGCTCATCCCGGGCAGTGTCGACACGAGCGAGGTGACGCTCGAAACGATACTCGCACTGTCCCTGGAGTCCGTCGCGAACTCGATGGTGCGAGGCCCGGATCAGTACGAGTTCTCGGCCGTATCTCCTGGCAACTACACGGTGTTCACGTGGCTGACAGGCCCATCCGGCAAAGTGGAGGGCTTCGGCGCCTCGCCGTGCACCGTGACGGAAGACGGGACCCCCGTAACCGTCAACCTCGTGCTGAGAATGCAGTAAACAGGAGCCTTGAGGAGCTTTGGGATGACAGGCGAGGGCGCCTGTCCCACACGTGCTTGCCCAGCCTGCGAGGTTCTTGCCTTCTTGCAGTACTTGGTTTGCCCGAAGGCTTCAATAACTTCTGCCAAACGAGAAACATGAGAAAGGCGTGTGGGACAGGCGCCCTCGCCTGTCATCCCATCAGCCCCCTCTGGACCCGCGGGCCAATTTGCCCGTATACTAATGGACCGGGCGGCGCGCTTGCTGCACGCGCTGGGCCCGCTGGCATACACGTGCAACCGGAGGGCTGTCTCATGTCGAGCAATGGCAATTCCCCGTCCAATCCGTCCCCCACGACGCGTTACGAAGTCGTATCGTTTCCTGAAAGCCGGGAGGCCGCCGCGGAACGCCGCCGCGCCTTCCCCTACCGCTTCCCACGCGACCGGCGGTCCCTCGGCGGCCACTTCACGGTGCAGGAAAACGCGCGGCGCTTGCTGCGCTTCTTCTATTTCGAGCGGCGCCTCGCCCAGGCGCTGGGCTCGTGGACGCTCGCCATCCCCGAGTTCGAGGTCAAACTCGAAACGGGGCGTCACATCTTCTATCACGCGGATGCCGCCCACACGCTGCGCACCCGCCTGAACGAGCAGGAGCAGAGTCTCAAGACCATCGACGCGTTTCGCGATGAGGCAATCGATCGCTTCATCGACGAGATGTTGTCCGCGGCGGACGCTCCCGAACTGCTCGTGGGCGTGCACCAGGTCGCGGGGCGCGCGCTGTCCATCGCCTACCGTCATCACATCGATCTCACCGATTCCGTAACCGACACGCCGACCATCCGCGCGATGAAACGCATCCTGCTCGACTACGAGCCCATGCTCGATTGGGCCGACGCCGCCGTGGCCGCCTACATCGAAGGCGGCGTGGATGAGAGCCGCCTTACCGCGTGGCGCTGGCATTTGCAGCAGTTGCTCGGCAGTATTGGAGGCATCAGCGGCGTGAACGCGCCGGTCGCGCCTCCGTCTCACCTGCGCACCGCGGACAAGCCCTACGCGCGCAACACGGCGCCGAAACGCGATTCGCGCTTCACCACTTTCCACCACACCGGCGATTACGATGTGGCCGACGGCCTGCCGCGCTTCCCGAAGGAAGCCTACGAGAGCCTGCGGCTGCGCTTCATCCGCACGCAGCGCGACGAGGTCGACGCCATCGAGGCCTTCGGCACTTTTCTGTGGGACATCCGCTTCATCGACTTCAAGGCGGAGTACGATCTCGCGCGTATCACGTGGGACGAGGCGCGCCACACCGAGATCGGCCACCGCGCCTTGCTCGCCTCGGGATATGATCCCTACGAGCTGCCTAATCGCCTCACCGGCTCCACCTGCCGCGGGCCAATGGAGCCCGCCTTCGCCATGGCGGAGATCAACTTGTTCGGCGAGGTCGGCGTGTTGAAGACGATCAACAGCCTCATCGACAAGGCCCGCGAAGAGAACGACACCGTGCTCGCGCACGTCGCGGACTTCATTCGCTCCGACGAGCGCACGCATGTGAAGAAGGGTCAGCACATCCTGCGCTGCATGACCGACCTCGGCAACCAGGAACTGGAACTCAAGACCCGCGAACTCTTCACGGAGTGCCTGATCAGCCTCGGCGCGATCACCACGGACATGGATCTGTTCACCGTCTCGCGCGAAGACCTCGAGCACTTGGTCGGGGAATAGAGTCGCCGCGAGCTGCCGCAGCTTGGCGAAGTACCGATCAAGACACAGGCGAGGGCGCCTGTGCCACACGCGCTTGCCCAGCGTTGACTTGCTTCGATTTCTCCAAGTTCTTGGGTTATCCGTGGACTTCAAGACTTCGCGACGGCCACCGACTCGGAGAGGGACGTGTGGCACAGGCGCCCTCGCCTGTGTCTTGATTGAAGCTGCCGGCAAAGATGCCGGCGCTCCTGGAGGCACTCCTTTGGAGCGGGAGGTTTACTGGTGCAATACCAACTGCGGCGG
>JADLGB010000290.1 GCA_020849535.1 Candidatus Hydrogenedentota bacterium
CTGGACAGCGAGGCGCGGGTGCTGACGCTCGAGCGGGACGTCGAGCGCCACGGCGTGCCCGTGCATGAAGTACGGTTGCCTAAGGGGCATGTGGACCCGGGGGAGACCAACCACGAGGCGGCCTTACGCGAGACCTGCGAGGAGTCGGGCTACTGCGACCTGGAGATCATCGGCGACCTGGGACTGGCGCGCAGCGAATACGTCTTCAAGGGGGTTCATTACCTTCGCGACGAGCATTACTTCCTCATGCGGCTGCGTACTCCCAACCAGCGCCCCCAGGAGTTTCACCCCGGCTCGGAAGAGGCCCTGTTCCGTCCGGTCTGGGCCCCGAACCTGGAGGCGGCGCGAGAGCGGCTCACCTACGAGAGCGAGCGCGAATTCGCGTGTCGGGCGCTCCACTTCATTCAGGCTTCGCAGCAGCAATAGGCCCATGCCCTCAGGACCCTCTAACTCCCCCCCACCCGCAGGGGAGAGAACGTGGACGTAAAGGACGTAAAGGACGTAAAGGACGGGGTGGACGGGAGAGGCCAGCAAAGGCGGAGCTGCTCCCCGCGTGCGGGGAGGGGTGAGGGGAGGCACACGACGCACAGAATTGGACAGTCCGGATAATTTATTGACAAAAATGTACAAACCCCACCTCGACCTCTTTTCCTTCCATTTCTAGATTCTCCCACAAAATGGCCATTTTTCGCGTTATTGCTTCCTTTTTCGTGTTTGGCATGTAGGTTGCTTAGTCAATAATTGACCGTCGCGGGATTAGGAGACCCCGGCGGAAGCAGTGCATGCGAAACCACTGAACTCGACGGGAGATGACTGACCATGACCAGCGGAATCCAAACGAAGTCTCGACTCGCTATGTGGTATCACACCAAAGTACGCGGCTTGCGTGTCGCTTACCGATGCATGCAGCCACGCTACGTCGCGTTGGGGTTTGTCGTATACGCCTCAACCTGGGTAGTTGTTCCGTCCTAACCGTGCCCCGCAGTATGCGGCCCCTGCCGCATTCCCCGATAACTCCCGCCTAAGCCACCGCCTCTCCGCACCGGGGCGGTGGCTACTCTTTTTTCTCTTGCACAAGTCGCCGCCTTGGCCGTTATATGAATGGAAGGGGCCCGGGATAGCGACATGGACGAGGCGAAAACGAACCACTCCGGATGGATTCGCGAGGCGCTGGCGCGGTACGAGCGCCCGCTGATCGCCTATGCCTGCCGGTTCACGGGCGACCTGGAGACGGCGCGCGACGTGGTCCAGGATACCTTCCTCAAGTTATGCCAGGCGGACGCGGCGCGCCTGAATGGGCGGCTCGCTGGCTGGCTCTACACGGTCTGCAGAAACCGGGCACTGGATGTGAGCAAGAAGAACCGAAGGTCGCAACCACTTGAAGATGGGCAGGCCGAAGGTATCGCGAGCGCGGACATGGGTCCCAGCGACGCGGCGGCCGCGAGCGAGACGAAACGGCTGATCGTGGAAACGGTAGAGACACTGCCGGAAACCCAACAGGAAGTGTTCCGCCTGAAGTTCGAGGGCGGCCTGACCTATCGCGAGATCAGCGCCGCCACGGGCATGCCCCTTTCCACCGTGAGCTATCAGGTCCACGCGGCCATGACCCGAGTGTGCGAACGGCTCCGCGCCTGCACCGAGGCGCCCGGAGCGTGAGGATACGGCAATGAGATTGGACGAGACAGACCCTCGCCTGACGGCCTACGTGCTGGGCGAGTTGGAGGACGCGGAAGCGGCGGAGATGGAAGCCACTCTGGCCGAGTCGCCCGAGCTTCAGCAATTCGCCGGTGAAATCGCGGAAGCGGCGCGCCTTTCCAGCGCCGCGTTGCACGTGGACGAGTCCATGACGCTGACCGAAGCGCAGCGCGAGACCATCATGGCCGCGTCGAACGGCAAGCGTATGTGGTTCAGGCGAAAGGGCGAGGTTTCGCAACAGCGCAATGCGTTTCGCGGGTTCGCGTTTGCCGCGCTGCTCCTGCTGAGCGTGGGAGGATTTGTTCTGTGGGTCGGCGGCGACGCGCCCCAGCGCTTTTGGTTGGTTCAGCGGGAACCCGTGGCAGGACCGGAGTCGGAAGTCTCACTCGACCGCGACTTCAGACTGTATGAGGCTCCGCCCGCGATTCAGCCAGCCCCGGCTTCGCATGTCGAGCAAAGGCTTTCCGAGACGGCGCCCGCCAATGCGTCCGCGGAGACCGCTGAGGGATCCAGTCTTCAGAATGTGCAGGTTGGGGGAGAGATCCGCATTCGTGAAAACTACTTCAGCGATATCGACGGGACCCCGTCCGATGCATCGGAGCCTGCGCCCGCAAAGCCCGAGTCTGAGCAAGACGTGGAGATGTATCAAGCGTACCTCAAGACCGAGGATCTGGTCAGGACGAAGAATCGCGCCGAGCCGCAACCCACACCTGAGAAGGTGGACGAGCTTTCGGCCGCACAGCCACTCGCTTACGATACAAAGCGCTTCAGTATCCTACCGGAGGGCGCTGATTGCAAGGGCATCCCACGTGTCGCCCAGTCCCAAAGGCAAGGGGCAACCCCTGTTTCCGATCAGGTCATTACTCACGATTTAGAATTGCCGGGCAGCGGCATTCAAAAGGCTCCCGTGAATGCTCCGAATGATTCGTCGGGCGTCACACTGGAATCCCTTCCGGAAGTGAACGTCATCATGAGCGACTCGGGAGCCGCGCCAACGGGAGTGTCCGGAGGAGGAGGGTTTGGTGGTGGTGGAGCAGGTGGGTACGGCGGAGGGGGCGTCTCCACGAATGGAACCTGGGGATACGGCAGCGTTGCGGATAACGGCGGATACAACCCCGTGCTAAGTAACGGGATTGAGATAAACGAGAGCGAACAGCGTCAGGCGGGAAGCAACCTGAACTACAACCGGTTCGTCGGCGATGGTAACCAGCCGAACCAGAACTGGGCGAGTCCGGCCGATCCCGAAGTTGCGAGACGCCTCAATCTCGCGCGCGGTGAGCAACTTGGTGAGGACGGTCTGCCCCGCCGCCGGGGTTGGGAAGATGATGACGGCGATACTCGAGGCAGATGGAAAGCTCGTACCGGCGTCACCGACCTCTACGCGTATTTCGCTGTTCCCGGCACGGAGTCCTATGCGCGGATTCCCATGAAGCCGTTCACGCTGGTGGCGCAGGAACCGTTGTCGACGTTCTCGGTGGATGTGGATACGGCGGCGTACGCGAATGTGCGGCGTTTCCTGACGCAGGGGCAGATGCCGCCACCGGACGCGGTGCGCGTCGAAGAGATGATCAACTACTTTGATTACGAGTATGCGCCGCCCCAGGGGGAAGACCCCATCGCGGTGAACGTCGAGATCGCGCCGTGCGTGTGGGAATCGAAGCACCGCCTCGCGCGGGTCGCCTTGAAGGCGCGCGAAGTGCACATGGATGATCGCGGCCCGGCCAACCTGGTGTTTCTCATCGACGTCTCGGGGTCCATGGAAGACGCGAACAAACTGCCCTTGTTGAGAGAATCGATGAAGGCGCTGACGCGGCAGTTGCAGCCGCAGGATCGCGTGGCGATTGTCACGTACCGCGACGCGGCAAGCATTGCGTTGTCGCCCACGACGGTCGGCGACAGGACTTCGATAGAGACGGCCATCGATATGTTGCACGCCGAGGGATCGACTAACGGCGCGGGCGGCCTCGACCTCGCCTATTCGGTTGCGTCCGAACACGTCGTCAGTGGCGGCATCAACCGGGTCATCCTCGCGACGGACGGCGATTTCAATGTGGGCGAGACCAGCAACAGGAAGCTGGTCCAACTGATTCGCGAATCGGCCGCGACGGGCGTGTTCCTGACAGTACTCGGATTCGGCGAAGGCAATCTGAAAGATGATCGCCTCGAGGCCATGGCCGACAAGGGCAATGGCACCTACCATTACATCGACAACTACAACGAGGCCACGCGTGTGCTGTGCGCGCAGGTGGGCGCGACGTTGGCGACGGTGGCGAAGGACGTGAAGATCCAGGTCGAGTTTAATCCGGCGCACGTGTCTGCGTACCGGCTCATTGGTTACGAAAACCGCGCGTTGGCGGCGGCCGACTTCAACAACGACCGCAAAGACGCGGGCGAGATGGGCTCCGGCGAAGCGGTGACGGCGCTGTACGAACTGGTGCCCGCGGGCATGTCCGTGGGCGCGCCTGGAGTGGATGCGCTGAAGTACCAGCCCACGCCCACGCCGCCGCCTGCCGGTGAAGCCAGCCCGGAGACGATGACCGTGAAGATCCGCTACAAGGAGCCGGAAGGCGACGCGAGCCGGATGTTTGAAGTGCCTGTAGTGGACAGCGGCCAAGGATACGATCAATCTTCGCGCGACTATCGCTGGGCCGTGGCCGTCGCGGGGTTTGGGATGGTGTTGCGGCATCCCAGCGGCGAAAACGCGACTTGGGTGGATAATGACGGAGCCATCGTCACGCAAACCAATACGGAAAGACCGGAGATACTGGGTACCTTGACGCTTGACAGTGTGCGCGACATCGCCGAAGAGGCGAACGGCTACGACCCCGATGGACGCCGTGCGGAGTTTCTCAGCCTTGTCGTAGCGGCCCAGACCTTGACCCAGCGATGAGAAAAGGCATCCTCTGACTTCTCACCTCAACACCGGGCGGCCCCCACCCAGGGCCGCCTGGTACCGCGTTGTTGCTGGCTTTCTCAAGAGCCGGCAGGGATGCCGGCGCTCCTGGCAGTTGCTACTTCGGAGTGCGGCGGCTTGCCGCTGCTTTGACGAAGCAGGCTTGCCTGCGGTGTTCAGAGAATGCCCTGCATGTGTTGCATGCCCTTCAGGCTCGTTTGTAACCCATAAGAGCACAGCCACGCCGCAGCGTGGCTATGCCACACGTCTATCTCCATTCGGTTGTTTTAGCTGGCATAGCTGAAACCTTTAGGCAAACCAGGGGTGCGAGAGAGGAAGTACTAGTCAAGGCTGGGCAAGCGCGTATGGCATAGCCACGCTGCGGCGTGGCTGTGCTCTTTATGGCATGGGAGGGCGAAGGTAGTCCGATTGGCATTCCAGAGTCTATCGAATACCCGCAGTCCTGTGCTGCCGCGCTCGGAGAGCGAGGCAGTACTGAAGAGAGGCTTGCGCCCAGGTGAGAGGCAGCCGCCGCTTTTCATCCCGGTTTCACGCGGGTTTTCCAATTCCACCCCCATCCCGTATACTGTCGTTGTCTTTCCGCGAGGAAGCCTGCTGCAAGGAGCACATCATGACACGGTCTACTGCTGTCTTTTGGGGCGCCATTTTGTCGTTCTCCATTTGTCTGGCCGCTTCGGCCCAGGAGTTTTACTCGGTGCCTGGTGTCGAGCCGCAGCCGCTGCTTGCGCATGCACTGCGCCTGGAGGAAGCCCTCGCCTTCCTGGGAAGTCATGTGACGGACGTGGACAAGACGCGGCTGGAAGCCCTGCGTGCGGAAGCGCATTCCGAGGAGTTATCGAACACGATCCAGGAGATCCTCGATCCCTATTGTCTCGCGCTGGTGCACATCAATCCGGAGATGCGCGTGAAGGTGCACCGGGGTCCTGCCGCGGCTGAACTCATGCAGGGCGGTTGGTCCACCTTCCTAATCAAAGTGCACAACGAATCGGGGACGCGTGCGCCGTTGGGAGTCGAGAGCCCGAACGCGGCGCCGCTCCTGCACCGTTCCACGGGCTCGGCCGAACCGAAACCTGAGAACGCCATCAGTCCGGGCGATGTGGACTGGCGTTTCCTGGAAATGAAGCTCTATCAGCGACGGCCGCTGACCTCCCAGCTTTCGGGTCTGCCGCTCGAGTATGCCGTGCTCCAGATCTACACCAAGGATGCTGGAGACCGGGAGGCGCAGATCGGGTTCAACGTGGGACAAGGCACGCAGGACCTGGGTTATCGCGATCAGGTGGATATCCTGTTTCAGTGCAAGCCTGCCGTGAAGGTCGTGTTCCGTGTGAAGGATCACGATGGACAACCGGCGATGGCCTCGTTCGTCATCACGGACAACATCGACCGCGTGAATCCCGACCCCGAGGAGACGGATGCGCCCAAGCCGGACTACCGGCTGAAGGCGTCTGAGAGCGTGCCGCCCGGCGCCATGCTCACCACCACGCAACAATTCACCGGAGTCTACCCCTTGCCGTCGCGAAGGCTCGCCGAAGAGGACGAGTACCCCGATTTCTACTTCCAGCCGCAGATCTACCGAGCGGATGGCGAGCATGTCTACCTGCCGCCGGGTGAGTATCGGGTCGAATACACACGAGGTCCGGAATACCTGCCGCAGATGAAAACGATCGCAGTTCCCGAGGGCGTCAGCGAGTGCGAAGCATCTTTCGAGTTGAAGCGATGGATTCACCTCGCGGCGTTAGGTTGGTACAGCGCCGACCACCACGTCCACGGCGGCGGTTGCTCCCACTACGAGAGCCCACAGGCGGGGGTCGATCCCGCGGCCATGATGCGGCAGACGCTCGGCGAGGACCTCAACATCGCGTGCGTGCTCAGTTGGGGTCCGTGTTGGTACCACCAGAAGACCTTCTTCGACGGGAAGGTCAACGCCCTGTCGACTCCCACGAACCTGATGCGCTACGACGTCGAGGTGTCCGGTTTTCCTTCGAGTCACGCAGGGCACCTTTGCCTGCTGCGCCTGACCGAGGATGACTACCCCAACACCACCAAGATCGAGGAGTGGCCGAGTTGGACGCTGCCGGTGCTGCAATGGGGTCAATCACAGGGGGCCGTTGTCGGTTATTCGCATTCGGGTTGGGGATTGGAACCGATCGAGAAGACCTACGACCTGCCCAATTACGCCATGGCGAAGTTCGACGGTATCGGCGCGAACGAGTACATCGTGGCGGTGACGCAGAACGCGGCCGACTTCATCAGCGCCGGCGACACGCCGTATCCGTGGGAACTCAACATCTGGTATCACACGCTGAATTGTGGATTTCGGACCCGCATCAGCGGCGAGACGGATTTCCCGTGCATCTACGATGAACGGGTGGGCTTGGCCCGCAGCTACGCCAAGATGGATGGTGCACTCGACTTCGACGCGTATGTCGAGCGCATCAAGGAGGGCGCGAACTACGTCTCGGACGGGAAGTCCCACATCCTCGACTTCCGCGTGGAGAATGCGGAGATGGGCGTGAACGGCAGCGAGCTTTCGTTGGCGGCGCCACAGCCGGTGCGCGTCTCCGCGCGCGTGGCGGCCTATCTGGCCGAAGAACAGGACGAAACCGGGAAGACGCTTGCGTCGCTGCCGCCTGATGAGTCCCCGTACTGGCAAATCGAGCGCGCGCGCATCGGCTCCACGCGCACGGTTCCGGTTGAACTCATCGTGAACGGTCTGCCGGTGGCGCGTCACGAGATTGTGGCGGATGGATCCTTGCAGGACGTCACATTCACCCATAGCGTCGAGCGATCCAGTTGGATGGCGATTCGCATCCTTCCCAGCAGCCACACAAACCCCGTCTTCGTGCTGGTCGATGGAAAACCTGTCCGCGCGAGCAAACGCAGTGCCGAATGGTGCAGGGCTGCCGTGGACCGGTGCTGGGAAATGAAGCGGAAGGCCATCCGGCCCGAAGAGCAACCAGCGGCCCAGGCCGCATATGATGTGGCGCGCGGTATGTATGACCGTGTCCTTGCGGAATCGCTTATTGACTAGGCGGCCCTTGTATGCGTGCGGATTCACCTCAATAGGAAGCTACATCGCGGCCCTGCAATTGCCCCCCGCGCTTCGGTTCTGCCCCGTCAAGGACTAAGCCGACAGAAGTTGTTGTGAGGGCGCAACATCCCCCGGCCCTGCGGGCCACCCCCTTCAAGGGTCTGTCGGAATATTGATTGATATTTATCTATGTTTGTGATACCATACTTCTCGCAGGGCACGGGTGGAGCGTTGGCGAGGAGGAGTGACA
>JADLGB010000291.1 GCA_020849535.1 Candidatus Hydrogenedentota bacterium
CTGCACGGCCACCCCGGCCGCGGCAGGCCGCACAGGCTACCGGCAGTACTTCGTGGACGAGTCCGGCGTGATTCGCTTCACCGCCGACGGCAGCGCGGTGACGGTCTCCTCGGCTCCGTTGAACTAAGCTTCAAGGGATCTAACTTTCAGATATGCAACGGTTTAAGGTTGCACGTGGCGGGGGGCGATTCCCCCGCCACCGCTATTTCAGAAAGGCCCTGGAGCGCGAAAAGCAGGCAGAGGGCTTCAAGGGTGTGGAACGATTCGAGGTACTTACGGTATAATTTAATAGTAGACAAAAACTGGCAATAGCGAGAGAACGCCGGACACGGACCGGCCCGAAAGATTTGGTGTAGAATTTCGCCAGCGATTCGTCTATAGTTGTAGCGCCTTATGCCTCCGGGCAGTATGGCGGGGGCTCGGCAGACTTTCACCGCATGGGGGCGGTGAGAAGGGCAAGAGTAGTCCGAAGATGGAGTATCAACTTACACCTGCGGAACGCATCGCAGTAGAGCGGCACCAAGCGCGTCTTTCCGGCGAGTATGGCGAGGACGTTTCCTTTGACGATGCGCTTGGCCATTGGCTAGCGAATGAGGCGGCCGCGTGGCGTGAGGAACGCCAGCGCAAATGCATGGCACAGCAACGTGAAGAGATCAATCGCCATAAGTGGATCGAATCCGAGAAGGCTGGCCGGGATCTGGGCAAAGAGGCGATCATGGACTGGATCGCCCATAATGCGGCCGCGTGGCGCAATTGGTACGAGCACGAGTTGATTGAATCCGAGCAGCAGTGTCCTTCCTCGTAGGGGCCGTCCTCGACAATCCTCTGGGCGTTTTTCCTCGTCGCACCGCAGTATCAGAAGCTTCCAGTATCTTCGCTGAACCTGTACACTAAGGTTGTCGTGAGCAGCACGGCGCTGTGCCGTGGGGGGACCTCTCCGTTCGCAACGGCAACGAGTCCCGCGCCACGTCGAGGTCTGATTCGAGGGGCGAGGGCACGTGCAAGTTCCGGTTTCACCCGAGATCAACGAACTGCTGGACGAGGCGACCCATCTGAGCGTTCGCCGCAACCAGTTCTATGTTGGTGTGGATCATCTTTTCGAAGCAATCCTCGTGAAAGCGGATCTGCTGCCGCGACGTTTCCGTAAGCATTTTCATGACAGCCTCAAGATGGCGAGTCAGGAGATGAGCCGTGAGGCGTGGCGCGGCCGTATGCCGACATTCGGGTCCGAGGTTTTCTACACGCCTCGTTGTGCGGGCCTCACCAGTGAAGCCGCGCGGCTGGCGCAACGCATCAACAAGTCCAGTCCTACCGCGGGTCATCTGCTGCTCGCCATTCTCGCGGATGCGCACGCGGCGCCGTGCCGCGCCATGGATCGTCTTGGACTCAACCGGGGCGAGATGCTCCAGAGTCTGCGTGCTGAACTCAGCAAGGGTGTTGCACCTTCTTCGCGCACCAGCACCCGGGTAGCCGAAGCGCAGCCCGAGCGTGCACCCCGAGAAACCCGGCGCAGCGGGCCCCAAGTGATCGAATCGCCTGTTTTTGATGAACCGGCGCCGGCGTCGAAGTCCTTGGACGAGCTTACGCGGGATCTCACCGAGGCGGCCCGCCAGGGAAGACTCGAACCGGCAATCGGCCGGAACCGCGAGATCTTCTCCGTACTCGAAACCTTGACCCGCAAGACGAAGAACAACGTCATCCTCGTAGGCGAAGCGGGCGTCGGCAAGACCCGTATCATCGAAGGGCTGGCTTGGGCGGGCGTGCATAAGGGTGCGGGCAATCTGCTCAGCGGCTATCGAATCCTCGAGCTAAACATGGCCGCGCTGATGTCCGGCACGCAGTATCGCGGCGCCTTCGAAGAGAAGCTGTTGGGTTTGGTGGAGCAGCTTCGTGTGGCCAAGAACACGGTGCTGTTCATCGATGAAATCCATCTCGTCATGGGGGCCGGCAGCACCGAAGGTGGCTCGATCGACATGGCGAACCTGCTGAAACCGGCACTCGCCCGCGGTGAAATCCGCTGCATCGGGGCGACCACCATGCAAGAGTATCGCAAGTTTATCGAGAAGGATCCCGCGCTCGAGCGCCGTTTTCAGATGCTGCGCGTGGAGGAACTGTCGCCCACGGCCACCTGGGAGGTGCTGATGCACCTGCGGCCCATCCTCGAGAAGCACCACAGCGTGCACATCAGCCGGAAGGCCTTGCACGCCGCCATCACGCTCACGCAACGCTACATGCCCAACCGTCAATTGCCCGACAAGGCCATCGACGCGCTGGATCAGGCCTGCGCCCGGTACCGCTTGAAGACCTTTGCCGTTCAGGGGCACAGCCTCGCGATGGACAGCGACACGCCGCCGGGAGAGAAGGTCACGCCGCACGATGTGCGCCGCGTGGTGAGCCGCATGACCGGTATTCCCATCGAAGAGATTACGGCCGAAGAGCGCGTGCGCTTGGGCGACCTCGAACGGAAACTGCGACGGCGGCTCGTGGGTCAGGACGAGGCGATCTCGCGCGCGGTCGCGGCGGTGATCCGGGCCCGCGCGGGCCTGGCGGACCCCAATCGCCCGGATGCGGTTCTGCTTTTCCTCGGACCGACGGGCGTGGGCAAGACGCAGCTTGCCAAGCTGCTCGCCAACTACCTGTTCGGCTCCAAAGACGACCTCGTCATGTTTGATATGTCGGAGTACATCGAGGAGCATTCGGTGTCGCGACTGCTGGGTGCGCCGCCGGGGTACAAAGGCAGCGATGAAGAAGGCCGCCTAACGCAGGCCGTGCGCAACCACCCCTTCTGCATCCTGCTGTTCGATGAGATTGAAAAGGCGCACCGCCGCATCTTCGACATTTTTCTGCCTATCCTCGACGAAGGACGCATGCGCGATTCGCGCGGCCGCGAGATCAGTTTCCGCAACTGCATCATCATCTTCACCTCGAACATCGGCGCGCAGTACCTGCAACGCGCCGATCATCCCAGTCAGAACGATCTGCTCATGGATGAACTGCGGCGCCAGTTCCGCGCGGAGTTCATTAATCGCATCGATGAGATCGTGCCGTTCTATCCGCTCGTGTTCGAGGATGTTCGCACCATGCTCAAGTTGTGTTTGAAGGAAATGCAGGGACGCCTGAAGGAGAAGCAGATCGAATTGAAGGTGTTTCAAGGCGCCTACGAGTTGCTTGCCCAGGCCGGGTACAGTCCCGAGCTTGGCGCGCGCGAGATGCGCCGCACGGTCGATCGCAAGATTATGAACCCGATAAGCGCGATGCTGCTCGAGGGCAGGTTCAAGCCCGGTGACACCATCGAAGTCTTGCAGGAACGCGGCGAACTCGTGTTCCGACCGGGCGGGGCGCTCCAAGAAGAAGAGGCGGCGAAACCATGAGGGCCGCGGGGCAGGCAGATTGCTTTGTCATCGTCAATGGGCCGGAAGACGGCACGGAATTCCCGATCGTTCGCGCGCCATTTCACGTGGGAAGTGAAACGAATTGCACCGTACAGGTACGCCTCGATCAAGATGTTGCCGATCTGCACGCCCTGGTGACGGTTGTCTCCGACGGGTACCGTGTGCGCAGCACGGGGCGCGGTCCCGTGTTGGTCGATGGGAAACGCACCGGCACGTTGAAGTCGCGCATTGTGCGCAATGGCGGCATGGTGCAGATTGGCCACACGCTGCTGGCCGTGGACTGTTCCCCCGACGGGCTTGCGCGCCGCAGCCGGGGTATCGTTTCCGAGAGCGATCTGGGCTGGGCGGTTCAGGAGGGCGCCATCCGCTTGTGGAGGTTCCTGCGGCGCTCCGTGTACTTCCTGCTCGAGATGGTGCGCCGGGTACTCACCAGTTGGCTCGCCATCGCATCGATCCTGTTTCTGCTCTTCTTGTTCTGGCCGGCTTTTCAGCAGCGGGTCATGGGTGTCGTGTGGTATGTGTACTACTCCATCCTGCGGGCCTTCATGTCTTCGTAAGCGAATTGGCGAGAGGCAGGCGTAATCAGGAGACGATGAATTCGGCGATCTCGCGGGCGCGGTGCCGGTGCGTATGCGCGGCCAGAACCCGCTTGCGGGCGGCGTCGCCGATGGCGCGGCGTCTCTCGGGGTCTTGCAGGAGGCTCTTGTACGTGCTTACCGCCTCTTCGGCCGATTCTACAATGAGAATCTCCTCACCGGGGGTGAACCATGCTTCCACGCCGGCGAGGGGGTTGCTCACGATGCAGCGTCCCATGGCCGCCAACTCGAAAGGCCGCGTGCTCGAAGACTCGCGCACCGAGGCGTGGCTGTTGCGCGTGATGTTGAGATTGATCCGGCTGCGGCAGCAGGCGGTCCGGAGCACGTTGTGGGGGATGTCGCCGGCGAATTGCGCGTGACCCATGTCTTCGGGAAATCCTTTTCCCCCCACGAAGAAAGATGCCTCTGGATACACGCGGCTGGGCTCGATGATCATGCGCTCGATCCACTCCTGCCGATACTCGACGCCGTAGCTGTAGAAAAACACGTCGCGGTCTTCCTCGATGGCCAAGGGCTCGTAGAGCGATGGGTCGACGCCCCAATGGACCGTCCGCACTCGCTTCGCGCCCATGGCGAGCAGTTCCTCCGCTCCGCCCGCGGAATTGCACATGAACCCATCGTATTCGCTTGGGTTTGCCCCCTCATAGGAGTTGAAGCCTGACGCAAAGCCGCCGAAGCGGGGGAGGCTCGCCGGCACGTCGCCGTCGAAGTAGAAGACCGGCACCCGGTAGCGCTCGCGAAGCAGGGAGGGGATTCCCGTGAAGTGATTGACCGGCACCGTGAACACAATCACCGCGTCCACGTTGCGTTCTTCAAGCAGCACGTGCGACAGGTGATTGGACCAGCGCGGTCGAACCCAACCATCGAGCACGGCCTTGTTGAACTTCGACCCGAATCCGGCTTCCGTTGACGTCGGCCCTTGGCCGAGGAACTTCTTGACGGCCGAGAACGCTTGGCCCTCAATCGCGCAGGGATTGGGATAGGCCCGCCACCAGGGGGTTTCAATGGCGGCGCCCATGTACGGGATGGCGATGACGTCGTGGCCTTCCTCGTGCAGCCCCTTCAGGAACTGCCACCAGGCAGGCGTGCACCCAAACCGGTGCCGGAGGTCGAGCGCACTGCACACGCACAAGAGTTTCATGCGACTATCATAGCACCTGGGAGGCGCTGCCGCAGCCAAAGGCCATTGAATGCCCAGGAGAGGCCCCCACGCGCTCCCGCGCACGGGGGGGGAGAATACTTGGGAGTTATGCGAATTATGCGAGTTATGGGACGAAGACGCAGCCCCCGCGCAAGCGCGGGTGAGGTGGCATGGGCATCCCTGCCCATGGTCTTACTGCAGTAGATGGTAAGGCACGCCGCGGCGCATCTGAGGACGCCCGCCCCCCCCACGCGACCGTGACCTGGCAATTCAGCGCGCCTCCTCACTGAGTTGAATTTCATGAGACGCCCCGTTCCCTATTTCGGGCAGTAGTGCTATTCTTCCATAAGTACTCAATGCGTGGATCGGGAACGATCAAGGTATAGGGAACGACCACTGGGGAATGCGGCCAATGGTACCTGCCTGGGGGAACGATGCTTCGCGCAGCGACACGGGCCAGCGCAGTGTCTTCAGCAGGGCAACCGCCGGGAAGGGGTGTCCAAATTCATTCCTGCGTTGATTCCTTCCATTGTATTTCGTAGCCCCATATCGTACCCTTGAGTTGAGAGTTAGCTAAATCAATCCATTGGCAGTACGCGTCCTTTTGAACTTGCGGAACCTTCAGTCCGAGGTCAATTCTGCCCGTGGGGAGAAGCATGGCACCGGCTATTCTCATCGACGGCGAGTTCTACCCCTGGCGACTCCAAGCATTCGGCGGGAAGGCGTCAGTGGTTGACGTCGCCAAGGCAACGCACCGTATGTGATTGGAACATCTGCGCCAACCGCTGTTGGGAGAAGAGAATGGGAAATCACGCTGATAGCGCCGAGAGTAGCAGTCTACCACTCCCCCCTTTATTGGAAGAATTTCGCAGCGCATTGCAGGACGAGATTGAAGCAGCAAAACGAAATTCAAATGCCGCAATATCTCTAAGTAACGGCCACAGAATAGGTCAGCAGGCCAGTGCCCACCAGTACGCTTTTCTTATCGACTCAGTATTGAACGCACCTGACAGTTCGCCCGCGGATCTTATTGTTCCAGGAAGACAGCGCATTGAGGCCACGATTGTCTCCAAGGAGGGTTTGCGCCTCGTCATCAGTGTCGAGAGCGACTTGGGAGAGTTCGTGCCGGAAGCTCGATTACTGACGAATTTGGCGTTTCTCTTGCGGAAACTGATTCAGAGAATTGAGAGTAATGCCCACGCCGACAATCCTGGCGCTTCGCGCATGCTTGGCTTCAGCCCCGTCTCAGGTGTGCCTACGAAAGCCAAGGGACTTCCGAAATTGAACGAAGAGCAACTGCGCGCACTGGAAAGCGCTCTTGGCCGCGACCTAACAGTAATATGGGGTCCGCCAGGTACCGGAAAGACACACACTATTGGCACCATTGCCGAGCATCTTCATGAGTCAGCCCGGACAGTGCTGATAGTCTCGCACACAAACAGCGCCGTCGACCAAGCAATCAAGCACGTCGCTAAAACGATGGCCGAGCATTTGGAGCAGGGAGTTGTTGTTCGCG
The DNA here is from genome assembly GCA_020849535.1 of Candidatus Hydrogenedentota bacterium. GTDB lineage: Bacteria > Hydrogenedentota > Hydrogenedentia > Hydrogenedentales > SLHB01 > JAHDWY01. The sequence continues at coordinate 6,646 of JADLGB010000291.1, forward strand.
TTGGTCAGGTCAAGGATGACGTACTCAAAGACTATCCAGATGTTCATGTCAAGCGGCAAGTTGAGAGACGATCTCGTGAACTCGTATCGCGACGCGAGGAACTCCTTTCTCAAAACGGTGTCTTGACGAATAATCTCAATGTGACGAACCGCGACATTTCAATCATCTCTTGGCTTCAGTCGACGCAGCTTGAGATTGCTTCCATAGAGCGTGATGTGCTGACTCTCCACACACAAGAGCGAGAGCTACGCTCGACAGAAGACTTGTGGACAGAACGCGAAACTCAGAGATCGGGGCTTCTGGCGTTTCAAGAGCGAGCATTGGGACTACTGGAGTTGCGCAGGAAGCTGGTCTCCTGCCGCGAAAGGAAAGGCGTCCTGAATCGGAAGCTGCTGAGTATTGAAAGTGAGTATGTGGAAGCCCAAATGCGCATTCTAGAACAGGATCAGAGGTTGGAAGCCTTACCGTATCTTACATCGCTGCGACAAGAACGGTCAAGGCACCCCTCGAGCGATGAACAGAAGCTCACTATTCAAACGCTGTCAGCAAGGTTGACTGAAGCGGACGGTCATTATCGAAGGGTTCGGGAAGACTACTCGGGCGCACTTGTCTTACTTGAGAGGACGCGTGCCTCGGGTCCCGTCATTCGCATCTGGAAGGGGCTTCCCTCGCCAGCGGATCAGGAGAGAGTAGCTAGAGGCCTGTTTAACAAGGCGACGGCAATAGAAGCCGAGCTGAAAGCTGCCCAGACGGCCTATGAGAACGCCAGATCGAGGCTTGGCCGAATTCTGGAACTTGATGCCGAGCTCGTGCGATACGAGGGAGTCGGAAGTCTACAAGAAGAAGAGAAACGCAAGAGACACCTCGCACGCGTACTCCGCGACATCGAAGACGAAAAGAGGAAGGTAGAGTCCGGAATTGAGACTGTGTCAGACGAAATGATTGAGCTTGAGAGAGTGGAAGCGGCACGAACCACAGAGTTTGGCGCCAACGTAGAACAGACACTCAACGCAGTATCTCTGCAGCTGCGGGAGCTCAATAGACTACATGAGTGCGTAAGATTGCTCAAATCCGAGATCGCTGACAAGCGTGAGAGCATTTCGAGAAGGCTTTCGCGACTGCTAATTCAATTCCGTGGTTGGGAATTGATTTCGCAATTGCCGAATACGGTAGAAGGGATGATGGACTCGCTAAGAGAGAATCGCCACGCACTTGCGGTTAAGTACGAGGGGACTGATTTGCCTGCACTTGAGCGGAAAGCAGATTCACTTCGCTCCAACATTCAGCGCCTGGCCCGTGAAATCTCAGACTTAGATGAGCGTCTCGGAAGGGTGGAGCACGAAGTCATAGTGAATGCTTCTATTCTGGGCGCGACGCTGACAAAGGCCTACCTGAGCGACGATATTCAATCTCGAAAGTTTCACACGGTAATTCTGGACGAAGCTTCAATGGCTCCCATCCCCGCCTTGTGGGTGGCCGCGCTACTGGCAGAGAACAATGTCATTATAGTCGGAGATTTCAAACAGCTACCACCCATAGTGCTCTCGACAAACGAACTTACGATTAGATGGCTTGGTCGAGATATCTTTGAAGCGTCGGGGCTGAGGGATCAATGGGAGCGACACTGCGCCCCAGAACACTTCGTTCCACTATGGGAACAACGGCGTATGGTCCCAGAGATCGCCGCTGTCGCAAACTTGTTCTATGAAAACCAGCTGCGCACAGCACCCGAGCCTCCCAAAGGAATTGACTCGTTCCTAGATTGGTTTAACCCGGTTTGGCCGCAGGACAGCCCGGTCGTACTTGTGGATACCGGTTCCCTGCACGCTTGGGTTACGAGTGTGATGAGGCGGGGAAACTCAAGCAGGGTTAACTTTTTGTCGGCGACCGTCACTGTTGATTTGGCTGAGCAGCTGCTCCGCCCGGACCGACGTGGGCGCCTCGAAGGCGCGCCAACACGGATTATTATTGTATCTCCATATCGAGCACATGCAAACCTGGTGCAGATTCTCTTGGAAGAAAACGCCCAACTCAAGGAAGAGGTCAAATCGGGCACGGCGCACAGTTTTCAGGGTTCCGAGTCGGATGCGGTCATTTTCGATCTCGTTGCCGACGAACCGCAGTATCGGGTGAATCTCTTCATTCCGGCGCTGGATGAGCAGCTTATGCGGCTTATTAATGTTGCCCTCACACGCGCAAGATTCCGGTTGTTCGTCGTTGGCAACTTCTCATACTGCAAGTCTAAAGGGAAGAACGCCTTTCTGGGCAAGACACTGCTCCCCTTCCTGCTGGAGTCTTTTCCACGAATCGACGCTTCAAGAATCGTCCCCGAGGGACTCGCGGCAAGGGCGGCAAAAGCACAGATGTCGATGCTCGGCGGCGAGATTGAACCCGACTCGGAGCGAATCGTTGTTACCCAAGCTGACTTCTACCGAGTGCTGCATGGAGACTTATCGAGAGCAAAACACCGTATCGTCATTTATTCACCATTCATGACAAGTGACCGGGTGGCTTTCCTCCTACCGCAAATCCAGGCTGCCGTGCAGCGCAGGGTCTCCTTTTTTGTGATCACGAAATCACATTCCGAGCGAAAGAAATCTGAGCACCAGGAAGTGCGTAGAATCGAAGCGCAGCTTTGCCAGATTGGTGTGTTCGTCTTACACAAGATGCGGATGCACGAGAAGCTAGTGTTTATTGACGACAGTATCACTTGGTCTGGTTCACTGAATCCACTGAGCTTTTCTAACACACAGGAGATAATGGAGAGGCGCAGAAGTCGAAAGGTCCTCGAGGACTACTTCCGCATTCTCAGATTGGATGAGCTCATATCTATAATAGGTAGACCGGAGTCGAAATGCCCAATCTGCGGCGCAGAGATGGTGGCTGCAGAGGGCGCAGACGAGCCTTACTACTGGCGATGCATTAGCGAAGAGTGCTATACAAGGGGAATCGATCAACCCTATCCGTTCGACGGCGTGCTGACCTGCGGCAGTCCAAGCTGTGGGGGAACTGTGGAGTTTGGGTATTGGGGTGACTGGCCCCACTGGCGCTGCACGGAGAATAACCGTCACCGCCAGAAAGTCTTCAAGTCTCATCTTAGACTTCCGAAGATGGCTGCGCTGGTGCCAAAAGGAGAACGGCGTAGACTATGTAAGCTTCTTGGAATCGATGATTTCGAGCAGTATATTGCGCGGCCAACCACTGGGGCAACGCGTGAGGAATTGCAGGGGGACTTCTTTGACGACTCTGGAGATGAGTGATGCGTCGAAGAGAGAGAGCATGAGTGGTGGCATGGCATCTGTGCCCATGATCTTCTGTAGGTTGCCGCGTGCGGCGAGGGGAGCTGTTCCACAGTGGCCAGCTCATCGGACCCACGAAACGCGTGCCGCCTTTTTGGGGGGGCGCTTTTTCGTGGGCATTTCATCTGTCCCAGTCATGCCCCGCAGGAAAGCTTGTAGACCCGGTCTGTGAACGCTATACTCCTCTTTCCGGTCGTGGGAGTCGGCGACCAACTACCCGGGGCAGCTCGAATTCCTTGGCCGGCCTGATTGTTGTAGTTTCACGGGGCGGAGGATATTCCAATGGCAAGTACGGAGTCGGGGAGTGTACGTAATGTTGGCATCCTAGGTCACGGCGGCACGGGGAAGACGATGCTCATCGAGCACGTCCTGCATGCCGCCGGGAAAACGAATCGATTAGGCAAGATCCAGGACGGTAACACCGTCTGCGATTATCTGGAAGAAGAGATCCAGCGCAAGCAGACGATCAGCATGAAGCTGGCGCATCTGGATTGGAAGGGGACCCGCGTTCATCTCGTAGACCATCCCGGATACGCGGATTTCCTGGGGGAAGTGGCTGCTTCGGTACCCGTTTTGGACGCGGTCATCATCGTGGTGGACGCCACCACCGGCATTCAGGTCGGCACCGACCATGCCATGCGCTACGCGAATCTTCATAATACGCCCCGCGCCATTTTCGTCAACAAGCTCGACCGCGAGAACGCCGATTTCGATCGCGTGGTGGAGCAGTTGCGCAGCGCATACGGGACTCAGTGCGTTCCGCTGGTTATCCCTCTGGGGGCGGGCGAATCGCTCCACGGGGCGGTGAACATTCTGACAGGCCGGTCTGACGAGTTGGCGGACGAGATCGACGCGATCCGCTCGAGTATCGCTGATGTGGTTGCGGAATCGGATGACGCCCTCCTGGAGAAGTACCTGGAAACCGGCGAGCTTTCCCCCGAGGAGTTCGACCAGGGACTCCACAACGGTATCCGCTCAGGGAAGACGGTCCCGATCCTGGGGGGAAGTGTCGAGAAAGAGATTGGGCTCACCGAACTCCTGGAACTTATCACGCACTCCTTCCCGACGCCGCTCGAGCGCAAGGTTGTGGCCACGAACGGTTCCGGTGCGAGCGTGGAACTCAAGGTCGGCCCGGATACCCCCTTCGTGGGTCAGGTATTCCGATCTGTCGTGGACCCCTACGTGGGCCAGCTCACGTTGTTCCGCGTGTTGACCGGCACCCTTCGCAGCGACTCCGACTTCTACAACGTTTCGACCCAGTCGAAGGAGCGCACCGGCAAGCTGTACATGATGAATGGCAAGGATCAGGTGCAGGTCGACGCGGTCTATCCCGGCGATCTGGCCGCCATGACGAAACTCAAGCATACCCACTTTGGCAATACGATTGCGGCCCCCGGCACCGATGTGAAGGTGCCGCCCATCGTGTTGCCGGATTCAATGGTGAAGCTCGCGATCATCCCCAAGTCCCGCGCGGACGAAGATAAGATCGGCGAGGCGCTCAACCGGCTCGCAGAGGAAGACCCCACTTTCAGCCACTACCGCGACGCTTCCACAGGCGAACACGTCGTCAAGGGAATGGGGGATCTTCAGCTCGACATCCTGCTCGACCGCATGAAGCGAAAGTACCACGTGGAAGCCGAGACCCGTACGCCAAAGGTGGCGTACAAGGAGACGGTCAAGGGCAAGTCCGACGTGCAGGGCAAGCACAAGAAGCAATCTGGTGGACACGGCCAGTACGGCGACGTGCACCTGCGCATTTCGCCCAACGTACGTGGCGAGGGGTACAAGTTCGTGGATAGCATCGTCGGCGGCGTAGTCCCCAAGCAGTACATTGGGCACGTGGACAAGGGGTGCCAGGACGCCCTCGAACGCGGCGTCATCGCCGGGTTCCCGGTGGTGGACGTGGTGGTCGAACTGCACTTCGGTTCCTACCATGACGTGGACTCCTCGGAAATGGCGTTCAAGATCGCGGCCTCATTGGCCATTCAAAAAGGCGTGAAAGAAGCCAAGCCCTGCTTGCTGGAACCGGTCATGATGATCGAAGTGACCGTTCCCGACGAGTTCATGGGCGATGTGAATGGCGATCTGAACAGCCGGCGTGGACGCATCATGGGGATGGAGCCCCTGGGCGGAGGCCGCCAGACCGTTAAAGCGTTGGTGCCTGAGGCGGAAGTCTTGCGCTATTCCACGGATCTGCGCAGCATGACCGGCGGCCGCGGCACCTACGTCCTGAAGTTCGACCACTACGAAGAAGTCCCCGAGCACGTGGCCCAACAGATCATCGCCGAGTACGAGAAGGCCAGGGCGAGCGAAAACTAGACCTGGATTGCACCTCCTGCGCCGGACCGGCACTACACGCCGGTCCGGCGTTTTCTTTCTTGGCGCGATGGCCTTGGGCGGCTTGGAAGTTGACAAGGAAAGGGGCCAACTGGTGCAATAGGGCCTCATCCGGTCTACGCTGCAAAGGAAGTGCCATGAGATCTGTAAAAGGGTTTACCCTGATCGAACTGCTTGTCGTGATTGCCATCATTGGCATTCTCGCCGCCATTCTGCTTCCCGCGCTTGCACGCGCCCGGGAGGCGGCCCGCCGGGCCTCCTGCCAGAACAATCTCAAGCAGATGGGGCTCGTGTTCAAGATGTACTCAGACGAAAGCGCCGGCAACCTGTGGCCCCGCGTGCACGGCGACCAGGTTTTCGGCGCCGCCGCGAACGCGACGGGCTGCACGCCTGACTCACTGCAGGAAAAGACGGCGTTCGGACCTCGCATTCCCGCAGTGTATCCGGAGTATCTCACCGATTTGAATGCGCTCTTGTGTCCATCCGATCCGGATACGGCGCAGGCCAACCCGCTCTTGATTGTTGAAGATGATGGCAGCGGGACGTGTCAATACGTTCATGAGGTCACCTACGGCGATCAAAGTTTCAACTACCTCGGGTACGTGCTGGATCGCGTGGACGAGAGCGATCCCAAGACCAGCGTCCCGTTTCCTGGGCCGGCCCAGATGGTTGCCCTATCCGTCATGTTCGGCGGCGTCCTGTTCAACAACGATCCCTCAGATGACGGCGTGACGGATGACGATGTGAACTTGGCCGATTTCGGCATGGGCGGTCTCGGATACGGGAATGGCGGGGGCGACACGATTCGCCGCGTTCGCGAAGGCGTCGAGCGGTTTCTCGTGACCGACATCAACAATCCCGCCGCAAGCGCGAAAGGCCAGAGCAGCCTCCCCATGATGTGGGATAAGATTAGCACGAAACCTTCGGGCGGGGTCGGATTCAATCACCTCCCGGGCGGGTGCAATACGCTATACTTGGATGGCCACGTGCGCTTTGTCGCGCTGGGAGACACATTCCCCGCAACCATCGCGCACGCGGCGCTGAACGCCCTGTTCGAATAGGCCCAACTTTCGCGGAGGTTTTCACCATGTCCGATCACTCCAGAATCACGAGGCGGTCGATGATGCAGCGTTCCACCCTGGCCATGTCGGCGGCGGCGTTTGGCGGTGTACTTGGGCATGCCGCACCGGACGCCGCGCCAGCGCGCGGATTCAAAATCGGTGCCTGCGATTGGTCGCTTGAGAAAGGTGGCGATCCAGGGGCCTTTGCCGTCGCCAAGGAACTCGGGCTTGACGGCGTGCAGGTGAGTCTCGGTTCGGTGGACAACGACATGCACTTGCGGCGCCCCGAGATCCAACAGGCGTACCTCGCCGAGGCGGAGCGCCAAGGCGTGGCCATCGCCTCCCTCGCGATCGGTGAGCTGAACAACATCCCATACAAGAGCGATCCGCGCGCGGAAGAGTGGGTTCGCGACAGCATTGATGTGTGTAAGGCCTTGAAGGTGCAAGTCGTGTTGCTCGCTTTCTTCGGAAATGGAGACCTGCGCGATGACGCCGCCGGCGTTGATGTCGTGGTCGAACGTCTCAAGAAGGTGGCACCCAAGGCCGAAGAGGCGGGTGTCTATCTCGCTATCGAATCCTGGCTGAGTGGTCCGCAGCATGTGGACATTATCAATCGCGTGGGCTCGCCGAATGTGAAGGTGTACTACGATCTCGGCAACAGCCATCTCCGCGGCTACGATATTTATCAGGAGATTCGCGATCTTGGGTCCGAGCTGATCTGCGAGTTTCACGCCAAGGACTACGACAGTCTGTTCGGCCAGGGGAAGGTGGACTTCGTGCGTGCGCGCGAGGCGATGGATGCCATCGGCTATTCGGGCTGGATTCAGATTGAGGGGGCGAAACCGCTCGGCTTGATGGATAGCTACAAAGCGGACCTCAAATATTTGAAGGAAGTGTTCCCGCCGAAGGTCTAGGGTTCCGCGGCGGAGCGTTCAAACGTGCCAACGGGAAGGCCATCCGCATACGAGATTGCGTACGCGCCGTTGGGGGTATCGTAGCGCACGGCCGTGTCGCGGAGATCGAAGTCGGAGGAGGTCTTTCGTACGACGGCGTCCGGGCCTCCCGGTTCGAGGTAGCGGGCGGCGTACTTCAGCACGATCTCCGTTCGATCGCCGAGGCTGTGGTCCGACGCCTTGATCGCGACTCCATCCACGTCGGCCTCCGTGATGAAGTGCGCGTCCACATCGAGTCCCGCGGCAGCCATATTCACCGCCATTTCACGGGCGTCTCCGGGGAGGCAATAGACATCCTGTGTGCCGTGGATTGCCACAACCTTTGCCGAATTGCCGAGAGCTTTCATCTTTTTCAAGTGTGCTGGATTGCCGATGAACCGGATCGACTGGGCGTCCGCGCTCAGGTAGTTGGGACTGTCCGGATCAGCGCTGTATGCCGCGTTGAGAACGCTTCCGCCGGGGAGATTGAATGCGACATCATTGGACAATTTGGCCATGCCGCTTAGGTCCACGATGCAGGCGAAGGTCCGCGGGGCGAGTTTGTTTGCCATGAGCGAGACGTTACCCCCGCCCGAGCCGCCTATCGCGTAGATGCGGCCTGTGTTCACCGCGATGCCGCGCGCCTTGAGTCCGTCCCATACCACATAGAGAGCGCGCAACGCGTCAAGTGCCTGGAAGTAGCCGTGGTCATAAGGAAGGCCCGCGCCGGCATTCCATTTTCCGCTTTGGAGATAGTCGAGACTGATCGCCACGAGATTGAATCGCTTGGTCAACACGGCCGGGTCGGGCGCGCCAATGATATCCGTTCCGCCCCAATTGTGCAGGCAGAGCATCAGGCCGGTCTGGGAATTCACGGACGGGAGCGTGCCGGAAGGATAACGCACATAGACGCGCACCGTTCTTGGGCCCGGCTGGCGCGGCCACTCCTGCGCGGCAATCTCAATGGAACCGTCCGTATCAGGCAGAGGAGGAATGGTGGGGGGATGGGCAAAGGCCGTTGCAGCAAGCAGGGCACAGGCCAAGCGAATACTACGGCCGGAACAGGTCACGATTCGCGCGCCTCATTCAGGGCGTCTTCAAATGTCCTGCGAACGTCTTCACTGAAGAGGACGAAGCGCACGTATATTATTCCGCGATTGGACTTCAGGAATGCCTTGACAGTGCGAACCGCAATCGCGGCCGCCTCGGGTATCGGATACCCGTACACGCCGCAACTGATGGCGGGAAACGAAACCGAAGTGCAACCGTGTTGCAGGGCCAGTTCCAGACTTCGCCGGTAGCAGCTTGCCAGCAAGTCCGCTTCACCGTGCTTGCCATTCCGGTATACGGGACCGACCGCGTGAATGACGTAACGTGCCGCGAGATTGCCACCGGTGGTCACCTTGGCGTCGCCCGTATCGCAGCCGCCAAGTTTGCGGCACTCCTCCATGATGGCGGGTCCGCCCGCGCGGTGGATGGCACCGTCTACGCCGCCGCCGCCTCGGAGACCTGAGTTTGCGGCATTGACAATAGCGTCCACCTGTTCCCGCGTGATGTCCCCCTGGACGATCTCGATACACGCATCCTCGATCTTCATTTCCACGGCTGCTACTCCGGATGATCGACCACGGGTCAGAAATCTTCCATCTGCCGCTTGAGACCGATGCTTGTGTCCAACTCGTCCTCGACGCGGTTTGTGTCGCTTGCGTTAGACAAGACGAGGTTGCGGAGGTGCGTGTAGCTGTCGTCATCAATCTCGGTGAATTCGAGCGCGATGAGGCCGCTGACTTCACGCGTGGTGACCCCGCGGGCGGTGATCTTCACGACGGGGTCCGTGCCTTCCAGGATGAGCGAGACTTTGCACGAAGTGTTCATGGCGACATCCGCTTGCGCCGCCAGTAGGACGCCGTTGATGCTGACATCCTCAACCCGGCAGGAGATCAGACCTCCCGACGGTGGCTCCAATTCCGCGGCGATGTGGGCGTGAACCCGTGTGAAGTCACGCTTGTTTGCCTCTGTCATGATAAAACCCTCCGGCGTGCCTTCCTTTGCGCACAGTATAGCACGACTCAAAAGCTCCAGGCGGTCTACTTCCGGTCAGGTACGCGTGCGCAACGCGAGGCCGCGCTGGCGTTCGAGGAAGGCGCGCACGAAGTCCGTGGCAGGTTTCTCGAGGATCTCGGCGGGGGTGCCGATCTGGTGGCACGTGCCATCCTTCAGAACCGCCATACGGTCCGCCAGTTCGAGCGCTTCTTCCTGGTCGTGGGTGACGTAGATGGCCGTGATGCCGAGGTTCTTCTGCAACTCGGAAAGTTCCCGGCGTGTCGCGTAGCGCAACTCGGCGTCCAGATTGCTCAGGGGCTCGTCCAGGAGGAGAATATCGGGATGGACCGCCAGCGCGCGCGCCAGGGCCACGCGTTGCTGCTGGCCACCGCTGAGTTCCGTGACGCGGCGCCGTTGGATGCCGTCCAGTTGTACACGTTGCAACGATTCCGCGACCCGCCCCTCGATCTCGTGCTTCCCCATGCCGCGCGCGCGCAATCCAAACGCAACGTTGTCGTAGACGTTCATGTGCGGAAAGAGTGCGTAGCTTTGGAATACCATGGCCGCATTGCGCTGCTCGGGGGGGACTCCCGTCATGTTGCGATCGTCGAAGTAGAGGGCGCCGGAATCCGGCGATTCGAGGCCGGCGATGAGGCGCAGGGTTGTGGTCTTCCCGCAACCGCTTGGTCCCAGCAGGGCGAAGAACTCGCCATGCGCGATAGCGCACGTGAAATCGCGAACGCCTCCGCCTTCCGCGTATACCTTGGTCAGTCCATCGCAGCGAACACCGCTCATGGCGCGTTGTAGACCTCCGCGGCCCACCGTTCGCACCAGCGGTCTTCGTTGGTGGAGAAGCTCGCCCAGTCGATAGGCATCGGGTCTACGTCGAGGGTTGTGATCCACTCCGGCAGCGTTTTCGGATCCAGGTCGGTGCGCGTGGGCACCTTGCCGTAGGCCGCCGCCTGGTGTGCGAGCGACTCGGGGCTGGTCACGAATTCGTAAAAAGCCTTGGCCAGATCCGCGTGGGGCGCGCCTTTGATGATGGCGATCCCTTCCGTCAGCACCGGCGTCTGCGCGGGGAGGACATAGTCAAAGGGGAATCCATTGCGTTCGCGTTGCAGCACCACGTCGGGCATCAGCCACACGCTGATGAGGTCTTCCTGTTTCTTCATGTGGTCGTAGAGGAGTTGCGGATTCTCCATGTAGGCCTCGCGCTGCTCGTGAAAGCGGCGCAGCCAGGCGATTCCCTCGTCTTCGCTGGGTGCGCGCGCGATCATGGCGCCAATAAAGGTCCGCATCGTGCCAGAGAGGAGCGGTTTGCGTATTGTTATCTTGCCTTTCCATGCCGGGTCCAGCAGTTTGTCCCAGGTGTCGGGGACTTGCTCCTTCGAATACTTGCGGGTGTTGAACATGATGGCGAGCGGCGATCGATACGTGCCGTACCAGCGGTCCTGGCTGTCCTTGAAAGACGCATCGACCGCGTCCGCCCACGCGGGCCGATACGGTTCCAGCAGCCTCTCTTCGGCAGCCTCGATGAACATTGTGGACGGCGCGCCCCACCAGACATCGCCCTGCGGGCGATCCCGTTCCGCCTTCACGCGGCTGTAGACCTCCTCCGAGCCCGCGTCTATCCACTGCACATCGACCTCGGGATGCTCGGCCTCGAAGCGCGCTTCATAGTCTTTCAAGACGTCCGGGCCATGCGGGCTGTATACAACCACCACGTGGCGTGACGAGCACCCAAGCGCCGAGGCCAAGGCCGCAATGAACAATAGAACTCTCATAGAGATTCTCCAAGCACCTTCGCAAGGTCCGGCAGATTCGGTGCGATCTGTATCGGTTCGTTCACGCGGCCGCGCAGGACTTCTAGGTCTTTGATGCCCGTCCCCGTGACGATGCAGCAAACGCGATTGGATCCCGATTCGGGCCGCAGGTGTTTCAATGCCGCTATGGCGGCCGCGCTGCTGGGTTCGCACAGGATTCCCTCGGTCGAGGCCAGTTCAGTTTCGGCATCAAGGATCTCTTCATCGGTGACGGCAAAGGCCGCTCCCTGGGTCGTGCGAATCGCGGGGAGCACCGTGTGTCCGTCGAAGAGGATATCATCCGCGATTCCGCCGGCGACGCTGTGGGGGTTCGGCCAAGGATGCTGGAGCGTTTCGAGGAAGGGCGTGCTGTGCGCGATGGCATCTTTCAGAGGCGCGCATCCCACGGCTTGAGCGCCTGCTAAGCGCGGCAGGGTTTCGATAAGCCCCAAACGCTTCAAATCCAGGAGGCCGCGCCAAATGCCCCCGAGCAAACCGCCCCCACCGACGGGCGCGACGATCCAGTCCGGCAAGTCTCCACAGGTCTGTTGAAAGAGTTCATACGCGATGGTCTTCGCGCCTTCGACGTTGTACGGCTCGTGCATGCCGGCCGTGGACAGGTGATACCAGCCGAAGGCATCGCAGGCCTCGATGCATAAATCGAACACGGTCCGCGCGGATGGCGAGTCCACCTTGACGACCTTCGCTCCGTACGATGCCGCCTGGGCAATCTTGCCTCCGCCCGCCATGCCGTGCATGAACAGCACGGCCTTCATGCCGCTTCGCGCGGCATACGCGGCCGCGGCGCACGCAACGTTGCCAGAAGAAACCACGGCGACGGTTTCGTGCCCCAACTCGCGGGCGTGGCTGATACCGACGGAGACCTGACGGTCTTTGAAGGAGCCGGTCGGGTTGGAAGTCTCGTTCTTGAGAAGTAGCTGGCGCATACCCAAGCGTGCGGCCAGACGCGGCGCGTCGATGAGACGGGTGGCTCCTTCCCCCATGGAGACAACAGAATCCCGCGACCGGACCGGGAGGAGGTCTTCATAGTGCCAGAGCGAGCCCGGCTGGCTTCGGAAGACATCGCCGGAACAGGCGCCTACGTGGCGGAGGCTGTAAGGTTCTCCGCAACGGGTACAGCAGGCGCCACGCGGCCGTGCGGGGCATGAATGGCCGCAGCCGTAACAGTGGAAGTCAACATTGGAATCAACCGATGGGCTCATACCGGCGTATTGTGTCAGATTGGCCCAGTCTGAACAACGCGCGGGCCGCTACTTGCGGAGCGACACACTAATGAGTTTTTTGTAGATGCGCATCGAGTCGCGCAGTTTGTTGAAATGGCTCGAGGGATTGCCCTTCTCGTAGATGGTCTGGATGGGCGCCGGGACGACGCGAAATCCGTTCCGGACCGACTTTACGAGGATCTCCATTTCCGTTTCATAACGTCCTCCAGGCACGGCTTCCAGGAGGAACTCCAGCAGGCGGCGCGAGTGCAGGCGATATCCCGACTGGGTGTCCACGATGCTCTGGCGCAAAAGCATGCGGGTCACGGCCGCGGTGAGTTTGTTTCCGAAGCGGCTGCGCCAGGGGACTTGGCGCTCATCAAACGCGCGCGACCCGATCACCAAGTCCGCCTCTTCACGGACAAACGTTTCATAGAGATGCGGCAGTTCGTTGGGATCGTGCTGTCCATCCGCGTCGACGATGGCGGCGGCGCGCATGTCCGGGTTGTCCAGAGCGGCGCGAAATCCGGCCAGCATGGCGAAGCCCTTGCCCTGGTTGACGTCGAACCGGATTACCCTGGCGCCAAGGTTGTCGAGTGAAGCCGTGGCGTTGTCGGTACTGCCATCGTCCACCACGATGACATGGTCCACGTGTTCCAGAAGACCCCGCACGACCGGGGCTACACGTTCGCCCGCGTTGTAGCAAGGCACAATTGCCGCCAAATCCCGGCGCATGGATTCGAGGGTTGATTGGGTGTCCATCGGGTTCTCGCTTCATGCTCCTTTTGCTGGCCTGAAGGCTTGCGGTAACTGTACCACGTCGCCGAGGGCAACGCACGGACGTGCACGGACGTGCACGGACGGACACGGACACAGACGGACACACCGGATGGCGGGCGGGGGGTGTGCAGGGGGCGTGCAGGTGGCTGATGCGCTATACTCTTCTCCCAGATGAAGAAGGGAGGCACTTTGATGACAGGTCGCGAACGAGTTCTTGCCATGCTGGATGGGAAGGCCACGGACCATCTACCGTTGATGCCGATTACGATGATGTTTGCGTGCGATCGGATCGGCGAGCAGTACGGGCGCTATGCTTCGGATCATCGCATTCTTGCGGAGGGGCAGGTGCGCGTGGCGGATGAGTTTGGCTTCGACTATGTTTCCGCTATCTCGGATCCCGCTCGTGAGGCCGCGGATTGTGGCGCGGCCGTGGCCTGGTTCGACAATCAGCCTCCCGCCATCGATGAAGGGAATGCGCTGCTCGCCGACCCTGGCGTTCTCGCACGGCTCACCGTGCCGGATCCACTCCAAGGCATCCGCATGAAGGACCGTGTGGACGCGGTTGTCCTGCTCAAGCAGAAGGCCGGACACGAGAAGCTCGTCGAGGGCTGGATCGAGGGTCCTTGTGCGGAGGCCGCTGACTTGCGCGGCATCAACACGTTGATGTGCGATTTTTTCGAGAACCCTGAGTTCGTCCAGGATATGTTTGAATTCGTTCTGGAGGTGGGGTTGCGTTTCGCGCAGGCCCAAGTGGACGCAGGGGCCGATATCATCGGGGTCGGCGACGCCGCCGCCTCGCTCGTGGGGCCCGGGATTTACAATGAGTTCGTGTGGCCGTACGAGAAGAAGCTCGTTGATGGGCTTCACGCCATGGGCACGCGGGTCCGCCTTCACATCTGCGGAGATACGCGGCCGATACTCGCGGGCATGGGCGCCTTGGGTTGCGAGATCGTCGATTTGGACTACATGGTGCCGCTCGCCGAGGGCCGCGCCGCGATGGGCCCCGAGCAGGTGTTGCTGGGCAATCTCGATCCCGTATCCTGCCTGAGGGGCGGCACGCCCGAGTCCATAACGCGCGCCGTGGCGCAGTGCCACGCCGAGGCGGGCGCGAAATACATCGTGGGTGCGGGTTGCGAAGTCGTGCGGGATACGCCCGACGCAAATCTCCGCGCGCTTTGCGACTACGCCCGCACACACTGACAGCCCGCTGGAGGGCCATGCGATGCTGCATCTAATGGTTGTCGATTCCGCGACGCACCATCCGATTCCTTGCCGGGTGCATCTGAAGAATGCGGAGGGAGTCTCCCAGAAAGCCGGGGACCTTCCCTTTTTTCACGATCATTTCGCGTGCACGGGCCAGGTCAGCATCGAGCTACCTCCAGGCGCCTACGCGTATGAAATCGAACGCGGCCCGGAGTACCGGCCCGTTTCCGGAGCCGTCACGCTTGTTTCCGGGCAGGACTATCACCTTGAGCACGCCCTGCGGCGTTTTGTCGATCTGCCCGGCAGGAATTGGTATCCCGGGGACCTGCACATTCACCGTCCACCCGAACACATCGAACAGATCATGCTCGCCGAGGACCTCTACGTGGCCCCCGTGATCACCTGGTGGAACAAGAAGAATCTGTGGAGCGACCGGCAACCGCCGACGGACCTTCTGGCAGTTATCGATCACCATCGTTACTCCCATCTCATGGGCGGTGAAGATGAACGCAACGGCGGGGCATTCCTCTACTTTAATCGCTCCACGCCTCTGGAAATCACCCAAGCGGATAAGGAATGGCCTTCTCCGATAAGCTTCCTGGAGGCGAAAGGCGAAGGCACCTGGATCGACATCGAGAAGCCATTCTGGTGGGATGTGCCGGTCGCGTTGGCCCATGGATTCGGTGACTCGATAGGTCTCGCGAACAACCACATGTGCCGCAGTTCGATGTACGAGACCGAGGCTTGGGGAAAGCCTCGCGATGTGGAGCGCCTGCCGCCGCCGCGAGGCAACGGCCTCTGGTCGCAGGAGATCTACTACCACATCCTGAACTGCGGTTTCCGGATTCCGCCCTCCGCGGGAAGCGCGTCCGGGGTGTTGCCCAATCCGCTCGGCTATAACCGCGTCTACGTGTATGTGCCGGGAGAGTTCACGCACGATAAGTGGTGGGAGGGCCTCCGCGCAGGCCGCTGTTTCGTCACAAACGGCCCGCTCCTGCTCGCGCGTGCGGCGGGAGAGCTTCCGGGGCACGTGTTCCACTCGGCATCGGAAGTCGAAATCCCGGTGGCGGTCGAGCTGACGGGAAACGACCCCGTTCCGGTTCTGGAGATCGTGCAGGATGGAATGGTGACTCGCGCCGTCTCCTACGAGGAGTGGGCTGCAACGGGCACGCTGGGCAAGGTCCAATTCGACCGAAGTGGCTGGTTTCTCGTGCGGGCCATCACGGCGCGCACGGATACCTTCCGCTTCGCGTCATCGGCGCCGTATTACGTCGAAGTGGGGGACGCAACCAAGCGCATCAGCCGGACTTCCGCGTCCTTCTTCCTGGACTGGGTCCGCGAACGCGCCTCCCGCATCGAGTTGAGCGACCCTGCCCAACGGGCAGAGGTGCTCCGTTACCACGACCGCGCCATCGCCTTCTGGGAAGACCTGGTCAAGCGCGCAAACGCGGATTGACCGCGCGCCTCAACCCGCCTTCGCCCGTTGCGTGGGCAGCCAGCGATCCAGCAGGTCGCGGCAGTTGATGACCTTCTCAAGCGAGTCCACCGGGACGTAGAAGTAGTGATTCGAGGCCTCGAATCCGATGCGCGAATCGACGCGCTGGATTGCGTACATGCGGCGCGCCAGGTCGATCTCCTCCTTCAGGATCCGCTCGATGGCGTCCAGGGCCTGTTTGGCGGAATCTCCGGTGGGCTGCGCGGCGAGTCGATCACGCGCCATGACGAACTGAACCTGGTTCGCGACGCTGCGGAAATGAATGGACGAGGCTTCCATGACCTGCATCTCTTCGCGCAACGCCGGTGATGGCGCATCGCCAGCCGCGTCACGCAAGGTCTTCAAGGCCGAGTCAAATCCATCGGCGATTTTGAGGAGTTGCCCGCAGAACACTTCCGGCGGATAGATCGACCGCCACGCGTTGAGATCGTCGTAAGGGATTCCCACCATACTGGCCCTGTAGCCCGTTGGGGACTCCCAGAGAAGATTCGTCGGACCGACTTGCAGCGGCGCGCTGTATACCGTGCCGCCGTTGTATGGGAACTCGCTGAAGGCGGCGCTGCACGTCCTCCAGGCTGCGACGACTGCTGGAGCGATAGCCTCTCCGTAGCGCCGCTGCGCGACCGTTAGGAGGGCCTGATCCGTTGAGATGGCGTTTTGATCGGCGCGCCCGATTTCCGAGACCACCTCCAGGTTGGGGGAGGGATAGCCGCCGAGCGTCCAGCCGAGCATCAGGCCGTCGACTCCCGCGCCGCGCAGGTTGGCCGCATGCTTGGCCACGTTCTCCACGGCGGGGATGTACGGCACCGCCGACAGCTCCCACGTATTGCCCGCCTGGATCTTCGCGATGGCTTTCATGCCCCGCGCCCGGGCGGCCGCCCAGTGCTTCGTGGCACGTGGGCCAGGTCCGATTGTGGAGATAGAGTATTCGCCAACCACGCCATCGACACCGCCCCGCTTGATCGGGATACTCCATTCGCTCACGCTCATCAGCGAGACGCTTGTGGGCAGCGCGTTGATCGTGTCCACCGCCCAGTCATCCTGCCAGCCCCAGTCCCACGCGATGAGCCGCGTGGACGTGCCGGCGGCATCGATACCCGCTTGGATGGCGCCGTTCATCTCCGCGATGACCTCCGCCGGAGTGCGCTTGCCGCAACGCGGGCATTGGGCGCCGTTGTGATGCGACCAGCAGTTGGTCAGATTCTCCGATGCGGTGATAGTGAAGAAACCCGCCAGGCCGGGCACCGCCTTGTTGATCGAAGCGATAGAATTCGTGATGTATTCGCGCACCTCGGGCACACTCGTGCACATGGCCGCGTAGTCGCCCTCGGACACGCCCTTGAGTTCGGGGCGCGACTCGAAGAAGGCCTGCTGCATGGCGCGCGGTTCGTTGAGGTAAAGATACACGCCCATGCCATGCTTGCGTGCGCGTTCCACGAGCGTGCGTAGATTGGCGAGGCGCTCCTCATACCGTGCGCTCAACGCGGCGTCCCACGGATAGGGGGCGAGCTTGTAAAGAACCGCCTGGAGCCACACGCCATTGGCGCCTGCCGCCGCCATCCGCGCCAGGTATCCGTCTGGGTAGGGATCTGACTCCGGATCGAGCAGTGGGTCCCCATACAGCGCGAAATAGGAATAGCAGTAGCGCGGATCGAAACCGCTGGTTGCCGGTTCGACGGCTTGCGCCGGGGCCTGCGAGAGTTTCTCCACGAATCCGAACAGCGGATCGCTCACGGCCCCCATTCCCTGCGGGAAGGTCTCTCCCAGGATTTGCGCGATCGCCTGTCCCCCTTTCGCGGCGGACTCGCTTGGGGGTGAGTACTTCAGCGGCTCGCACTTTGGTTTTAGACTCCCCAGCTTGATGTAGAGGAAATCATCTTCGCGCAAGGTGAAGGCCAGCTCCTCCTCCGTCCACCCGAGGAGGTCCAGCATCTGCTCATAGGGCAACAAATGCCAGTTTCGGCGAATGACGGTGATGTAGCTGCGCCGCCGCTGGTTTTCGGTAATGGCTGGCGGATCTCCCAGGCCCATGGCCTTTCCCAGGTCCAGCACATCCTCCTCACGCGCCCCAAGCACGCGGGCCATGTCCGGCGCGGGGACCAGTTCCCAGTTACGCCACACGAAGGCGTGCACCCGGTCGGGAAAGTGGGGGAGCGGCACCGGCTCGGGCGTCGGCCCCGCCGGCAATTGGGTCGCGGACAAGATCGCGCTCAGAACGAAGATGATCATGGTTGTTCCCTCCGGCACCAGCCTACCGCAGGCTGCTATGCCAATGAAACTTGCCTTGCCGCCGCCCGTCGTTCCTGTTTCCTCAAGTAAAAATCTACTCGAAATGCCATTCGTTTCCTCACGAGAAAATCTACTCCAAGGAAGTGGCGTTTGGGGTGAACCAGTAGCCCTTGGGTTCTGGGTGTGCCTGGGGGTGATTCCCTCCCCCGAGGGGAGGGAATCACTGTGCTAGGTCTGTATATTTTGCTGTGGTTCATAGGTCCCCTGCTTACCCCGCCCTGCGTAGTCGCTCGTCTTGCGCCCGCTCCGATTCGGTGTCCTTATCCTGCGGCTCGGCGGTCTTGGATGAAACGCGTGCCGTCAGCTTTTCCAGTCTGCGTTGCAGCCGCTCGATGCGCCGTTTGAGTTCGGCGGGGTTGAGCCGGGCGTACCGAGCGCGCAGCGCGCGCTTGACCCAGGGTTTCACTTCCGTGGAATCGAGCACCCGGTGGTAGGGTGTCTTGGCCGGGTGGTAGCGGCGGGTGACGCGCGCGCCGTCGCGGGTTTTGTCCCTGAGCTTCATGGACGGCATGAAGAAGTTCACGTAGTCCCGGAGCACGTCGTAGAGTTCGTTCAACACGGTTAAGGCCTCGTCGGTGGCGTAGCGGCCATACCCGACCTGACGGCGCACGATGGACCAGTTCTTCTGTTCCACGTAGCAGGTGTCGTTCTTGCGATAGGGCC
>JADLGB010000292.1 GCA_020849535.1 Candidatus Hydrogenedentota bacterium
GGAAATCATGAGCGATGCTTGCACCGACTTGGGCCGCATTCCGACCTTGCATGTGGTAGGAGACTCCATTCCGCAGGCGCATTTCCGCGCCATGAAAGCGGTCTGGGAGAATGGACTTGCCATCCGGACCGAATACGACCGGAAAGACGCGAACGGCGCCTATATCGATCCTCCCAGCCGAGACGCCCGCGTGCTCATCGAAGTGACCGACCCGTTCAGCGAACCCCGCTTTCCGCCCATCTCCTTCTGCGAGATTGGCACCTACATCGGTGAAATCATGGGTATCAAAGATCATCTCGTGGTGCCCATGCACATCCTGAAAGAAGCCATCGGCGGCGAACTATCCGCGAGCCAATGGCCCTACACCTACCATCAGCGTCTGGTCAGCCATCCGGACCTCGACGGCTCCACGGTCGACCAACTTGCCCTGGCCGTCGACCGCGTGGCGCGCACCACGTACACGCGCCGCGGCGTCGCCACTACCTCCGTGCCCAACCTGGACCCTTTCTTGAAAGAAGACGTGCCCTGTCTTCGCGAGATCCAAATCCGCTGCCCGGAAGCCGCCGACGGCACGCTCATGCTCAACATGAACACCATGTGGCGCTCGCGGGATCTGTACAAGGCGTGGCCGGACAACGTCATCGGCATCACCTTCCTGCAACGCGTGCTTGCACGGCAGGTGGCGGAGAAGGCAAAGAGGCCCGTGCGCGTCGGCAGCTACGCCGACTACAGCGCTTCGCTCCACATCTACGGCCAGGATTTCGGCGCCGTAGGCGGCGACGAAGACCGGGGACTTAGGAGCTTCTTCGAGACCTTCGACGAAGAAAGCTACCTGGCCCGGTCGCTCACCAGCGAAATGGCCGCGGAGATGCTCGTCATCCCCCAGCTCGAAGCCTTGTTGGGCGACAGCCTGCGCAAGCAATGGGGCTTCCCGCCTCACGCGACCGAGTTGATTGAAAGACTCATTGCGGACATGCGCGCCGGGACCTACCTTCCCTGACAATTCCTGGCGGCTAACCAGCGGTGTCCTGCCTACACGCCGGGCCAACAGAAGCTGTGCGATCTACAGTAATAGGCGCGACAAAGACAATAGATATCCCGGAACGCGGTGTCCCGGCTTTCCCGAAGGTACTGTAAGCCCGTACGGATCTCGGACGCCCCGATCGTAATGTTTATTTACAATTAGGCATTCTGAATGCTTGTCAGTAAACGACTGTTCCTTTCCTCTAACTGGCCCGCATCATGTCCATCAGTTCTTTGCGAGGATCCGACCATACTCCTATTGGTTAGGATCAGTACTTGCTTAATCAAAGTGTGGACGCTTGGTGTCGCGTAAACTATTCAGTACAGTGCGTCGAGACTGGTGCGGCCCACCAAAATGAGAAAACTGCAAGTGGAATCTCAGGTAGGTCGAGTGTCCCTGGCATCGGACGGACCGTCTGGCGCTGGAAAGGACAGTTTGAGTTCGGAGGGTTGCCCATGTCTGACTACGGACAAACAAACGCGAAGCAATGGTACTGGGTATTTGCTGAATTGCTGCGGGGCAACTCCGGCGACCTGAAAGTCACTGCTCAGCAACTCGGGGTGGAGGCAGATTCGTTGCGGGACTGGCTTCCGCCCGAAGAGCAGAAACCCGAACCTCCCTTGCACTGTTGAACTCGCCCTCTTGGGCATTACAGAGCCGTGACGCAATAAGGAAATGGCCTCGGTGTATCCGCTCTTATTCCGGCCCATCCGACTCTTCGGTTCAACGGCGTAACACTCTGATTCCATTCTACTTATAACTGCTGCTGAGCTGTGTGCCTCCCTGTGCGGCCCCCCGGCCTCCCAACTGCCTACCGCCTATGTATGGTATCCTTATGCTGAATGATCGGTGATGCCAGCGCGTAGTCGATAGGGTGTTTGGTTGGGGAGTGTTCCGAGGTCATGGGTAACGAGGATGTACGTATCCTGGTGCTCGACGACTCCGTCGAGAGCCGTCGCGCCCTGAGCGATGTGGTCGCCGCCATGCCCCGGACTGTGCTGGAAGGCGCCTCGGCGCCCAGTGATGCGGCTTTCTCGCGAATGCGGTTAGGTTCCGTCGACATCGTACTCGTTCCCGCGCAGTCGGGTCTGGACACCATCCGCAAGATTCGGGCGCGCTCCCTCCAGGTTGGAGTCATCCTGATCAGCGATGCCGAGGAGAATCAGGCCCGCCTGACGCTGGATGCTCTCGACGAAGGAGCCCTGGGCTTCGTCAAGCGGTCCGCGGGATGGAAGCCGGGTGATGGGCACGCGGATCTGGTGAGGCAGATCTTCCCCCTCATCTGTGCCTACCAAGCCCGCCGGAGTGTCAAACTCATCCGGGAATCGGCCGCGGCGGCTCCAACCTCGCGACTCACACCAGGGCATTCCGATGACCTGGCTTCCCGTTTGCGGAATCCGATCAATCTCGTGGCCGTGGGCATTTCCACCGGGGGGCCGGAAACGCTGTCGACGCTGTTTCGCGGGATGCCCGAAACCCTCGGCGTGCCCATGCTCGTGGTGCAGCACATGCCCCCGGTCTTCACCCGCACCTTGGCGGGTCGCCTGAACCAGATCTCTTCCTTGGACGTTAGGGAGGCTGCCCAAGGTGACACGGTCACTTCAGACTCCGTGCTCATCGCACCAGGAGGGAGGCACATGACCGTGGTGCGGGAGTATGGCCTCGGCGCCACCACCGGACCCCTCGCCATACGCCTGACCGACACTCCGCCCGTGCACGCGTGCCGCCCCTCGGTCGACGTTCTTTTTCAGTCGTTAGCGGATCAGGCCGTTCGTGGCGTGCTCGCGGTCGTGATGACCGGCATGGGCTCGGATGGATGCAGCGGTGTGCGCGCCCTGAAGAAGCACGGCGCATACTGCATCACCCAGGACGAAGAAAGCTGCGTGGTGTATGGCATGCCTCGAGCCGTAGACGAGGCAGGCCTTTCCGATGAACGAGTTCAGTTGCCGCATTTGGCGAGCCGAATTGCCCGGCTCGTCAAGCAAACGCGTCCTTTCCGATCATAGTGTGCCCGGAACCGCCGGCTACCAGCCCGCACAGGTAACAGCGGCCCCGGGGCAGTGGTATTTGGATCTGGAGGGCGGAGCGATGATTCGGATCTTTTCCATCGTGTTGCTGCTGGCTGTCCTGACGGGGCCCGCGTGGAGCGGTACCTACACCATGGACTTCACCTTACCCGATCAGGTGCTGCCCTTTGACGTCTTTGGCCTTCCACCAGCCTCCGTGCTTGCTCCCGCAGGGGTGTATAAAGGGTTCAGCGACAGCACGGTCCTCGAGATCTTATCGGGAAACCTCGTGGCATCGAATCCAACGGGCGGCGCCGCCCGGGAATACAGCATCGTGGGACTGGTGCCCGATTCGCCCGCCACCAGTTTCAGCGGGGGCGCCGTTGTGCGGTGCACGATCACGGGCGCGACTATCACCGGGGTGCGGGACGGCGCCTATCCGGGGCTCGCGGTGGGAATGTCCATGGTAGACGCGGCCTCTGGCGCATACATCTTTGCCGTCATCAACAGGACGACTGCCGGGGCGGACTACTTCGACACGATCACGCCGGGCGGCATGGTCAACCGCAATCTCCTCACGCCTGGCACAGGATACTTCGCTGTCTGGGAAACCAATGCGATGACCACCGCGACCGTGCTTGCGGTCCAAGCGATTCCCGCGGGGTCGATCGGCGATACGGAGTTTCGCATCGAATTCGACTCAAGCGCTGTTGCCAGCTACTTCATCAACGGTACGGCCCTCCTGAGCGCCCATCAACTGGCGGCCCAACCCATTCGGTTCGGTACACTAAACATGTCCTGGGGCACACCCACGGGGAATCCAGGTTACACGGGAGTCACCTTCAGCAGATTCCGGGCGTCTGGGCCCGAAGTGCCTGACGGCGGGATCGCCGCATTGCCTGCCCTGGGACTCGCGGCAATAGGCGTTCTTGCGTGCCTGGTCCTCAGCCTGGGCTCGCTTCGACTGAAGAAGACCCGATAGGTTCCACCCTTCTGGCGCACCGGGCTGGAAAACGCGTTCGCTTGCCGATACACTCGGTGGCGCGATTGAATCCTTTGGGCGCTCGCGGGAAAGGAACACGCGAACTTCTCCGGGACCCGGTCTACCACAAACACGCGTAAGGATATTTCTGCACATGAAGCTATATTGGATTGCGCTGCCGTGCCTCGCCATGTCCCTCTTCATCTGTGGCGCGGACGCCGCCGTCACCCCGCCCCCTGAGGGAATCCACCTCTTCAACGGCAAAGACCTCGGCGGTTGGTATACCTGGATCAAGGACCGGGGCCGCGACACGGATCCCAAGAAGGTGTTTACCGTCCAGGACGGCATGCTGCACATTACCGGCGAGGAGTGGGGCTGCGTGACCTCCGTCGAGGAGTACGAGAATTACCATCTCATCGCTGAGTTCAAGTGGGGCGAAGTTACGCATGGAAACCGGGTGGACAAGGCGAGAGACAGCGGCATTCTGGTCAATTCCGTTGGTGAGGACGGCGGGTACAGCGGCATCTGGATGCAATCCATCGAATGCCAGATGATCGAGGGCGGCACCGGCGACCTGCTCGTGGTGGGTAATGATACCGACGCCTACCAGCTTACCGCTGACGTGGCCGCGGAAAAGGTGGAGGGGTCCCACGTCTTTCAGCCGGAAGGCGGCGTGCCCGTCACTATCAAGGGCGGCCGCATCAACTGGTGGGGACGCGACCCGGCCTGGAAAGATGTGAAGGGTTTTCGCGGAAAGCAGGACGTGGAGAAGCCCATCGGTGAGTGGAATGTCCTGGAGTGCATCGTCGCTGGTGACACCATAACGGTGATCCTCAACGGCCAAGTGGTCAACAAGTGCTACAAGGTCAGGCCCAGCGCCGGCCGTATTCAGATCCAGTCCGAGGCCGCGGAGGTCTTCGTCCGCAAGCTTGATCTTATGCCGTTAGGCGCAAAGGCCGCCGAATGACCGCGAGAACCAAGAGGATTGCCCCCGTACTGCTGGGATGCTTGCTCGTTCTCGCGCAGGCGCACGCCGCGGGGTATCCCAAGATCAACCTCAGTGTCGGATACCAAGTCGATCCCGCGTGGCCCAAACGGGCTGAGGGTATCCAGTGGCGTTACGTTACCGGCGTCGCGGTGGATGCCCAGGATCGTATCTACACCCTCAACGCCATTGCCCCGCAGGTACAGGTGTACGACGTCCAGGGCAACCTCCTGGATTCTTGGGGCACGGGCCTCTTTGTCGCTCCCCACTTCATCCGCATCGGGCCGGACGGAAGCGTATGGACCACCGACTACCGGCATCATACCGTCCGCAAGTTCACGCCGCAGGGCGAGCTGCTTCTGACCTTGGGCGTTCCCAACGAAGCGGGTAACGACGCCACGCACTTCAACATGCCCACGGATGTAGTCGTCTCGCCGGCGGGGGACATCTTCGTCACCGATGGCTATGGCAACAACCGCATCGTCCACTTCGACCAACACGGGCGTTTCGTTAAAGCGTGGGGCGAACTCGGGGTCAATCCCGGCCAACTGAGCCAGCCGCACAGCATCGCGATGGACTCGAAGGGGCGGCTCTATGTGGGAGAGCGCAACAACTGCCGTATTCAGATCTTCGACCAGGAAGGTCAATCCCTCGCCGAATGGCGCAACCTGATCAATCCCTGGGGCATTTGGATCACGCCGAAAGATGAGATCTACGTATGCGGCAGCGCGCCAGCCCGCTGGACCGAGCGCGGCAACCTGGGCAACCCGCCCTCCGATCAGTTGCTCATCAAGTTCGACACGGAAGGCAAGGCCCAGGAGCTATGGGTGTTTCCGTTGGCAAAGGACGGGGAGATGACGCCAGGCACCCTCGATTGGGTGCATGGCATCGCGGTGGATTCCCACGGCGACCTCTACCTGGGCGATGTGGCAGATGAAAGCAAGGCCCACCGCGTGCAGAAGTTCATTCGTTTGCCCGCGGAGCAATAGGAGGCGGACTATTGATCCTGTCACGTTTGACGCTACCCCGTTTCGTAGCGTCCCTGTGCGCGATCGCGGCGACTTGGGCGCAGGACGTCCCCGATAGTTCCGCCGCTTACACGATTCAGTTGGATACGGTTCTCCGCCACGACGACGGTGAATGGTTGTGGTTCCATCCACGCGCCGCGGCAATGCCGGGTTTGGGCAAGGATGGTGGTCCGGCCATTCTGCTCACGCTGCAGAAGCATCTTCAGAAGTCCGATTTCTACTCCGGGCTTCATGTGATGCGCAGCGACGATTTGGGTGTGACGTGGTCCACCCCAGACCCCCGGCCCGAACTTGCCTGGCAAGATGAAGGCGATGGCGTGACCGTTGCCGTATGCGATGTTACCCCGGGATGGCACGCGCCCTCCGGAAAGCTGTTGGCCGTGGGCATCAAAGTTCGGTACAAGGAAGGCGCGCAATTGCTCGACAAACCCAGGTCGCACGACGCCGCGTTCACCGTCTACGACCCGCGCGCGGACACGTGGACGCCTTGGCGCATGATCGACACGCCTGAGCGCGACGGGAAGTTCTATCTGGTCAGTCCCGGATGCGTTCAGTGGCTCGTCAAGGATGGGGGTGACCTCCTGATTCCCATGTACTTCAGGGGACCGGAAGATTCGCCATTTGCCGTGACCGTGCTGCGTTGCGGCTTCGACGGAACGGCCATTTCCTATATCGAACACGGGGACGAACTGTCTCTTCCCGTGGAGCGGGGCTTGGTGGAACCCTCGCTGGTCCTGTTCAAAGGCAAGTACTATCTCACCCTGCGCAACGACGTGAAGGGCTATGTAACCACCAGCACCGACGGCCTGCACTTCGAATCTATCCGGGCGTGGACCTTCGACGACGGAGAAGACCTGGGCAGCTATAACACGCAGCAGCACTGGCTGAGCCATGGCGACGAGCTTTACCTTGTCTATACGCGGCGCGGGGCCGATAACGACCACGTGTTCCGCCATCGCGCGCCTCTGTTCATGGGAAAAGTCGACCCCGAGCGCCTCTGCGTCCTTCGCGCCACCGAGCGCGTTCTAATCCCTGAGCGCGGCGCAACCTTGGGCAACTCCGGCGCGTGCGCGATCACGCCGACTGAATCGTGGGTCACGGTGTCCGAAGGCATCTGGAACGACGACGCGCGAAAGCGCGGCGCCCAGGGAGACACGTATATCGCCCGGATTCGCTGGGCCTCGGAAGAATAGTCTCGCGGCAAGTTCTAATCTTGCGGCCGCGGTCATCGTTGTATTCCGCATGCAACGGCCAGGGAGCGTGTCCATGGAAACGGTTGTCTACAAAGCTGTTCCCGGCTGCGAGATTCGGGCCGATGTCTATCCAGTCGTTTCTAACGCTCCCTCTCCTGTGCTGGTGATCATCCACGGAGGCGCGTTGATTGGCGGCAACCGCAAAGGCATCCGTCCGGTGCTCCGCGACGTGTGCACGAGGGATGGCATCGCCCAGGTCTCGATCGACTATCGTCTGGCGCCCGAGACAAAACTCCCCGAGATTGTTCAAGACGTGGACGACGCGTTTCGTTGGGTTCGCGGCGAAGGCGCACGGCGGTTCAACCTCGACCCCGTGCGCGTGGGCGTCCTCGGTTGGTCCGCGGGCGGATACCTTTCGCTGCTCGCAGCGTGCCGTGTCAATCCACGCCCGCGGGTGGTCGTGTCCTTCTACGGATACGGGGACATTGCGGCGCCCTGGTATGCCGAGCCGGATCCGTTTTACTGCCAACAGCCCGCGGTGAGCCGTGAAGAAGCGCTCGCGTCCGTCGGGTCCGAACCGGTATCCGATCCGCCATCGGGCAAGGACCGTTTCCGGTTCTACCTCTATTGCCGTCAACAGGGCCTCTGGCCGAAAGAGGTGGCCGGTTTCGATCCACGCACCCAACGAGCGGAACTCGACCAGTATTGCCCATTGCGCAACGTGTCCGCAGCCTACCCGCCCACGCTCCTCTTTCACGGCACCGCCGACACGGATGTGCCGTATCAACAGTCCGTGGACATGGCCCTCGCGCTTGCGAAGAACGATGTTCCCCACGAGTTGGTGACGATTGACGGGGGAGGGCACGGGTTTGACGGGGGAGTGAAGTTCGCCGACCTCCAGGCGGTTCAGTCTTCACCCGGAGTACTGGCTTTTGAGAGAACCCTATCCTATTTGAGGCAGTATCTCCAATAGGTAAACGCACGCCATTTGCGCCTCATTCTTCCATGTCCAGGAGGGACGCGTCGCTGGTCGAGGAGACTATTTCCGCACGGGAAGAAGAATCGCGCTCGGGTTCTGTCCACCGGTATGCACCGTGTTCCGGGCTGGGCGCAGGTCACCTTCCGGGAAGTCTTCCCCTGTATTCGGGTTGAGTTCAAACCGTGGGTAGTTGCTGCTCGAAATGTGGACACCGATCTGGTGACCTTTATTGAAGATGAGGCTGATAGACCACAGGTCAATGGTCACTGTTCCCACCTCGCCCGGAGTGAGCGGCTGGGCCTCTTCCCGGCCGTTTCGAAACTTGAGCCGCTGAATTCCGTCTAGCATCAGCATTTCGCGCCCGTCCGGGTAGATATCGACGAGCTTTGCCGTGAAGTCCGTGTCGGGAGCATCGGTGGACACATTAAGGCGCACCTTGACGTTTCCCGTTACTTCAAGCGGAGCGTCGAGCGGCAGCGATACGAATTTCAGCACGTCCGGCCGCGAACTTACTTTTCGTTGGTCGTGCGGACCGCTCGGTTGGAACAGGTTCTGCCCGCCCACGGTTGGGCACGGATCCTTGGGGTCGTATGTAAAGCTCCTGGTCCCCTCGGCAAGTGCTGAAATATCCGAGGTTAAACTGCCGTCTTGCGTGAGGCAGAAGGGCGTTTCTTGTGTGGCAAAGGGGGGCCAATCATCAGCAGTGCGCCATTCGTTACCGGGTGCTGAAGGGTCGCTGCAGTCGCCCATCGTGTAGTAGTGGACTGCAGGCTCTTTCATGATCCCATTGTCAACACCTTTCAACCAGTAATCGTAGAACCGAAGCTCATATTCAGGGATATCGAAATTGAAATTCTCAGGGAACTTCATTTCTCCTGAGCGTTGCTTGGGCCCGTGGGTCCAAGGCCCCATGATGAGTTTTTGGTTCCCCTTGGCATGTGGACCGCCGGAGTGCTGCCAGGCCACGAAACTGTTGATCGTTCCCTGGTTAAAGATGTCAAACCATGCTCCCCAATGTACGGCAGGCGCATTGGCCTGTGCGGCCCGGGGCTCGGTATTGTAGAAGGTCCAAAAGTCATCATATGCCGGGTGACCGTGCCACAGGGCAAGGACATCGGGGATTCCTTGCTGTGTGAGCCAGGTATCGATGAGTCCTTTGCGGAACACACCGCCCTGATACACGCCCTGACCGAAGAAGTCCGAGGCGGCCAAACCCACGGCTTGCGCATCCACGGAGGCCCCTGCGGCTGCCATGAACAGCTGCGTAATCCCCAGGGCAGATTCGCCCCATGTCGCGATTTTGCCGTTGCACCAAGGCTGTTTGCGCAGCCATTCCACAGTATCCATGCCGTCCTGATTCTTCCCCCATCCATCGTCGCCGAAGGCCGTGTCCTTGCCATCGCTCCCTCCGCGTCCCCGGGTGTCTTCGATGGCGAAGGCATATCCCCGGCCGGTAAAGACTGGCGCCATCATCGCGCCGCCGCCCCGATCGTACGTGGAACGCACCAATACCACGGGATAGGCAGGACCTCCCTCCCCCGGCATGTAGCAGTCCAAGGCCAGGTTTGTGCCGTCCCTCATGGGGACCATGAAGGTCTCCGAAAAAGCCAGCCCCGCGATACCAAAGCAAAGTAGCAGAGTACGGCACAGGTCTGGGATCAGGTTTCTTTTCATGATCTCGTCCCCAAGTATGCATTTCGCCTGGCCCGCAACCACTGCAGGCACATTAACGAATTGAGTGTACACCCGCACGAACGACTCGAACAAAACCTTCACTGTCATATCAACTCGTCTAAACCGTCACAAACCGGTCAGAGAATATCAATGGCGAACCTTGCACTTCCAGACATAGTCATTGCATGAAGCTATCTTCTTCGCATGCGGAGTTCAAAGGATCCGAGTCAATCGAAAGGTGGCTTCTCCACACGGAACACAGGGGGTCACTCTTCGCTTCTCACGACTCGGACCGGGCCATGGTCGTCGCAATGATCGCCATGGGGATGGTGCAGATGCCCTTCCACGAGATAGTCGATGTGATCCCCGTGAGGGATCGGCTCGTGGCCACAGCCGGGGCCGTGGACGTGAACCGCGTCATGCGAGGTGCAGGTGTGGCCCTGCGTGCACTGGTCGGGATTGGTGGCGTCGACGGGAAGCCGGTGCTCATCGAAGTGATCGCCATGCGCGTGCAGCAGGTGGCCGTTCTGCAAGTAGTCGGTGTGCCCGGCATGCTCGATAGCCACATGCCCGCATCCTTCGTCGTGGCTGTGGACGTGACCGTGGTGTTTATTGCAGCTCATGCCATCCTCCCTCTGAGTCACCATCACCTGAAACAAACCGCGCGCGCGGACTGTTCCCCGCCGTAGGCATCAGCCTGAGCGTAATGCACGTCCAGCTCCGAGCGCCACGACGAAGATAAATGCCTGCAGCAAGATGATCGTCGCGCCGCTTGGCAGATTGGCGAAGTATGAGAGAAACAACCCCGCGACGGCGCTGCTTATGCCGAGCGCGACGGACCACAAGGTCATCCCGCGAAACGTTCCGGAGAGCAACCGCGCGGCCGCCCCGGGAAGTACGAGAAATGCCGCGATGAGCAGGATGCCCACCACCTTGATGGATACGACGACCACCACGGCAATCGCCACATTCAGCAAGTAGTCCGCCGCGGTCACGCGCAGGCGATCCGCGCGGGCGAGGGTTTTGTCGAAAGTGGCATACGCCCATTGGCTCCACAGCGTGAAGGTCGCCACCGTTGCCGCGGCGACGATGGCAGTCACCCAGAGGTCCGCCGGTGTGACGCTCAGGATGGACCCATAGAGGATCGCGAAGGCGTCTCCTGCATAGCCCTGCTTTAGGGAGAGAAAAACGATACCCAGGGCCATGGAGACCGCGAAGAACACGCCGATGGAGGTGTCTTCCGCGAGGGCCGTTCGTTCGCGAACGGCGACGATGGCCACAGCCACCACTGCCGTGAAAGGCACCGCCACCCAGAGGGGCTGGGTATTAAGGAGTATACCGAGGGCCACGCCGCCGAACGCCGCGTGTGCCAGGCCGCTGCCCATGAATGCCAGCCGCCGTTGCACCACGAACGCGCCGTAATAACTGAGGAGAAACCCCGCGAGCGCGCCGCCGATGAGGGCGCGTTGCATGAAGGGATAGGAGAGCGCCTCAAGCACGCGGAGCCCCTCCGTGGCTCGCGGCGCGATGGCCCACGTAGCCGAACACTTTCAACAGCCGCTCTTCCTGCGCGACTTCCTGGGGAGGGCCAAAGCCCACAAGGCCCTGCTGCATCAACAGCACATGCGACGCGTGCGTGCGCGCGCCTTCCCAATCGTGCGTGATCATCAACACGGTCGACTGATGCACGCGCTGGTAGTCCACGAGCAGATGGTACATGTCCGCTTCGCCGGCCACATCCATGCCCGCCCCCGGTTCATCGAGCACGAGCAGACTGGGCTCGCGCACCAGGCACCGCGCGAGATACACGCGCTGCAACTCGCCCCCGGACAGCGCCGAAATGGGACGGTCCGCCACACGCGCCACTCCGGTGCGCTCCATGGCCGCCAGGGCGCGCTCGCGCTGCTCCTTCGAGACACGCCAGGGCCAACGGCGGGTGATCCCCGTGACGACGAGTTCCAGCGCGCGCGCCGGGAAACGTCTATCCAGCGTCTTCAGTTGCGGCACGTACCCGATGCTTTGCGCGCCGGTCTCCTCGGGGTGTCTGCCGAAGAGGCGCACGCTGCCGGAGTCAGCCCGCTGCAGACCGAGAATCACATTCAGCAGCGTACTCTTGCCAGCGCCGTTGGGTCCGATGATCGCGACGAAGGCGCCTTCTGGCGCGGCGAAACTGACATCACGCAGCGCATGGAAGTCGCCAAACCGGACGGAAACGCGATCGGTTTCGACCGCAGGCATGCTCATTGCAATGCCTCACGAAGCACCGACGCGTTTGCGATAATCAATTCCCTGTAGGTCATCTTCCCCGGAACGCCCCCAATAGGATCCAGTTCATAGAGTGAAACATTGCCCGCCTCGGACACAACTTCCGCGGGGCGCCTCGCCAACTGCGGCTCGGTGAAGATCACCGTGACGTTTTCTTTCCGTAGTGTTTCCACCAAATCCGCGAGATACTGCGGAGACGCCTCCTTCCCTGGCGCGGTTTCAACAAGCCCGACGAGGCGAAGCCCATACCGCGCGAGAAAGTAATTCCATGAGGGATGAAACATGACCACAGGGCGTCCCTTGAGCGGAGACATCTTCTCAGTGACTTCCGCGTCGAGCGCGTCCAGTTCTGCGCCGAATCGCTCGGCCTGTGCCGCAAACTCGCCGGCGCCTTCTGGATCACGCTCGGACATCTTCGCGGCCAGTGCGGGCAAGATGGCCTTCACCGTCGCGGGGTCAGACCAGAAGTGCGGGTCCCATTCGCCTTCCTCCGATTCATGGCCGTGCTCGTGCCCATGAGGTTGCGCTTCCTCCCAGTGCAGCCGCTTCTCCTCGGGCAGCATGTCAAGGACGCGCACGCGTGTCTTGGCTGGCAATCGGGCCGCCCACCCATCCAGGTTCTCCGCCACATAGAACAGCGCAAGGGCGGACTCCACCAACTGCGCGTCGCTGGGCCGGGGCTCGTAGGTGTGCGGCGAGGCACCCGGGGCGAGCAGGGTATGCACCTCAAAGCGTTCGCCCGCCAATTCGCGCAGGATGGCGCTCAACGGCGCGATCGTCGAAACGACATGGCGCTCCGACGCCGACTCCTGAAGCGGGCCGCACGCCGCTCCCAGTACTGCCAAGAAGAACGCCGCCATTATCAACCGCATGAAAACCTCTCGCACTCACCTATCCGGCGACCGGCCATTGAAGCGACACCGGAGCGCGTGGTGAGGATCGAAAACCCTTTGCTATACTGCGGGGAAACCTTGCGTTCGGACGCGCTTAATGATAACGTATTTTCGATATGGCGTGTCAACTTGGAGGCCGCATGCAGCGGGATACCGTTCAACGCCGGGCTATCCGTAAGGTATTCAAGGATTTGGGGCGCCCGCTCAGTCCCGCCGAAATCCTTCAGACCGCCCGGGCTCAAGTTCCCAACCTGGGCATCGCCACCGTTTACCGTTCGGTCAAGGGTCTCACCGAAGAGGGTTGGCTGGTGCCAATTGACGTGCCCGGCGAGGCGCAACGCTACGAACTCTCCGGCAAGGACCACCACCACCATTTCTCCTGCCGGCAGTGCGGGCGCATCTTCGACTTCGACGGTTGTCCGAAGGACTTGGCCAAACTGGTGCCGCAGGGTTTCCTGATGGAAGATCACGAAGTCTTCCTATATGGGCGCTGCGCCGACTGCCGTAAGGATCGTTGAGTATCAGTGTGGACCATACGGGGAGCAATCCCGTGAACACCCACGTGTATCGAATCCATGGAATGGACTGCGCCGAGGAAGTGGCCACACTCAAGCGCGTGCTTGCCGCCATGTCCATTCCGGAAGACCAGCAGTCCTTTGACTTGCTGCACGGCAAATTGACCGTCACGGCGGACTGTCCGTGGGAACGCATCAGCGCGGAGATCGCGAAGACGGGTATGCGCGCCGTCCCCTGGCAAGAGCATCTGCGCAGGGAAGCGCTGGCCCAGGGTTTCTGGGCGAAGCACATACGAGAAGTTCTCTGTTGCGTCAGCGGGATCGCGATCGTGTGCGCATTTGTTTTGCACGTGCTGGACGCAGGGCTTCGGTCCGCCTTGACAGAAGGCGGCATCCAAGGTTTTCTGGATGCGCCACTGGCGGCGGCCTTTCTGCTTGTCGCCGTGGTAAGCGGGGCCGCGCCCGTCCTTCCCAAGGCGTGGTATGCCCTGCGGTCGCTGCGGGCGGACATGAATCTGCTCATGATCGTGGCCATCACGGGGGCCTTGGTTCTCGGCGAGTGGTTTGAGGCGGCCCTCGTGAGTTTCCTCTTTTCGCTTGCGCTGCTGCTCGAAACCTGGAGCGTGGGCCGCGCTCGCAAAGCCATATCCGCGCTCATGACTCTTGCCCCCGCAACCGCGCGCTATCGCTGCGGCGATTGCGCAGGCGAGGACTTCCGTGAAGCGCCCATTGCCGAAGTGCCGCTGAACGCTATCGTCAAGGTGCTTCCCGGCGAACGCATTCCCTTGGACGGCGAGCTTGTCCACGGCGAGACCTCAGTGAACCAGGCGCCCATCACGGGAGAATCGCTGCCTGTGTTCAAAGGCCCGAGCGACCCTGTCTTTGCCGGGACCATCAACAATGAAGGGGCCTTCGAGTTCCGGGTGACCCGTCCCGCGGCAGATTCCAGTCTTGCGCGTATCATCCGAAAAGTCGAAGAGGCGCAGGGCAGCCGCGCCCCCGCCGAACAATGGGTCGAGCGCTTCGCACGCTACTACACGCCGGTCATGATGCTGTTAGCGCTGCTCGTGGCCGCATTGCCACCGCTATTGGCGGGCACGCCCGCCACCCAGTCCATTTACCAGGCGCTGGTGTTGCTGGTTATTGCGTGCCCCTGTGCGCTGGTGATCTCGACGCCGGTGAGCATCGTGGCGGGTCTGACCACCGCGGCACGGGCGGGTGTGCTCATCAAGGGCGGCGCCTATCTTGAAATGCCCGCGCGTCTCAAGGTCCTGGCTTTCGACAAGACGGGAACCTTGACCCTGGGCGAACCGAAGGTCCAACGCGTTGTGCCGAGCAACAATCACACCGCGGAACAGCTTCTTTCGGTGGCAGCGGCCATCGAATCCTTGAGTACCCATCCCCTGGCGCAGGCGATTGTCCGCCAAGCCCGTGATACTGGGGTCGCATTCGATCCCGCCACCCGGTACACGGCCATCCCCGGCAAAGGCGCCGAGGCGGTGGTCGACGGGCGGACATACTGGATTGGAAGCCACCGTCTGTTCGTGGAGCGAGGTCATGACTGCGAAGAAACGGGTTGCCTGGCCGAAAGCATCGAGGACGCGGGGCACACGGTCGTTCTGGTCGGTACGGATTCACATGTCTGCGGCCTCATCAGCATTGCCGATGAGGTGCGCCCCGAAAGCCGCGAGGTCATCGCCGCGCTGAAGCGAAGCGGTATCCGGCACATCGTCATGTTGACCGGCGACAACGAGCGCACCGCGCGCGACCTTGCCGCGCTCACCGGTGTCGATGCGTATTATGCCGGGCAGCTTCCTGAGGACAAGGCCGAGCGCATGCGCGAACTCGCGGCGGAACGCGGTATCGCCGGAATGGTAGGAGACGGCGTGAATGATGCGCCTGCCATGGCGACTGCCCAACTCGCCATCGCCATGGGGGCGGCGGGAAGCGATGCGGCCATCGAAACCGCCGACATCGCCCTGATGGCGGACGACCTCACGCGCCTGCCCTGGCTGGTCCGCCACTCCAGGAGGACCCTGCGGACGATTCACCAGAACGTGGCCTTTGCACTTGGGCTGAAGGCGTTGGTGCTCCTTCTGGCGCTGGCGGGATGGGGAACGCTGTGGCTGGCAATCCTCGCAGATATGGGGGCATCGCTCCTGGTCATCTTCAACGGGTTGCGCCTCCTGAGGCAGGTGACACCATAGGTATTGCCCTTCCAAATTGTTAGCGTCGTGCTAGTCGCATCTTCCCAGAATTTGGTATATTGAGAACTTATGAATAACGTTTACCAGATTCGCGAGGTTTCGACGCTCTCCTTCAATGAGCGGGTGCTGCAAGAAGCGGAAGACAAACGCAATCCCCTGATGGAACGCCTCAAGTTCCTCGGGATCTTCTCGTCCAACATGGATGAGTTCTTCAAGGTCCGCGTTGCGAGTATCCACCGCCGCATCGAGTTGGGTAAAAAGAGCATGAGCGCAGTGCTCGAGGTCGTGGTTGACAAGGCGCGCGAAATGGACGAGCGCTTCCTCGGCGCCTACGAAGAGATCATCGCTGCGTTGGCCAAGGAGGGGATTCGCATCCTCACCGAGCAGGACATCAACGGCCAGTCGGGTGCGCTTTCCGCCTGGCTGCGCGACCATTTCCGCACGACCATCCTCCCGAGCCTCGTACCCATCATTCTGCAAAGCGGACTGCCGTTCCCCCCGCTGAAAGATGGCGCTCTGTATTTTGGCATCAAGATGTGGGGCGACAAAGAGCGCTACGCGATCCTCGAGATACCATCGGAGTTGCCGAGGTTCGTCCAGTTGCCGAATGGCGACATCATGTATATCGATGATCTCATCCGCTACTGCCTGAGCGACATCTTCTATATCTTCGAGTACGAGCGCATCGAGGCCTTCGAGTTCAAGATCTCGCGCGACGCCGAACTGGACATCGACAACGACTTTTCCGAGGGCTATGTGCGCAAGATGGAGCGCGTCCTTCAGCAGCGCAAGGGCGGACGTCCCACGCGACTCGTGTACGACGCCGAGATGCCTTCGGGTCTACTCAAGATCCTGCGCAAGGAAATGCGTGTGACCAGCGATGACACCCTGATTCCGGGTGGACGCTATCACAACATGAAGGATCTCATGCGCTTTCCCAACCACCGCGCGGATCTCGCCTTTCCGAAGAGCGAACCGGCCCCGCACCCTGTGCTGGACAACGTCCGCATACCCATGCTCGAAACAATCCGCCAGCAGGATATCCTGGTGACGTATCCGTACCAGTCGTTCGACCACATCATTCGGCTTCTCCGCGAAGCGGCAATCGATCCGAAGGTCGAAGAGATCAAGATGACCATGTACCGTGCGGCGACCCGCTCGCATGTGGTCAACGCACTGGCCAACGCGGCCCGGAACGGCAAGCGCATCTTTGTGTCCATCGAGCTGCAGGCTCGCTTCGATGAGAAGAACAACATCAAGATATCCGAGTTCCTGGCCGAATCCGGGGCCACGGTGGCCTACGGCGTGCCCCCGATGAAAGTCCACTCCAAGCTGCTGCTGATCAAGCGCAAAGGTGCGATGTTCGCCGGCCTGTCGACCGGCAATTTCAACGAGGCCACCGGCCGGCTCTATGTGGACAGCATGCTCCTTACGGCAGACCGCCGTGTCGCGGCCGAGGTGGCGGAAGTCTTCGATTTCTTGGAGCAGGCCTCGAAGATGCATACCTTGACCGCGCCCAAGTTCAAGCATCTGCTGGTGTCACCCTTCAATTCGCGCAAAACGCTCATGAAGCTGATCGCACGCGAAATGGATAAGGGCCACGACGGGTACATCTGCCTCAAAGTCAACCATCTCACCGACGAGAAGATCATCGAGAAGATTCGCAGTGCCGCCGATGCCGGCGTACAAATGGACCTGATCGTGCGGACGACCTACGCCATGCTGCCGCACCCGAACATCCGGGCCATTTCCATCTTGGACCGCTACCTGGAACACCAACGCATCTTTCTTTTCGGAAAAGGCCCCGATCGAAAGGTCTTCATGAGTTCGTCGGACCTCATGGAACGCAACCTCGATTGGCGTGTGGAGGTGGCGTTTCCAATCTACGATCCGTGCCTTCAGAACGAGGTGGCGGATATGCTGGCACTCCAAGTCGGCGATACGTACAAGGCCCGCGTGTTGGATGAAACCCAGTCCAACCTGTATGTGGTGGCGGGCAACGGCCAACTTCAGGCCCAACGCGCCACCCAGGAGTACTTCCGCAAGCGTGCCCTGGAGGCCGTGAGTCCCGCGCCGGATGCCGTTTCGCCCGCCTGAAAGGCCGCGGCGCGATCACAGATCTTTTACAATTCCATGAGAGGGGATTGACCCCCAACGATCGCGTGAACGTTAGGCTGAAATCCAGAGTTCAGGCTTAACGGGACCTCACGGTTCGATTGGAGGAAGCGATGTACCCTGACAACAGCGTAAAGAATAGAACCCTCGTAAGCATCTGCGCGGGGTTGGCAATCCTCTTGGCCAGCGGCTCGGCCCTGGCCGCCCAGGCACGGCTCGACGCGAACCTCGCGACGCCCGTCCTTCTCGAGGGAGGAAAACAAACCGCTTACCTGCGCGTGGCCCTCACGGGGCAGCCCTTGCCAAGCGCCGAGAAGCGCACGCCCGTGAACGTGGCTATCGTCGTGGATCGCTCCGGCTCCATGCAGGGGGAGAAGATCTATGCGGCCCGCGAGGCCGCCAAGATGGCGGTGGACCGCCTCCGGCCCGATGACATCGTGTCGATTGTCGCCTATCAGTCCACCGTGGAGGTCCTCCTTCCCGCCACTCGTGCCTCGGACACCGCCTCGATCCATCAGGCCATCGACCGGATTACGGCGAACGGCAGCACCGCGCTCTTCGCGGGCGTGAGTAAGGGGGCAGGCGAAGTGCGCAAGTTTCTCGACAAGACCCGTGTCAATCGCATCATTCTGCTGTCTGACGGTCTCGCGAATGTCGGCCCGAGTTCGCCCGGCGAGCTGGAAGACCTTGGCCGATCGCTGGGGTCAGAGGGGATCGCCGTTACCACCTTGGGCCTCGGCCTCGACTACAATGAAGACCTCATGACGCGTCTCGCCCAGAGAAGCGACGGCAACCATATGTTCGTCGAGAACACCACGGATCTCGCGAAGGCCTATTCGATCGAGTTCGGAGATGTCATGTCGGTCGTTGCGCAGGATGTCGA
>JADLGB010000293.1 GCA_020849535.1 Candidatus Hydrogenedentota bacterium
AGGGGTTCTGCGCTGTCCTGACCACAACGGGGGCCGTAGGCCTTGAAGACCAAGAAGCGCATCGGATACGTCGTGTCCGATTTGCATATGTTTTCCAAGCGGTCCAAATGGGCCGATCACCTGGACGCCATCTACGAGGCGGCCCAGGGCGCGGACGTGTTCATCCTGAACGGGGACACGTTTGATTTCCGTTGGACCACTCTGCCGAGCATCGACGAAACCGTGGATGCGGCGATTGCGTGGCTGCGCGAACTGGCGACACTGTTTCCCTCGTGCCATTTCCATTTCGTCGTGGGTAACCACGACAACCTGCAGGCCTTTATCGAGGCCCTCTCCGAGCTCGCTGCGGTCACGGAGAACCTCTCGTGGCACCCCTACTACCTCAAGATCGGGGATAGCGTGTTTTTGCACGGCGACGTTGCAAACAAGAAGATGGATGCGGAGGACTTGGAGGAATTTCGCGACGAATGGCGCTACGAGGAAAAGACGCGCCATCCGCTCTTGCATCACGTGTACGACATCATTTTGCACTTCGGTCTGCACCGCGGTGCCCAGCGGATGAAGTATCCGAAGAAACGCGCCGCACGCCGGGTGGTCGCCTATCTGGAAGACGTGGGGCTCGGCGCGCTGAATGGAACGCGCCACGTCTATTTCGGCCACACGCACGAGGCCATGTCGAATTTCCGCTACAAAAACCTCGTGTTCCACAACGCCGGGTCACCCATGAAAGGGCTCAAGTTCAATATCCTGCGCGTGGAACTCAGGGAAGAGGCGCCGTCTCGGACTGCGTAAGCGCATCCGCCGCGGACAGGCCGTCGTGAATCACGTGCTTGAAGGCCAGCAACGCGCGCGCGGGGTCGGGGTCGCCCCAGATATTCCGTCCAATCGTCGCGCCGCGCGCGCCCGCCTGGATGACTCCCGCCATCAGACGCAACGCCTCCAGCAGGGAATCCGCCTTCGGTCCGCCCGCAGCCACCACCGGCACCGGACTGGTTGCAATGATCTCGCGAAACGTGTCGGGCGAGCCCGTATACGGCACCTTGATCACATCCGCTCCGCACTCGATGCCGCAGCGGACCGCCCACAGGATGTTCTCGGGATCGTGAACAATGCGCGGCCCATTGCGAAAGTCGCGGGGGTAAATATGCGCGATGACGGGTAGTTCGTACGGCCGCGCTTCCTCGACGATGCCTGCCAGCATTTTCAAATAGTCGCCCTCGCGCGAACTACGCAGGGTAATCGCCGCCGAGATGGCGTCGGCGCCCAAGGGGATACACTCTGAGGGGCGCGCCAATTGGTGCATGATGGTGTCGTCCAGCGTAAACGCAATCGAGGTGATGATCAGTGGGATGCTGCCCGCGTACGGGCCCCAGGCGTGCTCCGCCATGCCCTTGTACATCGTGATGGCATCGGGCTTGCCCTTCATCAGCGTCGCGATCGTCTCAGGCACGTTGGTCAACCCCTGCGGAAGTCCCTGCTGATAGCTGACAAGATGATCGACCGCCACGGAACAGAGGCGTCCCGACGGGTTGCCGAAAATGCGATTCAACCGGATCTGCTTACCGAGTCCCACGTTTCACCTTTCGTTTGGGCCGCAACGGCGGCTTGGGTTTCGCCCAATTCTTCGGACGGGACGACTGCTTGACGCTGCCCGCCGATGTGATAGTTTCCCTCTTGGGATGAGGGCGTTCGCGCTTCTTCATGATAAAGAGGTAGTTGAATCCGCGCAGAAAGTAGTTCCCGGTCACCGCCTCGGTGTGCCAGTGGCGGCGCTTCATCGTGCGGTTGTGGCGCACCACGCACACGACGTCCACCGGCTCGAAAAACCGTTCCAGGATGGAAAAGAGCCGGAAGCCGATCGGTTGAAACGGCTGCCGCATCTTCCACGAATCACTTACGTAGAGGGCCATGTAGCGCTTGGGGCGCAATACACGGCTGATCTCGCGGATGACTTGGCTCATCGCTTCGTAATACTGCCCCGTGCCCGCGTCGAGTTTGCCGATGCAGGCCGGATCTTCGGAGTACTTGATGTGCGTGGAGTACGGCGGGTCCACGAAGACGAAGTCCGCCTTCTCATCTTCCAGGGGCAGTTTGCGCGCATCCGCGCGGAAGATGTCTTTGCGGTACGGGGCCACATCGTAGCCGAGCGCCCGGCGCCCGAGGTCGCGCGCCACGTCGAGGGTGGTCCCGCTGCCGCACATCGGATCGACGATGAGGTCCCCTTCGCGCGTGTAGCGCTGCAGGAGGTTCCATATCACGTACGAAGGCGTCGCACCCACGTAAGCCTTATCGCCCTGCATCGTCTCGCCATAGTGTTGCGACGGGTACTCCCACAACGTCGTCGTCTGAATCTGTAGCTCAGGTTTCTTATACATGCGCGGGATGATAGCAAATTCCGGGGAGAGACTACGAGAGCCGCGCATTCGACATGGCATAGAGCCCCAACCTATTGACGTTATTCCCGTTGGTACCTACAATGAACCCGTGGACATAACGTGTCGGCAACAACGCGCCGGGGACCGTGAAATGCAGTGGGAGTATACGACTATCAAAGTGGGCGCCGGTGGGTTCTACGGTGGCAGGGTTGACGCGGCGGAACTGAACCTGGAGATGAACCGCATGGGACGCCAAGACTGGGAATTGGTGACGGCGTTCACCTCGAATGCGAGACTTGGCCAGTCACGCGCCGTAATCTTGCTGTTCAAGAGACCGTTAGAGTAGCGCCAAAAGCGATGCGTGCTGAGGCTATAGAAAAGACTGGAGGACCACTCGATGGCCGCATTCACGGACAAAGAAGAACTGACGTGGGCCATGTTCTGCCACTTGGCTGCGCTGGCAATGTTTGTTGGCATTCCGTTTGGCAACATCATCGGCCCGTTGGTCGTCTGGCTCGTGAAGAAAGACCAATATGCCTTTGTGAACGACCAGGGTAAGGAAGCGTTGAACTTCCAGATATCCGTCACCATCTATGGGATTATTGCGGCCGTTCTCTGTCTTGTCCTCATCGGATTCCTGCTTTTGCCGATTCTCCTTCTGTTCCAACTCATCTACACCATTATTGGAGGAATCAAAGCGAACCAGGGTGAGTACTTCCGCTACCCGTTTACCATTCGCTTTCTCAATTAGGCCACTTCCGCGGAATCGCGGTGTCTCAGGAGAGAATCACTCGATGTTGCTCAAAATCATCGCCTGCGAAGTCTTCACGCGCGAGATCTGCTACTGCGTGGCGACGGCGCCCCACGTCGTGGACCTCGAGTTCACACCCAAGGGCGCGCACACCGATGCAAACGTGCTTCGCCGGCTCCTGCAATTGCGCATAGACGAGGCCAACGCTTCCGGCAAGAACTACGACGCCATCGTCCTCGGACTGGGCCTGTGTGGAAACTCAACCGTCGGACTCGTAAGCCGTGGCGCGCCCCTGGTCATTCCCCGCGCCCACGACTGTTGCACGCTGTTCATGGGTTCCAAGGAGCGCTATAGCGAGCATTTCGCCGACAACCCCAGCCAGGCTTTCAGTTCCGCGGGCTACATCGAACACGGCGGCGATTTCATGCGCGAGGCGGACGAATTCCACCGACAGATGGGATTTGACAGGTCCTACGCGGAGTACGTGGAGCAATACGGGGCCGAGAATGCCGCTTTCATCTGGGAAACTCTCCATCCCGTGCGGGTTGAGGAGCAAAGGGATCACCGCGTCGTCTACATCGAAGTGCCCGAGTTTGCGCACCTCGGCTACGCCGATCAGTGCCGCGAAAAGGCGGAAGCCGAGGGCAAGTGTTTCCTCAAACTGGAGGGCAATCTGGACCTCATCCGGAAACTGGTCCACGGAGAGTGGGACAGCAAGGAGTTTCTCGTCCTGAAGCCCAACGAGGTCATTGCCGGTGTGTACGACTGGGACCAGGTACTCAGGGCGGCGCCGCCGGATGGCGCAGAGGGCTCCCCCTGACGTATACTGAAAGTTCGCTCGGAGGCCGCAGGCCGGGTTCAACTGAGGGACAAGAGTATGCCGAACCGCGTCGTCTGGTTTGATATCCCCGTCCGGGATATGGGGCGTGCCAAGGAATTCTATTCCGAAGTGCTTGATGTGGAAGTCAGTGAAGATTTCCCGGGCGTCGCCGTCATCGTGTCTCGCAACAGTGACGAAGTGTTTGGCTGCCTGTTTACAAGCGAGACGGAACGGCCCACGTGGCGCGGGCCCCTGGTCTACTTCGATGTGAGCGGGCGCATGGACGCCGCGGTCGAGGCGGCAGAACGCTGCGGCGGCCGCGTCTTGAATCCTTCCCACCGGCTCGGTCCCTTCGGGCAACGTGCCATCGTCATTGACAGCGAGGGAAACCGCATCGCCCTTCACTCCGAATGACGGGAGATTGATTTTGCGTCCCGGCAGCACGTCGCGGCACCTGCCCAAAGGCATGCGGATACTCCATGAAGACCGGGACATCCTCGTCATCGATAAGCCGCCAGGACTGCTTTCCATGTCCACGGAAAGCGAGAAGGAACGCACGGCGTATCACGCCCTCACCGACTACGTACGCAAAGGAAATTCCAAGTCGCGGCTCCAGGTGTATATCGTGCACCGGCTGGACCGCGAGGTCTCGGGAGTCCTCGTGTTCGCGAAGAGTCTCGAAGCCAAGCAGTTCCTTCAAGAGCACTGGAGCGAAAACGAGAAGAAGTACCTCGCGGTCGTCCACGGAAGAATGCCGAAGCAGGCCGACACGATCTCTTCGTACCTCGTGGAGAACCAGGCGCTCGCGGTCCGCTCGACCCAGGATAAACGCCTCGGCCGGCTTTCGCACACGGCCTACAAGGTTCTCCGTGAGACGAGAGACTACAGTCTGCTCGATATCAGCCTGCTGACCGGGCGCAAGCACCAGATTCGCGTGCACCTCGCGGAGAGCGGACACCCCATCGTGGGCGACCGGAAGTATGGGAAACAAGACAAGCACCACAAGCGAATTGCCTTGCACTCGCGGTCTCTCACGCTCACACACCCACACACAGGCGAGCGTATGACCTTTGAGTCCGAAGTGCCTGCTCTGTTCAGCGCGCTCGTCGGAAAGGTTGAACCGGCCCGCGAAGACGGGTAATCATGCACTCTACAATACGACGCGGAGGATCCGGAATATGTCCCATCGAGTTATCTGGTTTGACCTGCCTGTCATCGACCTGAAGAGGGCCATGAAATTCTACAGCAAGGTGCTTGAAGCTGACGTAAGGGAGGATCGCCCAGGCGTGGCGGTGATTACGCACGGGCCGGGCGAAGTCTCCGGCTGCCTCTATGCGAAGCTCAGCGCCGGGCCGTCCGAAGGGGGCGCGCTCCTGTACTTCAACGTCAATGGCCGCCTGGAAGAAGCGGTCGCGTCCGCCGAGCAGAATGGTGGGAGCGTGGTGAAACCGCCTCACATGATCGGGCCATATGGGCGCCGGGCCATCGTGATGGACAGCGAGGGCAATCGCATCGCGCTGCATTCGGAATAGCAGGACCCATTTAGCCAGGATCGAGAGAAGCCCAGTGCCCCACA
The DNA here is from genome assembly GCA_020849535.1 of Candidatus Hydrogenedentota bacterium. Taxonomy (GTDB): domain Bacteria; phylum Hydrogenedentota; class Hydrogenedentia; order Hydrogenedentales; family SLHB01; genus JAHDWY01. The sequence goes on from JADLGB010000293.1 coordinate 5,523, forward strand.
TCTATGTCGACGCCGATGGCTGCCCAGTGAAAGAAGAGGTCTACCGGGTCGCCGATCGCTATTCGCTCAACGTGACCCTCGTGGCCAATTCGTGGATGCGAACGCCGGAGTCCGCGCGAATCACCCTCAAGCTTGTGGGCAACGGAATGGACGAGGCCGACGATTGGATTGTGGAGCACGCGGGCACGGGTGACATTGTCGTCACTGCGGACATCCCCTTGGCTGCGCGCTGCCTGAAGAAGGGCGCCTCAGCGGTGGGGCCCAAGGGCCGCATCTACACGGAGGCATCGATTGGCGAGGCCTTGGCCACGCGCGAGATTCTGTCTCATCTGCGCGAGCACGGGACCATGACGGGAGGCCCCGCGCCTTTCGCCAAGCCGGACCGCTCGCGCTTCCTGCGCAGTCTGGATGAAGTGGTGCAGGCCGCGCTGCGCGCGTGAAGGTCTCCTGTTGGACTTGCCGGGCGGCAAGTGCAATACTATCTCCCCGATGTGCGGACCGTGCCCGTTTCCGGTCCCAACTTCGTACGGCCACGGCCCGGGCAGGATCTCGATGAAACTACATACGCTCAGAGTCTATCGTTCCGAGGAGACTCTGCCCAAATCCAGTCAATTGGCGTGGAAACTCGCGGAGTTGGCCTCACAACGCGCTCCCATCGACGCCACCGCGCAAGAAATGGTCATCAACCGCATCATCGACAACGCCGCGGTGGCCCTGGCGGCAATCAACCGTGGACCGGTCGCGAACGCGCGCAGCCAAGCCCTGGCCCATCCGCGCGATGGGGGCGCCCAGGTGTTCGGCTTGGACAACGCTCAAGGCTACGATGCCGAGTGGGCTGCGTGGGCCAACGGCACGGCCGTGCGCGAACTGGACATGCACGACACCTTTCTGGCCGCCGACTACTCGCACCCCGGAGACAGCATCCCGCCGATCCTCGCTGTCGCCCAGCAATGCGGCACAAGGCGCGGCCTGACAGGTCAGGATTTGACCCGCGGAATCCTCACCGCCTATGAAGTGCAAATCGATCTCGTCAAGGGTATTTGCCTGCACAAGTACAAGAAGGATCACATCGCCCACCTGTGTCCCGCGCAGGCGGCAGGCATTGGCGCGTTGCTGCGTTTGGACACCGACACGATCTATCAAGCGATACAGCAAGCCGTGCATGTCTCATTCACGACACGCCAATCGCGGAAAGGCGAGATTTCCAGTTGGAAGGCCTATGCCCCGGCCCACGCGGGCAAGCTGGCCATCGAAGCGGTCGATCGCGCCATGCGGGGAGAGAAGAGCCCTTCGCCGATCTATGAGGGCGAAGACAGCGTGCTGGCGTATATGCTCGACGGGCCCAATAGCCGGTACGAAGTGCCGCTGCCTGAACCGGGCGAGCCGTTGCGTGCCATCCTCGACTCGTACACGAAGGAACACTCGGCTGAATACCAATCGCAGGCATTGATCGACCTCGCGTTTCGCATGCGCGAGAAGATCCGGGACATCACTGCGATTGAGTCCATCCTCATTCACACCAGCCATCACACGCACTATGTGATTGGCACGGGGGCCTGTGACCCGCAGAAAATGGACCCGAAGGCCAGCAGGGAAACACTCGATCACAGCATCATGTACATCTTCGCCGTCGCATTGGAGGACGGACGCTGGCACCATGTGGACAGCTACACGCCCGAGCGCGCGGCGCGGCCGGACACCGTGGCCTTGTGGCACAAAATCGGTACCTGTGAAGACCCCGAGTGGACGCGCCGGTACCATTGTGCGGACCCGAAGGAGAAGGCCTTTGGCGCCCGCGTCGAGATCCGGTTCAAGAATGGCGATTCTCTTATCGACGAGATGGCTGTTGCCAACGCGCATTCGCTGGGCGCCCGGCCCTTCGGGCGCGCCGATTACATTCGGAAGTTTGAAGTGCTTACGGAAGGCATCGTCACAGCGGACGAGCGGCGCCGTTTCCTCGATCGCGTACAATCGTTGCCGGAACTGGACGCTCCGGATTTCGCAGGGTTAAACGTCCAAGTCGATACGAAATCGCTGTTGCCCCATGAACGTGATCAACGGGGGATATTCTGACTGTGAAACGGCACGGCATGAGACACAGAATACGGCATGATATGAAACCTGCAACGAGCGATGGCAACTCACTTCTGGCGCGGGTAGCAATCATACCCTTCCTCGTCGTCACCCTTCTGTTCATCTTGTTCGGATTGTTCTTCGCGGGAACTTCCAGCAGGATGGGCGCACCGTGGATCTTCCCGGTTTTCGGAGTCGGATTCACGGTCGTTGCACTTTCCATGTTTCTTGTCGGGTTACTCGGCATGTTTGCGCCCAGAAACCCCTCAGGCTCGGCGGAGCTGCCCCAAGACGCCGATGACGTGCTCAATCCTCCAGAGAGTGCGTATAGGAGCAGGCAGGAGACCCGTGCATGCACCTACTGTGGCACGCGCGTCGAAGAGAGTATTCATCGCTGTCCCAACTGTGGAGCGGGAGTTTGACGTTATGAAGAAGGACTCACGAGGCAGAACGGGTACCCACGGCATCACGAGGCGCTCTTTCCTGAGGCGGGCCAGCGCCGCGGCAATGGTCGCGAGCGCCCCAACCATCATCCCGGCCTCGGCATTTGGGGCCGCCGACCGCATCACGGTGGCCAGCATCGGTACGGGCGGGCAAGGCACCAGCAACATGCGCGCCTTCCTGGCGCTGCCGGATGTGCGCGTGGTAGCCGTGTGCGACGTGGATGTACGCAACCGTGACAGCGCCAAACAGCAGGTGGATGAAACCTACGGAGATCAAGGCTGCGCCGCATACACGGATTTTCGCGATATCATCGCGCGTGACGACATCGACGCAGTATCCATTGGCACGCCCGATCACTGGCACTCAGTCATCACCGTCGCCGCGGCCCGCGCGGGCAAGGACGTCTACTGCGAAAAGCCGGTGTCGCTGACCGTCGCAGATGGCCGCGCCATGTGCGACGCGGTCGCGCGTCATGCACGGGTGCTTCAGACCGGCACGTGGCGGCGCTCGCGCCAGGGTTGCCGGCGCGCGTGCGAACTGGTGCGCAATGGGCGTATCGGCGACTTGCACACGATCCGCATCGGCGTTCCGAAAGGGTACGCGATACGGGGTGGAACCTTCGGGCCGAACACGTCCCCCGAACCGATTCCCGATGGATTCGATTACGACATGTGGTTGGGTCCCGCGCCGTGGGCTCCCTACACCGAAGGACGCTGTCACTTCAATTTCCGCTGGATCATGGACTATTCCGAGGGCTACATCTCCGACTGGGGCGCGCATTATTACGATATCGGCCAGTGGGCGAATGGGACGGACCGTACCGGCCCCGTTACCATTGAAGCTACCGGCGAATTTCCTAAGGAAGGCATTTACGATGCGCCCATCGATCATCTCATCACGTACACGTACGCCAACGGGGTGAAGATGATCTCCACCGCCACGGAGGATCCGGCACAATACGGGATGCGGTTTGAAGGCAGCGAAGGCTGGATCGAGGTGGAAAGCGACGTGATCAAGGCGTATCCTGAGAAGATTGCGGACTCCGTCATCGGGCCCAATGAGACGCATCTCTACGAGAGCGACAACCACCACGCGAACTTTATCGCGGCAATGCGGACTCGCGGAGAAACTGCGGCGCCTATCGAGATCGGCCATCGATCGGCATCGGTTTGCCACATCGGGTCCATCGCCCTTCTACTCGGACAAACGCTGAAGTGGAATCCCGATACCGAGCGATTCGAGAGTGATGACGAGGCCAACCGGATGCTGTCGCGTTCGATGCGCGCGCCTTGGCACGTATGAATACCTCACTGTGGAAATGCATCCCTCTCGCGAGGGAGTAGTCATAGGGGAGAGAAGAGTCGCCCACAGGGGCAAAGGAGATCGTATGGCGGCGAAGAGATCGAGTGGAGCAACCAAACCGGGAGGGGGACACAGCCGGCGGCAATTTCTGAAGCGCGGCGCCCTTGCCGCCGCGGGGGCCGTGGGCTTCCCATATATCGTGCCCGCGTCGGCCTTGGGACTGGATGGGACTATCGCGCCCAGCAACCGCATCACCATCGCGTCGATAGGTGTCGGAGGACAAGGTACGGGGAATCTGCGCGCCTTCCTTGGCCAGCCCGACACGCAAGTACTCGCGGTCTGCGACGTGGACTGCAATCACCGCGACCGCGCGAAACAGATTGTCGAGGAGACCTACGGCGCAAAGATGACCTCCGGTGAATACAAGGGCTGCGACTTCTATACAGATTTCCGGGAAGTGCTCGCTCGGCCCGATGTCGACGCGGTGTGTATCACGACTCCCGACTTCTGGCACGCAGTGATCGCGGTTGCCGCAGCGGAAGCTGGCAAGGACATGTACTGCGAGAAGCCGCTCGCGAATTCGATTGGGGAAGGCCGCGCGGTGGTCAACGCGGTGAATCGCTACGGCCGGGTGTTTCAGACGGGCAGCCACGAGCGCAGCCGCAGCAACGCGCGGTACGCCTGCGAACTGGTCCGCAACGGGCGTATCGGCAAGTTGCACACCATTCACGTGAACCTGCCCCTCGATCACTACGACCTCAATCTGAATGTGGGCCCGATGCCCGTGCCGGAAGGTTTTGACTACGACATGTGGCTGGGGCCACGCCCTTGGGCGCCGTACACCGAGCTGCGCTGTCATTTCTTCTTCCGATTCATCCTGGACTATTCCGGCGGCGAGGTGACCGACCGCGGAGCCCACATCATCGACCTCGGGCAATTGGGCAACGCCACCGATCGCACCGGCCCGCAGACCGTCTCCGGGTGGGGCGAGTTCCCACGCGAAGGGCTTTTCAACACCGCAAAGAAGTTCGAGTTCCAGTTCACGTACGCCAATGGCGTGAAGATGATCTGCAAAAGCGAAGGCACGCGCGGCGTGAAGTTCGAGGGCACCGACGGGTGGGTCTTCATTCACATCCACGGCGGCAACCTGGAAGCGGAACCCGCCTCGCTTCTGAAGGAGATCATCGGGCCCAACGAAGAGCATTTGGGCCGCAGCCCGGGGCACCACCGCGATTTCCTCAACAATGTGAAGCTTCGCGGCGAGTGCTTCGCGCCGCCCGAGGTGGGCCACCGCTCGGCGTCCATGTGTCACCTTGCGAACATCGCAATGAAGCTGGGCCGCGAATTGAAGTGGGACCCCGACAAGGAACTCTTCACGAACGACTCCGAAGCCAACAGCCTGCTGATGCCCTCGCTCCGTGCCCCGTGGCACGTGTAGGCGGAATCGAGATAAGGAAGGAATGAACATCATGTATCGTGATTCGAACACCAAAGTCCAAACGGCCTTCAGACGGTCCGCACTGTGCAACGTGCTCGCCGTCTCTCTGGTACTTCTCGCGGGCCCCGCTTTCGCCGCCGATCCGCCTCCGCTTGAAGACGCGCTGAAGCAACTCGCAACCTACGAGTTTGGCCAGAACCGTGAAATGCTGAGCGTCGTCGAGGATTATTGCCGCCTCAGCTACGGCGCACCCCAAACCCGCGCTCTGGTCGAAGACGGTCTTATCGGCCTTCTGAAGTCCGACTCAACCTATGACTGCAAGGACTTCGTGTGCCGCCAGCTCTGCGTGATTGGCTCTGACAAGTCCGTGCCCGTGCTCGGCGGCATGCTGACCGACGAAAAGTACTCGAACATCGCGCGCTACGCGCTCGAAGGCATCGAGGGGAAAGCAGCGGACAAAGCCTTCATCAAAGCCCTCGGCAAGACCAGCGGCAAGGTCCAGATCGGGATCATCAATTCCCTGGGCGCGCGCGGTTCTGAGGATAGCGTGCGCGCGATGGCCAAACTACTGGATTCATCCGATCCCATGGTGGCGCAGGCAGCCGCCGCGGCGTTGGGACATATTGGCGGCCCGGATGCCGCCACGGCAATAGCTGAGGCCCGCGCGAATGCAGCGCCCGAGGTCAAGCAATCGCTCGACGACGGCTATCTGCTGTGCGCCGCGAAGGCCGCCTCTGCGGGCAACATTGACGAAGCCATGGCCATCTACTCGACCTTGAACAATCCGGCGGAGGCCAAGCAGACGCAACTCGCCGCGATTCAAGGTATCGCCAGCGTTCAAGGGCCCGACGCCGCCCCTATGTTGATCGATCTGTTAAAGGGAGACGATCCCAAGCTGCAGGCTATCGCGGCGGGTACGCTGCGCAAGATGGAGGCGCCCGTGGTATTCGCGGCGCTGGCGGGAGAGCTGCCCAATCTCGGCCCGCAGGCTCAGATGCTTGCGCTCTACATCCTGCGCCAGCATCCCGACGCGGCCGCGAAGGACCCCATCACCGCACTGACGAAAAGTGACGTGGCCGATGTTCGCATCGCGGCCATCGAAGCCCTCGGCGCAAACGGCGACGCATCCACCATTCCCCTCCTCGCCGAAATCGCCACGGGCACCGACGCCGAAGCGGCCAAGTATGCCAGCAGCAGCCTTGATGCATTGCGCGGAGATGTTGACGCGGCCTTCGTCGAACTCGCAAAGTCCGCCGCTACGCCGATACGCGGCGAGTTGATTCGCAGCTTGGCGGTGCGTGGCGCAGTGAGCGCCTTGCCATACCTCCTGGAGTCCGCCGTCGACGCGGACGCCACCGTGCGTACCCACTCATTCGATGCCTTGGGTGCCCTGGGGTCCGCCGAGCAATTGCCGGCATTGATCGACTTGCTCGTAAAGATGAACGGCAACGAGGCGCAGACGGCCGCCGAAAACGCCATCGTCGCAGTCGTGCAGAAGTCCGATCCTGCCGGGCAGCCTGCTGCTCCAGTTATCGCCGCGCTTCAAGGCATGAAAGGCAAGGCGGACGTGCGCGCCTCGTTCGTACGCGTACTTGGGAGAACCGGCGACCCGTCCGCGCTGACCGTCCTGCGTGAATGCGCCAACGCTAAGAAGGGGGATGCGGTGAAGGATGCCGCGATCCGCGCCTTGGCCGATTGGCCCACCACGGACACGTTGGCGGACCTCCAGGCCCTGGCGTCCGGCGCGGGCAGCGACACGAACAAGGCCCTCGCATTCCGCGGTTTCATGCGTCTGCTCCGCCTTCCAGTGGAACGGCCCATGGAGGAGACCTTGCGGCTCTATGGCGAGGCCTTCAAGATGGCCGCAACGCCGGATGACAAACGGCTGGTCCTCGCCGGCCTGGCGGAAATCAAGGATGCGCGCGCGCTCGCACTGCTTGAGCCTTTCCTGAACGATGAAGCAGTCAAAGCGGAAGCCGCGCAGGCGGCTGAACAGATCAAGAAGAACACAACGCCCCAGCAATAGCACGATTCCGGGCGGGATGGCGCGTACAAGGCGCTGTCCCGCCCGTCGTATTTTCCTTGGACACAGCCAAGCTGAACGCGGCTGACAAATCATGTACAATCACTCTTTTTCGTCCTTACAACGCATGACTCGTGAACGGCCATCCAGATCGATGTTGAATACCGACAAGAAACGCAAGTTGCAGTGGTCCGATGTGTGGCGCGAAGCGCGCGACCTGATCTGGCGCCACCGCCGGCGCCTCGCGCTGGGCATGTCGCTCATGCTCGTTAGCCGCGCGGCGGGCTGGGTATTGCCCGCCTCATCCAAATTCGTGGTGGACACTATACTGGGCCACGCGGACCCATCGGGGGTCCCTGAAGACCCAGCCGTTTGGGCAGAACGAATCAAGATGCTCTGGCTGGTCGCCGGAGCCGTGGGCGCCGCGACAGTCGTGCAAGCCATTACATCGTTCGCAAATTCGCAGATCATCGGCGTCGCCGCGCAGAAGGCCATCACTGACATGCGACGCCGCGTGCAGCGTCACGTTTCGCGCTTGCCCGTGCGCTTCTTCGACTCCACCCAGACCGGCGTGCTCATTTCCCGCATCATGACCGACGCGGAGGGCATTCGGAACTTGGTCGGCACGGGCCTCCTGCAGCTCGTCGGCGGCGTCATCACGGGCATCATCGCGCTCTGCGTACTGCTCTGGCTCAATTGGAAACTTACCACGCTGACCATTCTCGCCCTGTCCGCGTATGGCGCGTTCATGGCGGTCGTCTTCCGGCGCCTCCGCCCCATCTTTCGCGCGCGCGGCCAGATCAACGCGGAAGTCACCGGGCGTCTCTCGGAGTCGCTGGGCGGCATCCGCATCGTCAAGGCATATACCGCCGAACGCCGCGAGCAACTTGTGTTCACTCATGGCGCGCACCGCCTCCTGCGCAACGTGGCCAAATCCATGACCGGCGTCTCCGCGACCACGGCCATCTCCACCGTCGTCGTGGGCGTCATCGGCGTCATTGTTATCATTGTCGGCGGGAACTCCATTCTCACCGGCGCCATGACCATCGGCGACTTCATCCTCTACATTGCCTCGACGTTCATGCTGGCCGCTCCCGTGGTGCAGATCGCCGCCGTCGGCACGCAAATCAGCGATGCCTTCGCGGGCCTGGACAGGATTCACGAAGTCTTATCCATGAAGACGGAAGATGAAGACGAGGAGCAGAAACTGCCGGTAGAATCCATCCGGGGCGACGTGGTCTTCGAGGAAGTGTGTTTCGAGTATGTACCGGGCGTGCCCGTACTCAAGGGCGTGTCGTTCCACGCGCCCGCGGGATCGACCACCGCACTGGTCGGCTCTAGCGGCTCGGGCAAGAGCACGCTCATCTCGCTGGTCATGGCGTTCAACCGGCCGACCTCGGGAAGAGTCCTCGTCGATGGCAATGACCTGAACGCGATCCGGCTGCGCGACTATCGCGACCACCTCGGCATCGTCATGCAGGACAATTTCCTGTTCGACGGCACCATCGCCGACAACATCCGCTTCTCCGCTCCGAACGCGAGCCTTGAAGAAGCCATCAGCGTCAGCAAGATCGCCCATTCGCACGAGTTTGTTGACAGTTTCGAGAACAAGTACGAGACCATCGTCGGCGAGCGGGGCGTGCGCCTCTCGGGCGGACAGCGCCAACGCATCGCCATCGCGCGGGCCATCCTCGCTGACCCGAGCATCCTCATCCTCGACGAGGCGACCTCGAGCCTCGACAGCGAAAGCGAGGCACTCATCCAAGACGGCCTGCGCGCCCTGCGCCAGGGCCGCACGACCTTCGTCATCGCCCACCGCCTCTCCACGATTCGCAGCGCCGACCAGATCCTGGTGATGGAAGGTGGAGAGATCGTCGAACGCGGCACCCACGAGGAACTGCTCGAACTGAACGGACGCTACCGCCAGCTTTACGACAAGCAGTACCGCCTCGAAACCGATCAGTTCATCAACCCCGGCGAAGACTTCACGCCCGATCTGCCCAAAGCGGAAGTGTAGCGCCTATTGCAGTTCTCTGCGCGAATGCCCACCCTTTCGCCGCGCGGAGACCGAGGCTCGCCCACCGAGGAATTTGATCATAGGCATCCCCGCCGGGGTAGAATGCCTCGTAATCTGGGCTGTACCGGTACCGCCGCCTCATCACTGCGGCTTGGTTCCGGCGAACTTCGTACAATCGAAGTCACATGCTGCAAGGAGCCCGGTAGTCATGAGTCATGCCTGTGTCCTTCTGCGCTTGTTTGTCGCCGGTGTCGGGGTCTTCTGTACCGTGGCGGCGTTTGCCGCGGAACCCGACGCTCCACCTGCCGTCATTCCCCTGAACGGCAATATTCGCATCCAACTCGCACCGGGCGGTTCGACCCCATTGACCATCGGACATGTATCGCCCGGAGTTACTTATGCCGTAAACGTCGGCCTGCTTACAGCGGGTCTCGCGGAGGACGAAACCGTCAATGTAGCAATTCAGCTTCCGGACGGTACCGGCCTCTCCAAGACGCTCCACTCCGGCGACCCCAGCTACTACATCCCCCTTCGTATGTCCAATCAGGCCGCCCCGGGTCCGGCGCAGGTCCTGTTGGATCGGCCCGTGTCGTCTGCGTTGCGTTCCCTTGGGTGCGACATCGCGTGGACGAGTCTGGGCGGTACCGAAGAACAGAACCGGTTCGAAGCGGAACCCAACGATACTCCCGAAATGGCCAACCCCCTGGTCGTGGGGACGCCCGTCGAAGGCAGTGCCGATGACGTCGAGTATCTCGACCACCAGGACGAAGGCAAGGGCGGCCTGGACTGGTTTCGAATTGAGGTAACTGATGAGGAGCCGCGTCTCGTCATCTTCGAACTGGATGTCCCTGACCGGGACGTCTCAGTGAATATGCGGGTGTACACGCTGGACCCGGCGAACCAGGGCTGGCCGATTCCTTACCTCGAAGGCAAGGATCCCATGGAGATCGTTCACGACCGCGAGCGGGAGCGTTACTCCAAGAGTGTCACCCGGGTCTTTACGAAGGGCACATATTATCTCGAGGTCAATGCCAACCATCCGCGTTATACGATTCAAACGTACGCGTATCCCGTGCCGCCCTATACCGATCCAAAGCTGGCGGTCGAAGTGGGTTCCCGCTACATCATGGATGTCGGCGACGCGTGGTTTGCGCAGGTGCCCCGGGAAGGAAACATCTTCCGCCGCGCCCAGAATATGCATGAAACGGCTATGCGATGCACCGCTTGTCACCCTGCGGTATTTTCGACGGAAGCCAACCTCGTGGCGCATCGCAACGGCTACCCCATCCCTTCGAAGGCCAATTTCCGCTACGTTGTGGAACGCGTGTACAACAGCATCACTCCGTTCTATGGCCCCGATGGACTTTGGTGGCAGCGTTTCATCGCTATCCCGCTGCAGTCTCAGGCCAAGCAGGGAGGTATTCTCGCGGACTTTGAACGCCAGATCAGTGGACGTGAAACCAATATCCTGGAGCGCTTCGGGCCCCTTATTCGTTCTGCGTGGCTAAATCGTACCGAAATGCCAGCCGACGAACAGAACGGTGTCGTCCCCCTGGACAGCAAGTTCGGCTTCGCCTGGCGCGACTGGCGGATGCTGAACGAGTGTTTTCGCCGCACCGGAGAACAATCCTATGCGCAAGCCGCGGCGGACCTGGAGAAGGTCTTTACATCGCAGGAAGCACAAGCCCGAATAGAAACGTTGCAGGACCGCATACATCTCTTGCTGGGCTTGGGATACATGGGGAGGGAGAAGTACTGCGAGCGCATTGCCTCGCTCACGGCGGAGTTGCTCGCGCTCCAAAACGAGAATGGGGGCTGGGACGAAGAGGGTAAGCAGGACGGGACCAGCGCCGAGTATACGACCGGCCAGATGTTGTACACGTTCGTCGAGACAGGCTTGCGCATGGAGCAGGAACCCCGCCTGGAGCGGGCCGCGCAATGGCTGCTGTCGCGGCAACAACCGTTTGGAGGGTGGTTTCAGACGGACACGCACGAGAACTTCCGCACCCCCATGCGGGAAACGCGCTACGCTGTCATGGCTTTGGCCTCGCTCTACCCAAAGGGTGAAGCGCTCCACGGATTGGGAAATCTGGACGGAGGACCTCCGGCCATTGCCTCCCCGGGCGCTCCGGCAGCGGAAGTGTTGAATTCCCTGGAGAATGTCTGGGACGTGCCGTGTGAAAAGCTCGATGCGCTGGTCGTTGCCACCTTGCCCCTGCTCGACCGGCCGGAGCCGCCGGTACGCGCAGCCGCGGCGGCCTTGCTCGGCCGCGTAGGCGAAAACGAAAGTGTAGCTCCTCTGATGCCCCTCCTGCGCGACCCGTCGAAGCTGGTCTGGAGGGAGGCCGCCTGGGCCATGCGGCAGTTGGGCAACAAGGGGTATGGTGCAGAGGCGCTGAAGGTAGCCCTGCAAAGTGCTGACCCGCTCGCACGCCGGTCCGCAGTCCGGGTGTTTGCCTACCAGTTCCAGGAGATGGACACGCGCCTCGATATCGCCGAGACCCTCTTCCCCTTGTTGTCGGACCCTGACCTTTTGACGCGGCTCCAGGCCGTTCGTACGCTGCGTCAATGGTGGTACCGGTCTGACCGTCCCGAGTTCAAGGCATCCATCGTCAACGCGTTCATCGAACGCATGGGCGTCGAGGGGGAAGTCCCGCTCATGCGCACCAATCTCGCGCAGAACATGTACATCCTCCTTGATGAAAACCAGAGCGGCGGAGTGAGCATGCAACGCAACATCCGCGACCTGCCGAAGGATATGGGCGAACGTGTGCTTCAGGGACGTGTCTCCGTTGAACAGAGCATTCTGTTGGAACCCGTTTTGACTGCGCTCGCCTCGGGCAATGAACTGCAACGTGAGGCCTTGCTCGAGAGTTTCGATGGTTCATTCTTTAAGGGCCGCTACTACGCCAGAGTACCTCGCGACATGATCGACGTAGGCAATGACCGCGAGTTCAGCTTCATGTTTCTGCCGGACATGACGTATCTGGACGCCACCCTTGGCAAACTCATCGACACCGAGTCGCGCGCGGCCCAGAAACGGCGCGGACTCCAGCTCGCAAGCTTCTTCGAAATGCCGGGCCAGTCTAATTCCACCTCCCTTCAGACCACTCTGCTGGCCTCCATGTACGCCGAAGATTCCGCCCTGCGTGAAACCGCGCGCGATGTGGTGCGCCGGGACTTGATCCTTCATACCAGTCAGGATCCCACCGTCGTGGAGCGTGTCAATGCGATTCTGGCCGGAACGGACCAAAACGCGCAGGCCGTACTTTTGGCTTCCGTCGCGCGAAGTCCGGAAGCCATCGGGAACGAGACTATTGCCACCGCCGTGAGGGCCCTGGCGGATCAGACCATTACCGGCGATGTCGCCAATGCAGACCTGCTCCCGTTGGTGAGCACCCCGTTGCTGGACGACCGGCAGGCCATCGCGGTGTTGTCCACCGCGTGGACCGCGTTGCAGGATCAACCCGCGGCGGAGAAGATTCGCGTTGTGGATGCTATCACTTCGCGCCCAGGCTTGGTGGGACCGCGTAATGTTCCCGCGGAGAACCCCGAAGAGATGGCCCTCACGCTGAGCCGCCGCGCGATCAAGCTCCTCGAATATGCCGCAACCAATCCCGACGTGGCCGTACGAGAGCGTCTCTTTGAAATCCTTCCGGAACTCGACGCGCTGCGACGCAGCAAGCGCGCGGCGTCCATCCTGTACGCGGGACTTTCCGACGAAAGCCCCGCGATTCGGGCCAAATCCCTGGCGCTCGCGCGGGAGAACGACCGGGTCTGGACGGAAGAGGACGTCCATGAATATGTCTTGAAGCTGCTCATCGCGGCCGATCCGAAGACCCGCGAGGCGGCCCTGGCCGCTGTCGGGGATCGGAACCTTGTGGCTGTCGAACCCCGTTATGCGGCACGGGTGAAAGCCCTGGTCGACGGCGACACCACGTTACGCGACAAAGCGGCTGAAACCCTGCGGGCCGCCGGCTTCGACCCTGCCCGGATAACAGCGGATGCCACGATCACGGCAGTTCGTATGCCCGACGTGTTGTACTTTCGCGACCACGTCAACGATTACTTCTATCAGAAAGGGGAAGATCGTAACGCCTGCGCTGACTGCCACGCCACCCACACCATCCTCGGATTGGCGGAAGCCCCTAAGGATGGTCGCCCACTGACCGATGACCAGATTCTCGGGAATTACCGGTCGCTGCTGAAAGTGGTGAACACCTCTGACCCGGAACAAAGTCTCGTGTTGCGAAAACCCCGGAGCCCATTCGGCACGGGTCAATCGAGCGAGGAAAGCCCCACAGGCGTCACACACGTGGGAGGCACCCGCTGGGCGGATGGAACCGCCGGTGAAGCGTACCAGGCGATTCTTGCGTTCATTCGCACGGCGCGTGAGGAGCGGGAGGCGATGGCCCGGACTGCATCGGCGGACAGCTATTCCCCCGAGTATCCCCCCAATCTCGCCACCGACGACAACCCCGATACGCTTTGGCATACCGAGTTCGTGGGCGCGATGCCGGGATATCCCCACGAACTGGTCATCGCGCTGGATGCACCCATACCGGTCGCCGGCATTACCTATTTGCCGCGGCAGGACTCGCCAAGTGGCCGCGTGAAAGATTACGAAATCTATTTGAGTGTGGATGGCAATACGTGGGGTGACCCCGTGAAATCGGGAGCCTGGTCCAACGACGCGCAGGCGAAGACACACTTTGTCTCACCGCGGGCGGCCCGTTTTGTCAAACTGCGTGGTCTCAGCGAAGTCACGGGCCAGCCCTTCATGAGTGCTGCGGAAATCGAGATCATTCAGGCTCCCCCGGGGTAAGAACCAGAGAAATTCCGCAAACGCTCCGCGAGTGCGGTGTGCCTGCGGGTCACGCGCACATTCTGCACGGCCATCCGCACGGCCTTGGGGTCGCCCACAATGACGACAAGCTGACGCGCGCGGGTGATGGCGGTGTACACCACATTCCGCTGCAACATGGGAAAGTGCTGCGTAAGCAGCGGCACCACGACCGCCGCATACTCGCTACCTTGCGCCTTGTGGACCGTGCTGGCGTATGCGAGGGTCAGCTCGTCCAACTGCTCGTACTCATAGAGCACCTCGTGCTCTTCGTAGCGCACTTGAACCTCCTGCGCAGCTTCGTCGACCACGGACACGATCCCTACGTCGCCATTGAACGCTTCCAGTTCGTAGTTGTTCCGGATCTGCATGACCTTGTCGTACAGGCCGAAGGTCCTGCCCGCGATGAGCGGTGAGTTCCCATTGAGCGCGGCCCGCAGCGTTTCGTTCAATCGTGCCACGCCCGCGTCGCCCCGGTGCATGGGGGCGAGCACCTGGATGTCGCGCAACGAGTCGAGGCCGAACTTGCCGGGGATGCGCCGGGTCACCAGTTCCAGTATCGTGTCCGCAGCTTTCTGCGGATCCGTGCGCTCGACGAAGAAAAAGTCGCGCTCATTGAAAAGAGGCTGCTGGCCTTCGTTGATGCGGTGTGCGTTGGAAATGATCCCGCTCTCCGCAGCCTGGCGAAACACGGTCTTGAGCCACACCACTGGAATCAACTGGCTCGCAATGATATCCATCAGCACGTTGCCCGGCCCCACGGACGGCAATTGGTCGACATCGCCAACGAGAATAAGCCGCGCCTGTGGCGGCAGGGCTTTCAGTAAGTGGTGCATGAGCACGATGTCCACCATGGAGGACTCATCGATCACGACGAGGTCCGTGGCCAAGGGGTTCCCGTCGTGGCGCGTGAACCCGCCGAACTTGGGGCTCCATTCCAATAATCGATGAATGGTCAGCGCATCACGTCCGGTCGCAGCCGTCATGCGTTTTGCCGCGCGCCCCGTCGGCGCGGCCAGGCGAATGTCCAGACCCTTGCGCGCGAAGATGGAGATCAGCCCATTGAGCAGGGTGGTCTTGCCTGTGCCGGGTCCCCCGGTGATCACCAGAACCTTCGCGCGCGCGGCGAGGCGAATCGCCTCGCGCTGCTCTTCGGAAAGCTGAAGCTTGTTTGTCTTTTCGACCCACGCGATGGCTTTCTCCGTATCGATCTGCACGCGCTCGCCCGGCACCGATAGCAGGCGTTTGAGCAGGCGCGTGCAACCCGTCTCCGCCGCGTGCAGCGCGGGCAGAAACACGCGCTCGCCTTCGCGCGCCGCGCGGCCCGAGCCAACCATGTCCGCGAGAGCGGCATCCAACGGAGCACCTTCAGTCGCCAGGAGTTCTTTCGCATGCGTGGTGAGTTCCTCGACAGGGAGAAACACATCCCCTTCGCCGGAAGCCTTGCGCAGCGTATGCAGCAGCCCAGCGGCCGCGCGCTTGGGTGAGTCGGCTTCGATGCCAAGCTGCGCCGCAATCTCGTCCGCTGTTTTGAAGGCGACCCCCGGGATGTCCTCCGCGAGGCGGTAGGGGTTGTCGCGCAGCATCGCCACCGCCTTATCGCCGTAGTGCTTGTAAATACGCACCGCCATGTAGGGCGCGATGCCGTGCCCTTGCAGGAAGAGCATGATGGACTGGACCGCGTGCTGCGCGAGCCACGCCTCGCGGATCTGGGCAGCGCGCTTCTTGCCAATGCCTTCCACGTCGCGCAGGCGCCCCGGCTCTTCATCGATGACGCGCAACGTCTCCACGCCGAATGCCTTCACCAACCGTTTGGCATAGACCGGCCCGATCCCTTCAATGAGCCCCGATCCGAGGTATTTTTCGATCGCCGCGGCGGTGGACGGCAAGACGATTTGGTACCGTTCCACGCGTAACTGACGGCCGAACTTCTTGTCATCGATCCAGCGGCCCCACAGGCGCACCGTCTCGCCCGGCGAAACGGCCAATCCCGTGCCCACGAACGTCGCGATACCCTGCCGGTCCTTGCGGTTCAACCGGCCCACGAGGAACCCCGAGTCCTTCCCCTCGAACACGATCCGCTGAACCGTGCCCTCAAGGCACTCGGGCGCCTGCGATGGATCAGGGGACTGGCTGTCCCCCATGGTGGTCTGCGTTCCTGGATGCGGAGTCTCGTTCACCTGATGACCACTCCGCGCCGGTCGAATTGCATCGCGATCGCTGTCAGGTGTTTCGCCAACGCCTAGCCTCCGATCGGCGTGCTGTCGTAACGCCGTATCACCAGTTCGTCGGTCGTGGCACGCGGACTGAGCGTCGCCAGATACAGGCACGCGTGCGCGATATCCTCAGGGGTCATCCAGTCGGACTTATCGCGCTCGGGCATGGCTTCGCGCGTGAGTTTCGTGTCCACACCGCCCGGACAGATCGCATGGACGCCGATTCCATAGGGACGAAGTTCCATCGCCAGGACCTTGGTCAGCCCGTTCAATCCGTGTTTCGACGCGCAGTACGCGCTCTGATGCGGCAGCGGCTTTAGTCCTGCGACGCTCGATATGTTGATGATGCGCCCGGATCGCCGGGCCATCATTCCCGGCAGCACCGCCTGGATGCAGTGAAACGGACCCGTGAGGTTCACGTCCAGCGTTTGCTGCCACTCCTCGGCGGTGAGTTCATGAAACGGCCGGAACTGTGCGTACCCCGCATTGTTGATGAGGATATCGATGACACCGAAGCACGCGATAGTCTCACGCACCATGGCCTGTATCGCGGCCGGATTCGCAATATCGCAAGGCAACGCAAGTGCGCGGCGGCCCATATCACGCACCACATCGGCCACGGCCCGCACTTCGGACTCGGTCCTCGCCGCGACCGCCACGTCGCATCCCTGTTGTGCGAAGGACAAGGCGATTCCTTGGCCAATCCCCCGTCCTCCCCCCGTGATGAGGGCGCGCTTACCCGTCAAAAGCATAGACGCCTCCCATGTATCATGAGAGGCATCTTAGCATAGAGTCTATATGCCGGACCTATCTTGAGGCCCGCCCTGCAATCGGCTACTTGATGAGCCGCAATGCGACGGGATAGCGGTAAGCGGTGCCATTCTTGGCCGCAATGCTTCCAAGGATCATGAAGACCAGATTGAACACAAAGAGCAGTATACCCAACCCGCCAATTAGGGGGACTATCCAGGCGAGGACCATGATGACCACCCCGGCAATCGCCATCGTGATCTGGAAATTGACGGCCTCCTTGCCCTGATCGTCCACAAAGGGAAACTCGCTCTTCTTCATCAGCCACACGACAAGCGGCCCGAGCACATTCGCACCCGGAATGCAGAGAAACATAGTCAACGCGCTCAGATGACACGCCATCCCCCACGTCCGCGCCTGGTCGTTCGTTTCCTGACTCATAGCCTTGCCCTTTCCGCAGAACCCTGCAACTCCCCGCCTTCACCGGAAAACGAGGTCACCCTTCCCAAGACTCTGCACGGAATTCACCCGGTCTGTCAATCTGGAAGTGTCTGCCAATAGCCGAGCACCCGCACAACCACGCGTTTCGTCCTCGCGGACAACGTATGTACAACCTGACGCGCATGGCGTTACGCCAGGGGTGCCCGGCCGGCGAAGCGGATCACCGGCGCTGCAGGCCGGCGATGCAGGCCTGGATGGCGAGAATCTCATTCTCCGCCCCCAGGCACTGGTAGAACTCGACGCAGCCCCTGCACACGTGCGGCGATTCGAGGGTCAGCGCGTAATCCTGCTTGTAGGGTTGTGGAGCGAAGAGGCAGCGCGAGGGGGTCCAGTGCCCCAGGTCCTCCTCGACCAAAAGGGGATTCAGGATGAGCACGCGCCATTGGGCTTGCCCCAGCAGCGTGCACAGTGCGATATACGTATCGCGATCCACTTGGGCATACGCGCAGATGCCTTCACATTGATAAAGGGAAACGCGAATCCCCTGGAGACGGTCCACGGCAAACAGGAAGGGCTCCGTGTCCTCGGTAAACGCAACCCGGCACGCGGCCTGATGCGTGTCGGGCACAAACGCTGCGCGGAGCAGATTCGTTTGCTCCAGGAAGGGGCCCACATCGGATGGCAATTCACTCGAATCACTGCTGAACATCGTTGAGATCCTCACGTCTTTGCCCGGCTCCTCTGCCGGTTGGTCCCCAATCCCCGGCGATGGCCTTCATCGGAAACGTGAAGAGCGATTTGTTCGGTAGCTCCCCTCCTTCTCCCGCACGGGAGAAATCCCTATTTCGGTGTTCGGTCCGCATTTTGGGTCCGAACACGGCTCCCGGCTCTTGGGCACCGTCCATGGCAGGCACAAGGTGTCACAGCCGGATCGTCAGTATAGCAGGAAAAGGCGAATCTTGCAGGAGGGATTGCGATTCGCGAGGAGCTTGGGTGCGCGCAGGCACGCCAAACACAGTGCCATGAACCGGTTGCGCGTTCACCGGGTCAGAGGGAGATGCCGTATTCCGCGATCTTCGTGTAGAGGGTGCTACGGCCAATATCCAGGATCTTGGCCGCCTCCCGGATATTGCCATCACACTGCATCAGGATTCTCTCAATGTGGCGCTTCTCGACTTCGCTCAGGGTGCGCAGTGTCTCTTCTTCATCGCCCGCGCCGCCTGAACTCTCACGGAGATCGCACTCATCGATGTGCTCGCCCTTGGCAAGGGTCACGGCACGTTCGATGGAATTCCGGAGCTGGCGCACGTTGCCCGGCCACTTGCGCGATTTCAAGAAATGCATGGCCGCGTCCGTGAACCCGGTTACGGGGCGTTTCGCACGATTCAGGCTGATCAAGAGGAAATGCGCCGCCAAAATGGGAATGTCTGACGGGCGCTCCCGAAGCGGAGGCATGACGATCTCGATCCCATTCAGGCGATGATAGAGATCCTCACGGAAGGTGCCGCTGCGCACTTCGCGGGTCAGCACCTTGTTGCTGGCCGCCACAACCCGGATGTTCACCCGAGACTCACTCGTGGCCCCCACCCGGGTGAACGTACCGCTTTCGATAGCCCGCAGCAACTTCGCCTGGTTTTCGAGACTCAAATCTCCGATCTCGTCCAGAAACAACGTCCCCCCATCCGCCTGTTCGATGCGGCCAATCTTCTTTTCGATTGCTCCGGTGAAGGCGCCTTTCTCGTGACCGAACAGCTCACTCTCCAGCAGGCGATCCGGGATCGCGGCGCAGTTGACCGTCACGAGCGGACCCTTGGCGCGCGCGGAATGATCGTGCACCATCTGCGCGGCCAGCTCTTTGCCTGTTCCGGTTTCCCCCTGGATCAAAATGCCCAGGTTTGATGGCGCCGCCTTTGCAATGAGACTGCGTACTTGGCGGATCGCGCGGCTGTTTCCAACCAAGGTGGACGACGATCGCGTGAGCGCGCGAAGCCGCTCGTTGTCACGCCGGAGCATCTCCGCCTGCTCGACCGCATGGAAGTACGGGGCAACCGTGTTCGCCACCGACATGAGAAACCGCAGATCGCCTTCTCCGTATGCGTGCTCCATCGCATCGCAGCGAATGATCAAGACACCGAACTTCTGCTCCCCCAGCGTGATCGGTGCGACAAGCATGGTGGCGAGACGGCGCTCATCGAGTTCCCTCCGCAGGATGGGAACGACCAGACCTTCATGCTTCTGCAGCGATTTCTGCGCCTTGCGCGCAATTTCGGGAGTCGGAGGAACCGTCTCGCCCGCGGCACAACTTTGGCGCGTGTAGAAACGTAGTTCATCGCCGGCGCCGCGCGTGATCGCAATCCACGCGGCCGTTGGGCGGAACCTTTCCCGAACATCGTCAAAGACTGTCAGCATCAGCTCGCGGACACTTTGCACGCGGCTGCAATCACGCCCGAGCGCATACAGCGCGGCAAGGTCCTGAACCGAATTGGGATAAGCCAACGCGAACAGTTCGGCGGTGTTGTCTCCCAATTGAGCGGACTCGTCCGCAGACAAGCGCACCGTGGAAAGCTCACCGCCGTTGCGCTTTACCTGCACCCCACTTCGCGGAGTCGCCGTCACCAGAAACACCATCCGGCCCACGGCCAGCTCATCGCCTGCCTGCAGCAGACTTTCCGTCACCGCCTTACCATTGACCAGGGTCGCGTTGCTGCTCCCCAAATCGCGCACCGTCAAGCCTTCGCTGGTCTCGACCACTTCGCAGTGCCGACGCGAGACGAGCGAATCGTCAATTAAGATATGGCAATCGTCACCGCGCCCCAGAATGACCGTACTCGCACCTATTGGCCAACTGGTTCCCTTGATCGAACCCGTCTGTGCGTTCAAGTAAAACAAATCGCAGTCCTTTGCTCGATGTCGTGGGCTGCCCTCGGAGTTCCGGTGCACTCCCATGAGCACACCCGTGGCCCTTACCGCAGTCCTATGATACCTTAGAGAAGCCCAACCGCAAACCCCGGAGCGCCGCACGAAGCCCAGAGCGAGCGCGTATCGTAGGGCGGGATTTGTTCCCGCCCTCTTGCTCTCCCCAATCGCAATTGGAGCGAGACTAATCCGGAACTTGAATAGGCCTGATGCGGTACCGGGAGTGCAGGCAACCCTGCCGGCTCTTGAGCGATCCGGCAGCGATCTCAGCACCGTCAAGAAGGCGGGAACAAATCCCGCCCTACTTAAGACTGGCTACCTTTTTCGGTCCTCCTGGCCGAGGCCCAATGCGTGTCACGCGCGATTGCTCTGGGCCAGTACCCTCAAGGTGCATCCCCGTGCTACGATGGCGGCATGTTTCTGGGCAGGGGCGGCAACCAACCACAGAGGATATCCCCCATGATGCACGATCCGCAGCAGGCCTTGCCGCAGACGCGGCGACACTTCATGAAGACGACGGCGGCGCTCGGCGTGGCGGCCCTGACCGCAAACGCCGTGGAGGCAGGGGCTACGCCCACGCTTCGCGTCGGCCTGATTGGCTGCGGACGCCGCGGCGCGGGCGCTGCACGGGATTGCGTGACCTCGGCGGAAGGCGTGGTCATTGCCGCCATGGGCGACCTGTTTCCGGACAAACTGGCGGAGTGCCGCGAGAAACTCGGCCAGACGCCCGAGAAAGTCACTGCCACGGACGAGACCTGCTTCACCGGATTCGACGCTTACCAGAAAGTCATCGCGTGCGACGTGGACATGGTCATCATCGCGACGCCGCCAGGGTTCCGTCCGCTGCAGTTGCGGGCCGCGATCGAAGCGGGCAAGCATGTGTTCATGGAGAAACCGGCGGCGGTCGATCCCGCGGGCGTGCGCTCGATCATCGAATCTTCAGAGTTAGCTGCGAACAAGGGGCTGTCGATCGTTGCGGGCACGCAACGCCGCCACCAGCGCTGCTACCAGGAAACGATCAAACGCATTCACGAAGGCGCTATCGGTGACATCGTGTCCGCGGAATGCTATTGGGTGGACGACTTCGGCTACTACCCCGCGGTGCTGCGTGAAGCGGATTGGTCCGACATGGAATGGCAGATTCGCAACTGGAACTACTTTACGTGGCTCAGCGGCGATCACATCGTGGAACAGCATGTCCACAACATCGACGTGATCAACTGGGTGCTTAGGGCGCATCCAGTCAAGGCCTTCGGCATGGGCGGGCGCCAGCAACGGACTGGCCCGGAGTTCGGTCACATCTACGACCACTTTGCCGTGGAGTTTGAGTATCCCGGCGGCATCCGCGTGACCAGCATGTGCCGGCAGAACGCGTCAACGTATTCGCGCGTCGACGAGTTCATCGTGGGCAGCAAGGGAACCTCACGTCCCCGCGAAGAGATCACGGGTCCGAATGCCTTCAGGTTTCAGGGTGAAGCGCCAAATCCGTACGTGCAGGAGCACGCCGACCTCATCGGCTGCATCCGCACCGGCGTGCCCATCAATGAAGGGCGCGCCGTGGCCGAGAGCACCATGGCCGCGATCATGGGCCGCATGGCCGCCTACACCGGCCAGGAAGTCACCTGGGACTGGGCCATGAACGAATCCAAGCTCAACCTCTGGCCGGAGACGCTCGAGTTTGGGCCGATGCCCACCCCGCCGGTGGCGGTGCCGGGATACACGCAGTTGATCTAGCCTTTGCGGTGTTTTTGAGTGCTGCTAAGACCAGCGGCAAGAGGCGACTTGTGCCAAATGTCGCGGGCAGGAGGATCCTCTCATGGGCGGAAAGCAGAGGTTCAAACTGGATAGGCTCAGTCAGGTTTATGGCATGGGTTTTGGCATGGCGATGACGTCGCTGCTTTGGATGATGACCAATGGAGAAGAGACTTACGTGCTTCTTAGTCTCATCCCAGGCTGTGTGATGGGAATCTTAGCAGGCATCGCAATTCACAATCGGGACGTGTCTGAACAGAAGTAGACTCTGGAAGGGGACACCGAGGGTAGACGAGAACGTCATGTTTCTGTACCGGCAATTGAAAGAAAGCAACTTACCGAGATTCTGAGGGGGGGCTACCATGCACACACACAAACCAGCACGCCGTCAATTCTTGAAGACCGCCGCGGCCGGCGCCGCCGCAATGGGCACGCTCAACGCGTCGAGCGCCAGCGCCGCGGAGCAGCCTGCGGCCGCGGAAGAGGCAGGCGCGCAGCGTCTGTCTCTCGACCAACTCAAGCAGTGGGAATCCTGGCAGTACGGCATGTTCATCCACTACGGCATGAGCACCTACGTGCAAAACGAACTCCCCGACGGCAAGGCGCCCGCAACCACGTATGCGCCGGACGCGCTTGACGTGGATCAGTGGGTTTCCGTCATCCGCGACGCGGGCATGAAGTACGCCGTGCTCACTACCAAACATGTTGCGGGGCATTGCCTGTGGCCGACGAAGCACACGGACTACTCCGTGGTGAACAGCACTGACAAGACCGACGTCGTCGGGAAGTTCGTGGAAGCGTGCAAAGCCAAGGGGATCCTTCCGGGCTTCTACTACTGCTCCTGGGACAACCATAACCGCTTCGGCAGTTGGACGCCATCCGACGGCAAGGGCGAGTTTCCTGCCTACACCACATCGCTTTATCAGTCGTTTCAAACCGCGCAGATCACGGAGCTGATCACCACGTACGGGCCTATCGGGGAGATGTGGATCGACATCCCGGGCGTGCTCGGTCGGGGCTACCGCACGTTTCTCTACAATCATGTCGCGTCATTGCAGCCCGACATCGTGATCATGATGAATAGCGGCATCTCCACGGGCGCGGAGTACAACATCGACTATGCGTGGCCGTCCGACCTGATCGCCATAGAGCGCCGCCTGCCACCTGACCAGGGACACAACCGCTGGCGCGACATCGAGGGCAAACGCTACTACATGCCGGGCGAAGTGTGCGATCCCATCGGCAAGGACTGGTTCTACGTCGAGGGCGACGTGCCACGTCCCGACGCGGAACTGGCCGAACAATTGCAGGCATGCCGCGCGCGCGGGGTCAACCTCCTCCTCGATGTGCCCCCTGACAAGAGCGGCAAAATCCCGGACATGCATGTGCAAGCCCTTGCGCGGCTGCGCAAGAACGCGGGATTGTAGGACACTTTTCACGCCGGCGTGGAAACCGCGCAACCGTAACGGCCGGCTTCCACGCCGGGCGTCTTCCAGCACACAGTCACGCCCGGGGTGGAACCCGGGCGCTACAAAGTCAAATAGAAGACTGTCCGGTAGCGATTCAACGAAGAAATCCCACGTACAAATCCTTGAGTGCCTGTCCCGCCGCAGTCTGATAGGCCTGCGGATCGCGCCGGAAGTACAGCGCCGCCGTGGACGCGTCTTGGGTCTCGCGCATGGTGAGCTGACCATCATCGGATACTCCGAGCACACATGGTAGAAGACCCTCTTCAATCACCTTCGCATTCGCGCCGGCAGATGCCATCGGCAGCAGTTGGTACGGCTCACCGCCGGTTGTGATAAAACGCCGGTCCGCGACCTGCGCCCAGACCGCCGTTTCCCACACGTGATGCGCGTGGTCGTAGTGCTCCTTCATATCCGCCAAAGGATCGGTTTCGTCCATCGCGTTCAGGAAGTCCACGCGGTTCGACCGTGTGAACGCGAACTCAATGTATCGCTGCAATGGCGCGGCCATGTCTGGTACCCAGTTCAGATTCTCCATCGCCCAGTAACAGTTGTGGTTGCCAAGAGCGAACGGGCTCTTCTCCGTCGCACAGGGATAGACGGCCAGCTTCAGATTCGATCGAATCACGCACACGAAAGCGTGCACATCCAGTTGCACGTTCCACTCCACGTATCCGGCGGGGTACGCCCCCACGCACAGGTGGGCCAGCCGGATCTTGCTCTCCAACAGTTCCGGCTCGCGATTCAGTGCAACGGCCAGAGGCCGCACCGATCCGAAGGAGACCACGTCGACAGGTTCCTCGCTTGCCCGAAGCGTTTCGATCAACAGTTCGATTCCCGCTTGCTGAAATGCCGGCGCATCGGGCATGTCATCGTTGGGCGATCGCATCGCACCGAAGGGCGCGGGCGCGCAGGGCACGTTTCGATTGAAGATGTAGTTGAGTTGGTGCACGGGAACGTAGCCCGGCGACCGCGGGCCGGTAGGGTCGTTGTAGCTGGGATTGGCCGCATCGAAATACGGTCGAAGGTAGCGCCCTGTCACATCGAGGATAACCGCGCGCAGATCGACCTCGGGAAGGGCGTATGCGGCGATCAAATCGAAATTGTCGCCGCGATCCTGGTGCGGGTGATACAGGTCCGTGATGTCGATCACGGGACGCCTGCCAGCCGTGAAAGAAGCGGCGGGCGCAGTATTCTCAGCAGCCACAACTGCCTGTGAACCAGCGGCGGCCACACCGGCCGCGCTTGCTAACAGAAATGAGCGTCGATTCAATTCCATTCGTGCATTACTCCGTCAATTCCAATTGGGCCATAGGCGATCCGGGAACCGCGTCACCGACGCCGGGCGTCAGTTCGGCCCAATGCCGCGGGCGCTCCGGGTGGGAGGGATCGAGATCGTTCGCGACGATCGAGAAGGTGAAGGTGCTCCCCCTCTCCCACGCCACCGGCGCAATCACCGTTTTCGGAAAGGCCGCTTCGTAGGTTGTTCGCTTGCCATCCCTCCGGACGGCCAGTTTCACGTCCTTGTTCACCGTCTCCCATTCGCGGTCGACGCCCTTATACAAGAACACTTCCGGTCCGCCCGTGGTCAGGGTCAGCCCCCACTCCCACCGGCCTGTCATGAACAATTGAATGCCATCCGCCGACCACACCACGTCGCCCGCGTAAGGCTGATGGAACTCGTCATCCGTGACTTCAACCGCGAGGTACAGGTCGTTTTCATCCCACAGGAGACGGCACTGCGCGGAGAGATCGTCCGTGTGGGTGATGTCGAACTCCCAGGCATAGCGCAAGGGAATCGGCTCCGCCCCCACCCAGTCCACAAGATCGCCATCAACAGCCACGGCGCCGTTCGCCCTGCGCACCGAGTACGCTGGAACAAGGTCAAGCCGCCGCTCCACATCAATCGGGCCGCCATGCTTCGCCGCCTTGAACGTGGTCCGCAACGTGGGCACCGGAAAACGCACCTGTTCGGGACCGTCGGCCCAGATACGAAAATCCAGATACGTGATATCGCCCGCTTTGGCATGGTATGCGGCCTCTGGCGGTTCCACATGCCATCCCGCGGGAATGTCCCATGCCATTACGGAATCGAATGGCTCTTCGTAGGGATTCTGCACAAACGCGGTGACTTTCCGATCGAAGGCGGCGTTTTGCGGCGCTTCGATAGTCTCGGTGCCCACCCAGTTCCGGCGCACGTTGCGCACCTCGTCGACACGCGCCTGCGTGACGACATCCGGTTGCAGGATCGAGCCGGGTTTGATGACAGACCACGTGACCTCGTCTCCCCGGACGCGCACCAGCACGAAGTGATGAAAGCCGCCCTCGTCCACGGGATGGCGCACCTCGGCGCCGCCACCTGCGGAAATGACGTAATGCACGCCGTCGCGCTGGCCCATATAGCGGTAGAGATGATCGTCTCCGCCGAAGACGATGCGCACTGGGTAGCCCTTGATGGCTTCGGCCACATTGTCCCAGCTCGAAGTCCAATTGGGTTCGTTCCACCCCGCGACGAAGTAGGGCTTGTGCAGGAAGAGGAAGATGTGCTTCGCGTTGGCCGATTCCAAATCCGCTTTCAACCAGGCAATCTGATCGTCCGACAAGCGCTGGCCCGCGCCGACTTCTTCGCTGTTGAGCGCGATGAAGCGCGAGTTGCCATACGAGAATGCGTAGCATGTGGGGCCAACCCGGTCCAGCCAGATCTTCTCCGTCGCGGCATCGCTGATATCGTGGTTTCCCGTGACGGGAAAGAGCGGCACCTGGAGATCCGCGACCACGCGTTCGTACTCGTTCCATTGCGCGGGCAGCAGATCCGCGGAACCGCCCAGTATGAGATCCCCCACGTCGAGGATGAAAGCCGGACGCAACGCGTTCACATCCTGGATGATCTGCTTCCACGTTTCGGACTGTTCCGTGACGGACAGCGAGCGCGTATCGGCGACCACGGCAAAGTCGAACGCGTCGGGTACGGACGGAGGAGTTGCGCGCAGTTGGTCCAACGCCCGCTCCGTCAGCGTTTCGCCAGCCGCGGCCACGACTTGGTGGATGGCGATGAAGAGCATTCCTGCAAGAAACGAACGCCGGTGCATGATACACTTCCTTCCGTATTTGGCCGTGATTGTGTGCAAGACGAACCGGTCCCGCTCACGGCCTTCAGTATAGCGATTGAAGAAGCAATGTTCATGATCGGAAGCGGAGCGGCACTTTGATGAAGGATCGCGAAGGCCAGGCGAGCGGAAACGTATCGGCGATTGGGCAGTGCTTGACCTGCGCCCACGCGCGTTCCATTGCTCATCCGCATGGAGGCGATGCGTACTGGCGCTGCGGGCTTTCGGATACGGATAAGCGATTTCCCAAATACCCGCGGCTGCCGGTGAACGATTGCGCGGGGTATGTACCGCATGAGGGGGCGTGAATGTTCCCCGTGGAACATTGCCGACAGACCGAGGTATCGTGAGTTGGTGTTGGGGGTTACGGCGTTGCGGTGCAACATGGTGGGTATGGGTTGCGCCCAGTGTAAGACAAAGAGGAAGAACATCCCCCGGCCCTGCGGGCCACCCCCTTCAAAGGGGGAATTATGCAACACTATGTCTATAGGATTTGGACAACCTTGATAGCAGCACGTGGGCCTACGGTGTGCAACTCGCGCGACCCAAAGGGTCGCAAAGAAGGTCCCCCTTTGAGGGTCTGTCGGAATATTGATTGATATTTATCTATGTTTGTGATACCATACTTCTCGCAGGGCACGGGTGGAGCGTTGGCGAGGAGGAGTGACAATGGCGGACAGGCGATGGGCA
>JADLGB010000294.1 GCA_020849535.1 Candidatus Hydrogenedentota bacterium
CGTGGAGAAATTCCCGCTTGAACTCCAGAAAAGCGCCGGCCCGGATGGCCTGCCGCACAAAAGCGGCCAATTGTACCATAAAGCTGAGGTTGTGTAAAGTATTCAGCCGCAACGCCGATATCTCCCCCGACCGGTACAGGTGGCTGAGATACGCCCGGCTATACGTGCGGCACACCGCGCAGTTGCACGCCGGATCGAGCGGTCCGAAGTCGCGCGCGTACCCCGCATTCTTGATATTGACCCGCCCCTGCGATGTGAAGAGGCTCCCGTTGCGCGCGTTGCGCGTGGGCATGACGCAGTCGAACAAATCGACGCCGCGTTGGACCGCTTCGAGGATGTCTTCGGGAGGTCCCACGCCCATCAGGTAGCGCGGCTGGGTTTTGGGAAGCAGCGGCGCGGTCCACTCCACGGCCGCGGCCATTTCTTCTTTGCTTTCGCCCACGCTCACGCCGCCGATGGCGTAACCGGGGAAGCCGATATCCACGGTGCGTTGGGCGCTCTCACGCCGCAGGTCTTCATAGGTGCTGCCCTGAACGATGCCGAACAATGCCTGCGACGCCGCTTCCCGCTCCCGCCAACGCGCGTTACAGCGGGCGGCCCAGTCCGCGGTCATGCGCATCGATTCCGCGGCCGCCTCGCGCGTGGCGGGGTAGGACGTGCATTCGTCGAAGCACATCATGATGTCCGCCCCGATGGACACCTGGATGTCGACAGCCCGCTCGGGCGTGAAGAGGTGGCGAGAACCATCGATATGGCTCTGAAACGTAACGCCATCCGGCGTGACTTTGTTGAGGTGACCCAGGCTGAACACCTGGAAGCCGCCCGAGTCCGTGAGGATGGGGCGGTCCCAGTTCATGAACCGGTGCAGGCCGCCGGCCGCTTCCAGGGTCTCCGTGCCCGGGCGCAGGTAGAGGTGGTAAGCATTGCCCAGGATGATGCTGGCGTCAATCTCACGCAGGTCCTCCTGGGAGAGCGCCTTCACGGAACCCTGGGTGCCGACCGGCATGAAAACGGGGGTTTCCACCACACCGTGGGGCGTGGTCATGCGGCCCACCCGCGCCCCGCAGGAGGGGTCCTCGGCCAGCACCTCAAATGAAAAATCACAGTCCATAACCCGCGAAGTGTAGCAGAAGCCGGGCATCCGGGGCGACCGGGGAAGGCGACCGCGCGCACGCGATGGATCGGTCCAATCCGTCCGATCCGTCCAATCCGTCCGATCCAAGGCATAGGTAGCACAGCCGCACTCCGGAAGATGCCCCTACCAGGAGCGCCGGCATCCCTGTCGGCTCTTCGGGTGCCCATGTTCCTGGGGAGTTTCTAAGAGCCGGCAGGGATGCCGGCGCTCCTGGCAGCCATTATGTGGAGTGCGGCCACGCCGCGGCGTGGCTGCTTTCAATGAGCAGGCTTGCCTGCGGTTTTCGGAGATCGCTCAAGATCCTTGGAAGAAGCAGAGACCTGACCGGGAGAAGGGTGGTACCCAATCAAGGCACAGCAAGCGCGTGTGGCACAGGCGCCCTCGCCTGTGTCTCAAGAGCCGGCAGGGATGCCGGCGCTCCTGGTAGGCCTGCATCTGCGTGCGGGCCTCTCCCGCAAGGGGCCTCTCCCGCAAGGGTGCCTCTCCCGCAAGGGTGCCCAAAACGTGTATACTGTGAATCCTGGGTTCTTGGCTGGATGCGCGGATTCAACTTGCTTGGAGGTATGCCTATGGCGTTGGGTGGTATAGGTTCCACATGCATCAACCACCGGAGCATCGAAGCGGTGGGGCGCTGCAAGCAGTGCGGCAAGCCGTTCTGCGGGGCCTGCAAGGTGACGGGCCCGACGGGTGTCTTTTGCAGTGAGGAGTGCAAGGTCAAGCACGAGAACTTCATCGATCGGGCCCAGAAACTCGATGCGAAGCGCGGCTCGCTGGGGCTGAAGGCGAAACTGCGCAAGCTGGTGAGCACGATCGTATTCATTCTGGTTCTGGCGCTCGTCGTGGGCGTCATCGCGAGCCTGTTTGAGATTCCCGTTCTGAGCGATTGGGTGCTGCGCGTGCGCGGCATCGTGGGGATGTAGGAGGCACTCATGGATCTGAGCGGACTGAAATGGCCTTTGATCATCTTGGTGGTAGTCGTCGCGGTGTGGCTGGTTTCCGAGGGAGGCGTGAACTTCATGTTCAGCAAGTTCACCGCCACGCCCGTGGACCAGCAAGACGAGCAGACGCGGGTGGCGTACGAAGCGGGGCTGAGCAGACTCGGTGGTTTCCTGATCAAGACGTTCCGCTACGAGAAGGCGGAGGAAGTCTTCTCGGCGGCCTTGGATCGGTATCCCGAAGGCAAGAACGCGCTCTTCAATGAGTACCGGTATGCCAAGTGCATCGAGAAACAAGGCGACTACAAGGGCTGCGTCGCCATCCTGATCCGCCTGCGCGACATGCAGGCGCACGTGTACGATGAGCGGGTGCCGGACACGGACGTGTTGAACCTGCGCCTGAACAAGCTGGCCGAGACTCACAACATCGGGGAAATCGGGACACTGTAATGAGCCCTGGACACACTGGGTGTGCCCGACCCCAGCGGGCGGAGTCCTGATATGGCGGACCAGGTAATCGGCCGCATTCCCGTGCTGGAGTGTCTGCGCGCCAAGAAGCGCACGGCGCGCAAGTTGTTCCTGCTGCGCGATGCGAAGGGTCTCGAGGTGTTGCGGGAGGCGGCGGGGCGTGTCCCCATCGAGGAGTGCTCGCGCGCCGAACTCGACGAAATGGCCAATGGGGCCACACACCAGGGCGTCATCCTCGAAGCGGACCCCTTGCGGCTGGTGTCACTTGACGATTGGCTCAACTGGCCTGTGTCGCAGGACGCGGTCGTGGTGATTCTCGATGGCGTGGAAGACCCCCACAACTTCGGAGCCATCGTGCGGTCGGCCGCGGCCTGCGGGGCGAGCGCGGTCTTGTTCGGCAAGGATCGTTCCGCCCCCATTTCGCCCGCTTCCATGAAGAGCGCCGCTGGCGCCATGGAATACATCGACCTCATCGAAGTCACGAACCTCGTGCGCGCGGTCGAAGCCATGAAGAAGGCCGGCTTCTGGATCGCCGCGCTGGACGCGGATGCGGAGCAAGTGCTGTGGGACTGCGACCTCCAGGGGCGCATCGGTCTGGTCATCGGCAGCGAGGGCAAGGGCGTGCGCCGGCTCATGGGCAAGCACTGTGACTTCCACCTGCGCATCCCCTTGACCGGGCCCATCACCTCGCTGAACGCGTCGGTCAGCGCGGCCATCGCGCTCGCCGAGTGCCTGCGCCAAAGACGCTGATAATTGGGGCAAGGCCCCGGACCGGTCACCCGATCCGGGGCCCGCATCGTACCGAGAGATGGGTTCAGGAAGTTCTAGAACTCCGCGAGATCCTCCTCTCTGAGAGGAACCACCTGCTCAGGATGCACGAGCGCCAGTGACTTCCTGTGTCCATTGCCATTTCCGTTTCCGGCGCTGGACCGCGCCTCCCGATGCTCCAAGGCGCGCGCCGCGGGCCGGAGTCCCGCTCCGGGGAGCGCGAGCGTGTGCCCGTTGGAGTTCGCGTGGCCGTTTCTCGAAGACCCGCCCACCATCAACCGCAGTTCGGCGATCGTGCGCCGCATCTCCTCGGCCTGCGCGTTCAGTTCTTCCGCGGCACTGGCGGACTCTTCAGAACTGGCCGCGTTCCGCTGCGTGACCTGGTCCATCTGGGCCACCGCGGTGTTCACCTGCTCGATGCCCTGCGACTGCTCGTTGCTCGCGGCGGCGATTTCCGCCACGAGGCCGTTCACTTTGCGTGCCGCCTCGGCGATTTCCGTCAAGGCCCCGGCGACTTCCCCGCTGATCAGAACGCCGTTCTCCGCGTTCTTCACGGAGCCTTCGATGATCGCGGACGTGTTCCGCGCGGCATCCGCGGAGCGTTGCGCAAGGTTGCGGACTTCCTCCGCCACGACCGCGAATCCCTTGCCCGCGTCGCCCGCCCGCGCGGCTTCGACCGCCGCGTTGAGCGCGAGGAGGTTGGTCTGAAATGCGATCTCGTCAATGGTCTTGATGATCTTGGCGGTCTCGTCCGAGGACCTCTTGATGTCGTCAATCGCCCGGCTCATCTTCGCCATGGACTCGGCGCCTTTGTCGGCGCTGACGTTGGCCGCCGCCGCCAGGTTCTTGGCTTGGGCGGCGTTGTCGGCGTTCTGCTTCGTCATGGAGGTCATTTCTTCGAGCGACGCCGAAGTTTCTTCGAGACTCGAGGCTTGTTCGCTGGCGCCTTCCGCCATGCTCTGGCTCGACTGGGCCACTTGCCCCGCGGCGGATGCCGTTTGCTCCGCACCGTTGGTCAGCCCCTCGATGATGCGATGGATGGGCCGCGTGATGGAGCGGGTGATCCAGAAAGCCAGCACAACGCTCACGATGACACCGACCAGCAGACCCGTCACCATGAAGGTCGAGGCCGTCGACAAGGCCCCGGCTGATTCATTGGCGCTGTCCTGCGAGTCCTTGAGCCCCATCTCCGCCAGTTTCTTGGTTTGCGCCAGCACGACTTGGACGTGCTCGTTGCGGGTCTTGTCGAGTGCATTGCGGCCGGACCACTCCTCGAGGTACCGCTTCATGGAGTCCTGATACTCGCGGCCCGCGGCGCGGCACAGCTCGATCTGCTTCAGATTGGCTTCCTGGCGCGTGATTGCCTTCAAGGCGTCCAGTTTCGCATTGACGTCCGCGAATCTGGATTGCGCCGTCTCGAGTAGCTCTGGATTGCGCTCCGCGATGGCCTGCCACGTCTCCGTGCGGATGCTGTTCCCCAGATGGATGATGTCGTTGCACAGGACCGTCTTCTGGACGCGTTCCCGGATGGACGCTAACTCCCCGGCTTGCTCCACCGACTCCGTCTGGAGGGTGCCCGCCAGTTCTTCGTCCAGGATCATCATTTGGCTTGAGAGGTAGTCGATGCAGACTTGCATGTACTTCTCCGCGGCGGCCGCGGAAGTCCGCTTCTCCGTCTCCATCGCATCCACGAGCGCGCGGGTCTCGTCCAGAAGCCCTTGGTAGGCGCGCGCGCCCTCCTCCAACTCCGCCGCGGTATCCCGCAGGATTGGCAGATCGCAAGCAGCGCCGTGCTCCTTCGCCTCGGTCATCCCGGCCAGCGCGGTATCCAGCTTGGACTTCGTCTCGTCCATGTAGGTGCTGGACCCGGTGAACGCGTACCCGCGCGCCGCGAACATCGTCTCGAGCCAGGTGTAGGCCACATTTGAGGCCATGGTGACCTCCGGCACCTGGACCTCGGCGAGGCCTGTGGCTTTCGCCTTGACCGTGAGCATGCTGGCCACCGAAATGCACCCAAGAACCAGCACGATAAACACCAGTACCCCAAAACCCAATCCGATCTTTGTCCCCAATTTGGCATTCGTAAGCATAGTCGCGATCCCCCTTATTCGTCGTTACCGGCACCACGTGCCGGACTCCACCGGGTATTCCCAGCGCGTTGCTTAACTTCATGCGGGGAGCAATAGGGTTCCTTCTGCGCTCGATACCTCATGGGTACTCGTCACATTGAAAGCGGCACCGGTCACTCGGCTGTGCCGCGAGCCGAGGGTCGCTTGGGGATCGGGGAAATAGAGGACGGTGTGTTGTGGCTGCGGCCACGCGCGCGAAAAGCAGGCCCGCCCGCATCCGCGTGGAGTGGCGTTTGTCCAACGTACCGGCCCGGTGTCCCCTCGTTGCCACCGGGCGATGTTGGAAGAGCTAGATGAAGAACATAGGTTCCAGAATGTCCATGTGCTGTGCACGTTTCGATCTCCCTCACGGTACTCCTCGTGAGGTCCGTAGGGGTGCGGTTATCTGGCCGGTCTCGTGTCCTCCATGGCGGGCCGGGAAACCCCGGCCCGCGATACCGTGCAGCAGTTGCGTGATTCCCTAGAAGTCCCCGAGATCCTCTTCCCCGAGAGGAATCACCTGCTCCGGGTTGACGACCGCATGTGCGGCTCTGCGATTCTTGGTTTGCGGGCGCGTGCGTGGCGCGCCCTGGTGCTCCAACGCGTGTACCTCTTGCCGGTGCCCGCCGCCGCCCGGAATAGGCAGACTAGCGCCCCCCGCCTTCACCGGGCCATTCGACGCGGAGCCACCCACCATCGAGCGCAGTTCGTTGACCATGCGGCGCATTTCTTCGGCCTGGGCGCTGAGCTCTTCCGCGGCGCTGGCCGATTCCTCGGAGCTGGCCGCGTTGCGTTGGGTGACCACGTCCATCTGGGCCACGGCGGTGTTGACCTGCTCGATGCCCTGCGATTGCTCGTTGCTCGCCACGGCGATTTCGGCCACGAGACTATTCACCTTGCGTGCGGTTTCGGCGATTTCGTTCAAGGCCTCGGCGACTTCCCGGCTGATCTGAACACCGTTCTCGGCGTTCTTCACCGATCCT
Organism: Candidatus Hydrogenedentota bacterium; assembly: GCA_020849535.1. Classification (GTDB taxonomy): domain Bacteria; phylum Hydrogenedentota; class Hydrogenedentia; order Hydrogenedentales; family SLHB01; genus JAHDWY01. The sequence goes on from JADLGB010000294.1 coordinate 6,398, forward strand.
TCAATCATGGAAGAAGTGTTGCGCGCGGCCTCGGCGGAACGCTGCGCGAGATTGCGCACTTCCTCGGCGACCACGGCGAAGCCCTTGCCCGCGTCGCCCGCGCGCGCGGCCTCGACCGCCGCGTTGAGCGCCAGCAGGTTGGTCTGGAACGCGATCTCGTCGATCGTCTTGATGATCTTGGCGGTCTCATCCGAGGACTTCTTGATGTCGTCGATCGCCTGGCTCATCTTCGCCATGGACTGCGCGCCCTTGTCGGCGCTGGCATTGGCGGCCGCGGCGAGATTCTTGGCCTGCGCGGCGTTGTCGGCGTTCTGCTTCGTCATGGACGTCATTTCCTCGAGCGACGCCGAAGTTTCTTCGAGACTCGAGGCTTGTTCGCTGGCGCCTTCGGCCATGCTCTGGCTCGACTGAGCGACCTGCCCTGCAGCCGACGCCGTCTGGTCCGCACCTCCCGTCAGCCCTTCGATGATCCGGCGCACGGGACCGGTGATCGAGCGCGTGATGACGAAGGCGAGGACGATGCTGATAATGGTGCTCGCCAGCAGGCCCACGATCATCGTCATTGACGCCGTTGTCAGGGCGGCCTCCGCGTCGTTCGCGCCATGCTGCGAGTTGTCCATGCCGAGCTTGGCCACATCTTGCGCGGCATGCAGCACAATCTGGGCCTGCTCGTTGCGCTTCTTGTCCAATTCTTCACGTTGAGACCACGCGGTCAGGAAGCGGTCCATGCACCCGAGGTACTCCTGCCCGGCCGCACGGCAGTCCTCAATTTGCTTCAGGTTGACTTCCTGGCGCGTGATGGCCTGCAGCTCGTCCAACTTTGCGTTGACTTCCGTGAACTTGGCCTGCGTTTCCTTGAACAGTTCGGGATTGCGTTGCGCGATGGCGTGCCACGTGCCTACGCGGATGGCGTTGCCCAAGTCGATGATATCGTTGCAGATGACCGTCTTCCGGACGCGTTCCCGCAGCGAATCGAGCGTCACCGTCTTCTGGGTTCCATCCGCCGCGATACCGCCCTGCAAGGCTGTGGCCATCTCCTCGTCCAAGGTCTTGATCTGAGCCCCGAGGAAGGCATTGCAGATCTCCATGTACTTGTCTGCCGCGACTAGCGAGGCTTTCTCTTCCGTGTCCATCGCGCTCACGACGGTGAGCGTTTCATCAAAGAGCCGCTCGTAAGCGAGCGCGCCTTCTTCCGCCGCGCTGGACTTCTCCCTCAAGGCGGGCAGGCTGTGCGTGTCGGCGTGTTGCTTGGCGTTGGTGATACCGGTCTTCACGCTCTCCATCTTCTCTCGTGTCTGATCGAGGTAGGTGGTCCCCTTGGTGAACGCGTAGCCTCGGGCGGCAAACATCATCTCGAGCCAATTGCGTTCAATGGTGTTGGCGATGCCGACTTCCGGCACGTACTTCTCCGCAAGTCCCACCGCCTTGGTCTTGACGCTCAGCATGCTGACGACCGCGACTCCCCCAAGGATGAGTACGATCACGATCAACACGGCAAAACCCACACCAATCTTAGTCCCCAGTTTCATGTTCTTGAGCATGGCAGCGATCCCCTGTTTTGCCGGCGCACCCCGACGGCTGCGCCGGCGACGCGGCAGTTCTCCATTCACACGGTTGCGGTAAGTTGCACGGTCTCTTCGGAACTCAACACCCTGTCGATGTCCACCAGGATCTTGACGCCGCCTTTCATGCGGGCCATCCCGAGGATGTACTCGGTGTCCACGCCGCTTCCCATGGACGGCGGCTCCTGGATGTCCGCCGACGCGATGTCGAGGACTTCGGACACCTCGTCGACGATGAAGCCGATGGTGATTTGCCCCCCGGCGGCGGGTACCTGAACCACGATGATGCAGGTCTTCTCGGAGTCCTCCTTCCCGTCCATGCCGAGCTTGATGCGAAGGTCGACAACGGGGATAACCCGGCCCCGCAGGTTGATGACGCCGCGAACGTACTCGGGGGCCCGGGGAATGTGCGTCACCGGCATGATGCCGATGATCTCCTGCACGTGCAGGATGCCGATGCCGTACTCCTCCAGTGCCAGCCGGAAGGTCAGGTACTTGCCCGCCAGACCCGCCAGAGTCTGCGAGGAGGGATCCAGAACGGATGCGTCTTGGCTCATAGTGTGCGTGCTCCCCTGATGTAGGGGCGGGATTGGGAGTCCCGCCGGTCCGCTTTCAGACGTCCCATGGCCACGAGAGGGCGAGGGGTCCCAGTCCCGCCCTGGGCGTTGCCATCCACTGTGCCCGTACACCACAAGAGGGCGTCTGGGCGCCCCCTTGAACTGCCGGTGTCCCCGAACTGTGTTTGGTGCACGAACGGCACGCGTGGCGAAGTTAAGTATAATATATAAATCCCGTTTTGTCCACACATCACGCAACAACCAAATCAAGAACCAGAAAAACAATGTAAAGAATTAAAATTCCTTATTTTTTGTGACCGAAAATACGAATTGTGCCCGGTGAACATTTCGCGCCCATGAAGGCATAATCAATGTAATTGATTGTTAATAAAGTACTTACGAAGATCACGGACCGGTCAACCAGTTAGACCGCATGGAAATGATGCACACAGAAGAGTGCGGAGTGATTAAGTGCAAAATATGTACTAGATAATAAATATGCCGCTTCAAAAAATCCGTCCAGGATTGGACTTTTTGAAGCGGCCGTTGCGGGCTAGCCCCGCAGGCTCACTCGAGAGGATTTCTCCGTCTGGTTGCGGCTGCGCCGCGACGGGCCGATCGGAAAACCCCGTTCGCTACTCGCCGTAGTAGGGCTGCACCGCGATTCCATTCACCATGAGTTCCTGTCCCTCGGGACCACCGGGGTCATTGATGGAAGGCCAATCGCTGATGCGAAGAACAGCCGTGCTGGACTGTGCACGGAACACCATTCGGTGAAGCACAAACCACGCGGGCCGCTGTCCGTTAAAGGGCAGTTTGGAGGGACTCGAGGAACTGCTGTTCATGTGGGCCACGAAAGTCTTTTCGGGAATGACGTCCGCCCCTTCGACGCTGACGGCGAGTGGGATGTCCTTCTCCTTGGAAACGCCGAGGGAAATGTCCAAGTAGTCGGCGGCCATCACTTTGACGGAATAGAGGGAGCCGGGCTTCAGGTTGCGCACGGGCTGACTGATCGTGTTCGGTTTTTCGGCGTTACGCTTCATCCAGAGGAACGTGTTGCCAGCCGGTTCGTCAGGTTCGCCCGCGCGGTGCCAGTACCGTCCCTGGAGGCGGCCGTAGTACTCCATGTATTCGGGCCGCAGCGTGTCCGCGCCGGCGGGCGCCACATCCCACACGTTCAGGCCGTCCGCGAATTCCGGATTCGCGATCAAACCGGGTAGATAGGCGTACCCGAGCGGTTCAGCGAAGGAATCCGTCTTGCCCTCGATGGCATAGTGCCGGAAGAGCTGCGCCATCCAGCGCAGGGTTTCCTCGTCCGCATATTGCGAGACCCACCATTGCAGCCCGAAGAGGCCGTCGAAGCCGGGCTGCGTGGCAAGATAGCGCATCTGCATGTCCATCCAGACTTTGTAGTCCACCTCGGGCTGGACATCCAGGCTCAGTCCATGTGTGAACAAGCCGGAAACGAGGATCATCTGCTTCTGGCAGTCAGGGAAGGCCGCCTGCCACTTCGTCATTTCGCGGCCCAGGTGGGACTCGAGCAGGGCCTGCGCCTCCTCCAGGGTGGGCATTTCGTGGAGGTAACGTTCCCAGGCCATGTAGTAGCCCGCGTCGAGCACGGTGCGCACGAGGGCGCGCGGCTGCGGGCGTGTGTACATGCCTGGGCCGCCGCAGTACCCGTAGAACCAGCGGCCCTTCAGCGCGGGGTCGGCGCCCATACGCGCGAGGGCTTCCGTCCACGCGGGGTACCACTCATTGTGGCGGCCTTGAAACTCGTCCGCGATGAGGCCGGACAGACGCGGGTCTGTGAATCCCGCATTCTGGGTCCAGTGTATGAGGGCCTGCTCCGCGGTAAGATGCTGGTCGTGCGGAAGGCCGCCATAAGCAATCCACTTGCCGCAGTTGCGCGTCCACTCCGTGATGTGCGCGTCGGATTCCTCGCTGGGCGCGCCCACTATCGTGTTGACATGAGGCAATACGTGGGCGGTCAGGAACTCCCAATCATATGGGCCGTAGGCCGCCGCCGCGGGCTGCGACGGATAGCGGCAATACTGGAGTTCGGGAATCGCCCGCACGGTGACGGAGGCCAGTGCGGCGCCACTCGGATGGATGAGGAGTGCGTAGTCTCCGGCGGGCAGGAGGCGTATCGCCTCGCGAGACTCCGCCCCAAGGCGCAGCGGAATTGTCTCCGTGGTGGACTGGAGGCGAACATCCATAGCCGCGCCGTCTGTAATGGCACTTCCTCCATCGACGGCCACCAGGACCCAGCCAAGGCGGGGATTATGAAACGGCAGGGAGGAGTCCTTTTCCGCGGGAATCTGCGTGAACTCCGCGAGTCGTGTTACCAGGTTGTTCAGTCGAAGCGGGACAACCTGCGGTCCCTGTGCAGAAGCCGCACTCGCAATGAACAGGACTACGGCCACACTGCACGTGATACGGTTTCGCATACTTCCTCCCAACTGCCGCATCTTGAATTGCAGCTATTGCTCTTGACCGCCACGGCGCCTGTTCCACACGCGCTTGGCAATCGGACCTAACGGACCGATCCGTCCGATCCGTCGAATCCGTCAGATTCACTCAAGGCACAGGCACCCATCGTCATTGCCTGAAACCAGATCCGGCGCATGAGGCCAGCGGCATCATGCGCCGGATTGCCCAATCCATAGGACGAGGGATCGGCGTAAGGCTAAGAGCCTCTAACAAAAACCGTGTGAGTTTCGTGTAGCGCAGGCGTCTCGCCTGCATCTTCAGAATTGCAGGCGAGACGCCTGCGCTACAACACCGGATACTGTTAGAGCCTCTAAATCACGATCTTCTGCTGGTTCGCGTCGAAGCGGGCAACCTTGCCCTCGCGCAGGGCGAGGGTCGCCATCTGCATGGCGGTCTGTACATAGAACCCAACTTCCATCGTGCTCCAAGTTTCCTTGGTCCGCGTGCGGCAGCAATCGAGGAAGTGGTCGAAGTACATGACCATGTCTTCCTTATTCTCGATGGGGAAGGTCTTTGCTTCTTTCTTCGACTCATCCGCGGGGGTGAACACGATCTGATCGCCCTGCACGGTCAACGAGCCATCCCACCCGCGAATGATGGGGATGCGTCCGCCCGCGCCGCGCGAGCCTGTGCCGGAGTAGTCATTGCCTTGCGTGCCGAGCACGGCGATGGTGATCTTCTCAGGATAGTCGAGGAGGATGTTGTAGGTGTCCGGCACTTCGCGTTCCTGGTAGCGGAACATGCCGCCGGTCGCCACCGCGACGCTGGGCTGCTTGAGGCCGAGCATATAGATGACCGGCGTCAGGGAGTGCGGATAGAGGTCCGTCGAGGGGCCGCCCGCGTAGTCTTCGTACATGCGCCAGCGGAAATAGCGGCTCACGTCGAAGGGGCGCTTCGGCGAGTCGCCGAGGAAGGCTTCCCAATTGAGGTCCGGACCCGGCTTCACGTTCGGATCGTCGATGGGCATGCCGCGCTCGCCCCAGTCGCCGACGCGGAAGTAGCCGCACTCCGCGTGAATGGGTTGGCCGATGAGGCCGTCTTGAATCAGCGCCTTGATCTGGCGCCACGCGGAATCCGACATACCCTGGGTACCGAGTTGGAACACGCGGTCCGAGGCCGCGACTTCCGCCGCGAGTTGGCGGGTCAATTCAAATTGGCGCCAGTGCGTGACGGGCTTCTCACAATAGACGTCCTTGCCGGCGCGGATCGCGTCGATCGCCTGATAGCCGTGTATATGGTCCGGCGTCGCGATAAACACCACATCGACATTCGGATCGGCGAGCAATTCGCGATGATCCATGTAAGCCTTTGCGCCAAGCGCTTGCGCCGCCTTGTCCAGGCGACCGCGATAGGTGTCGCACACCGCGACAATCTCGACGTTGGCCTTGTTCTCCTTGATATAGCCCAGGGTCTTCATGTGGGAGCTGCCCCGGCCCCCGCAGCCGATGACGCCCACGCGCAGGACCTTTGTGGTGTCCTGCGCAGCGGCGCGCGTGGCTGATGCCGCGAGTGTCGCCGCGACACCGGCCGTCGCGGAGCGGCTCATGAACTGCCGCCGCGTGAGTTCGCTTGATGATTGACTGCTGGATGTGGTGCCCATAACCATCTCCTTAATATGGGATCCCCCGTTTGTGCCCC
>JADLGB010000295.1 GCA_020849535.1 Candidatus Hydrogenedentota bacterium
ACCTTCGTCAGAGCCTTGATGTGCTTCATAGATGTCACCTCCTTGGTCCTTGTGCTTGTTAAAAGCCTACGTTGACTCGTCCTACCAAACCCGCGCCACGAAGCCGCCTCCTACTCACACAACTACTGCGCTCCGCCACGGGACTGTGCCTTACAAGAATTGTGATTACCCCACAAGATGCTTCCAGCACTCGCGATTCTACCATATCCTGCGTATCCGCGCCAGTATATACCAGCCCTTGCGAAAACGCAATCTACATCTAGTGGAAATCCACCTCCCGGCCAGGGAGATGCCACAATCTCTTGTCACTATTACCCCCGATTGGGCAGAGCGTTACAGAGTTCGTACGAATCGTCCCTCATCCACCTACTCCGCTTGGAATGCCTGACCGCAAACATCACAGATCTTCGGCCGCGCTACCGTTAAGAATAGCCAAATCGGCAGCCACAGGCCGGCGGTCAGCACTGTTTTGATCAGCTCCTTCTTATGATCAAGCGATTCGTAATGATATGTGACAGTCTTCTTGCAGTTAGCACAGAATCCGTGCTGGGTATCCTTGTCCATTTTCCAATTCCCTTCAGCTTGAATATGTCAGGTTTTCAATCGGCGTCGGCTTCTTGCCAGCGCCGGATTCAGGGGTCAACACGCTTTGGGCAGGGCATGGGTATAGTGGGCGCACAGGTGGAATCACACATGGCAGAACCAGGGGTAGATGGCCTGTGACCGAAGCGGGGGAGGCTAGCGAATCAGAGTTGGAGCCGCCTCAGGAGATGCAAGGTTGAGCGTGTGTCGAGGCCGGGCAGAGGGTCCGATTCGCCTTGTCCGGCCAGATGGGGCTGGGCATCGCACGCCAGTTCAGGCCCGAAGAACGCGGAACACGCCATATCGGAGCGCACGAGCACGTTGCGTCCGGCGTTCCCGAAGGACACACAGCTCAGAAAGGCGTCCTCACACCAAGATGCCGCACACAGGTCGCCGGCGCCGGATTCCTGAACGGGAGGTTTTGGAGACGAAGATGGAAGCAGCGCGAGCAGCGTCAGCATGATCGCCAACGCGGTCAATAGGCGGACCTGGTATGTCCCGAACTTCACGGACGTGCTCCCAATACGGTCAATCACGCAGTCCCTGATTATGCCATACCTACGCGCCGGAATACACGGGCTGGGCGGCAATCCGCCACGCGCCACAGAACGTCTACCTGGCGCGACGCCGTGCTGCCGCAGCCTGCTTACGGCAGTCCATGGCCACTGCGCTGTTGGGGTAGAAGGCACCGAGGCGTTTGTAGGCCCGAACGGCCCGATCGAATTGGTGCTCATTTGCCAGTGCTTTCGCGTAACCTCGATAAGTGTTGACCGCCTCCTCGTAGAGGATTCGTTCGGGATGTTCAAAGAGACGCTCTTGTTCGGTGAGGACACGCTCGGCCCAGTGCTCAGCGTTATCGAAATCCCCTGCGCCGCAGGCTACCCGGCACATCAGAGTCCTGGCGCGATAGACGTCCGGCGTGAGTTCCTCGCGATTCGCCAATGCTTCCACCACCGGCCGGATGAGTTTCCAGTATCCCTGGGCTATTTCCCCCACGCGAGGCGGCTTCATCTCCGGTTCGAGCATACGCAGGTATCCGTAGCGGTCCCGCCAGTCCGCGGTTTCATCTGCGATCAACGCGCACAATGCATCTACGCCCTCGCGCTTGATCGAAGTCCCCTCGAAAGCGAAAAAGACCGGCGGCATATTCTTGACGAAGGGGATTGTCCGGGCGATTCGCTGCTCGGCTGACGCGGCCTCGCGGATGCGCACATGGCCCGGCGCCACCGGGTCGCCGAGGTAGGCTCGCACCCACTCACTCGCCACATCGCGACGGTCCCGCCAGTGGTAGATGGGGAGCTCCAGCATGTTGCGGGTTGCCTTGAGCGTGGGATACAGAGTCGCCATGCGATTGCTCGCCTCCGCGCCTTCCGGGAGGTTCGCGGTGAAATACGGGTTGGCCAGATAATACAGCGCAATCACCGCGATGAACTGGTTGGAACTGCGCGAATGCTTGTCCAATTGGCTCAGGAAATCCTGGTACTCCGTATTGGTCTTTTTCACGGAAGCCCAATGCAATGTCCTCAGAAAGACGTCGATCTCGTACGTGTCCACATCGAGGGACCGGTCGAAGAACTCCTGCCGCATCCGGTCGTTCATGAGGTAATTGACGTCGAACTCGAGGAGTTGCAGATTGCCGAGCGCCACATCGGCCCAGAAAGGTTTGTCGGTGGGCAATTCCCGAATGACCGCGAGCAGTTCGCTCGCCGCCCGCATGGGTTTCCCCGCGAGGATAGTCCGCAACGCCTCGTGACGTTGCGCTCTGAGGGACTCCTCTGACTGCGCACGCGCCAGTGGAAAGTATCCCAATGCCAGTAGCGCCAGCGAGGTCGTCATTAGTCTTCCGATGATCACGTGCTTTATAGCCTTCTCACGGCCGCGATGGAATCGCGCCGCATTGTCGTTCACTATGGACAGTGTCGTAGAATTACCTGCTGAAGAGCAAACGGGTGGGCCGCACAATTGCTCACGTTCAGTGAAGCGCGAACCCGACAAGCATCTCGAGAGTACCGAGGTCTTGGATACTGTCTGGCCTCAGAGAAAAGTCCCGATAGGGACGGCAGATAATAGCCCAGCGATTCATCGCTGGGTCTGGTGGACCCGACCGCCCCTTTCTCAGCCCCTACCTTCTTGCCAAATGGCACACCGCTCTAAGAGGGTTTATGGTGTCTCAATGGTGAAGGAGGTCGTTGTATGGGAGTTCGGAACGCCAAGAAAGAAGAACTTTTGCGGTTAGCGGGCAAG
>JADLGB010000296.1 GCA_020849535.1 Candidatus Hydrogenedentota bacterium
CTGCCTCGCTTGCCAAGCGCGGCAGCACAGCGCTTCGTTCAAGTGATCGACCTGCCGGCCGGTATCGTCTCCCACGCACCTCTTTGATCTTAAGCCCTGGCAAGGGCGCAGGTGCATAGCCCCGGGTGGAGCCGCAGGCGGACCCCGGGGGATGCATGCCTTTTCCTTACGAAAGCCCCAGCGGGGCGCAGGAGTCTTCGCCACGGTTCCGATATCACTTCTTTATCTACCTCCCCAACGCTCCTGTTGAATTGGACTGACCTCAGCCGCTTGGACTTCCCCCGCCCACGCTGGGGCTTGATCGCGAGGTGCCGCGTCCACCCCCGGCTTCCGCCTTCGGCTCCACCCGTGGCTACATGCCTGCGCCCTTGCCAGGGCGGTGACTGCACGCCGCACTCTGACGGCCAATGTACTTGGGACCCTAGGCCAACCCAGTTCGAATGCCGCCTAGAATGTGCGTAACTTTCTGGCGATCCTGCAAGTTAGTAGCCCCAAGGATTCTCAACCCTGGGTCAGCCGCACCCCCAATACAGTCCCGTAGGGACGGCAGAGCTTTCCAACACTCCGAAGAGAGCGGAGCGCCTACGGCAGTTCAGGTGCCTCGTGTGGTTCAAGGTGTGGTCCGGCCAAACCGAGAAGGAGTAGCCCCTGCCTACGGCTGGCCCGCGTCGGCGGTTTCCATCTCGCCTTCTGATTCCGAACTCTGGCGTTGATTGGGTTGGCGCGTCTTCGGATACATCGCGTGCAGCGTCCTGAGCACCACGCGCAAAGGCATTTCGCTTTGTGACGCGTTCAGGCGGAACTCGCGCTCGCGGAATACGAACACGAGGCGCTGATGGTCCATCGCCTTGATCCTATATCCAATTCGCTGGAGGTCCTTCACTCTGTAGACTCTTGACCAGCATTGGCGTACGACGGTGATCTGTTCTTCGTCGAACTCGAAGCGCCGCACGCGGAACATCCGATAACACACGCCGGCCAGGAGCGCGGGTGCCATCGCCACAGCGAACTCTGCCATGTTCCGCGGTTCGATAGGCCAAAGCCCTGTTTTGTAGTTGATGACATAGACGGCCCCGCAGGCGAGGGCCGCCCACACAGCGAGCAGCACTTGTTGTTGCCACGGCTTCACCATGCGGCACTCGATGGCCCACGGAAGCTCGACCTCCGGCACGGGAAAGAGGTCCGGCCGCTTCGCCTCCAGAAACGGAATCAAGTCCTCGTAGCGGCTAAGCGGATGAAAGAGCGTGATCGATACAGTCCCGCCACGCAAGGTCATGCGCTCCATGACCAGTTCGTCACGAAATTCGATGCTGTCGAGGTCCTCGAATCGCACACGCCGCTCCGTCCATAGAAAGCGATAGGTAAGCCCCTTGGAATCGATGCGCACACGAGGCCCCAGGAACCAGATGATCGCGGCGATGAATGCGCCGCCCGTGACATCGACCGTGGACTGCAGGAGAAACCCGGGCCACGAGTCGCCCGATCCGCGCACGGCGGCGATGGCGAACACCGCCACAGCTAACACACCCGCAAACAACCACAGAGTCCCTGCGCGTCCATAGCGCAATACGGCCCCGGATTCCAGGGGGACCGCCGCATCGCCCTGCAGCGGCGCGATGTCCTCGTCCACGTGGGGCATACTCTCACGGAGATGGTCCAGCAACAGGTCGTATTCGGGCAGGAGGTCGGGGATAACCAGGCGGTCGGCACCGTGCACGAGTGCGCCTGCCGGAATCGGATCCGCCTTGTCATGCGGCCAGCGGATGTACAGGATCGACGTTTCGTAGGGAAACACAAGGATCTTTGCAGGCCCGGCCCAAAACAACCAACCCGGCTCGCTGTAGACGAGGCTGGATTCGTCCACCACGATCCGGACCAGCCGTTTGCAGTAGAGATGCCATAGGATCAAACTCAGGCCCAGACTCGTCAACACGCCGAGACGCACTAGCAAGCTCTCGGAAGTGACGTCGAACACGATCGCAATGACGGTGAGCGCGAGAAACACCGCAAGCCAAGCCGCCGAGAAGCGGCGTTGACGCGCACTGTAGTCCATGCGATAGGGCAGTTCCATGGAACGCGGACCTCCCGGGCTCTTTCATCCGAGCGTGTCGTATTATACCCCAAATGTGAGTAAAGGTTACGCGGCGAAAGAGCGGGGCCCCGCTACTTCCGTTTGCCCATGATGAGGTCGTGCGTGACCGCCACATGTTGTTCGGGGGTTCGCGAGTCGTAGGCTTCGAAACGGCTGAACGTGCCCGACGCGTGGGGTTTTGCGTCCTGGTTCGCCCCGTAGGGGCCCGCCACGCCCGCCATCCATCCATCGTTGGCGGCCCAATGGGGTGGGTTCACGCGATATCGAAAAACGTAGTAGTTCGCCGGGGCATCCACCGTGGAGGAGGGTGACGGAACCGTCGCCATCAACTCGATCTCGTCGGGAGGCGACTGCAGCTCATTGGGGTGGCACAGCCACAACACGATATCGGCCTCCGCCAGCGACTCCTGCGATGCGTATTCCTCCGGGTACAAGTCCAGCCGCTCGTGCGATTGCAGGATTTCCCACAAGACTTTGCGCGTCGCCGCGGACCTCGCGAAGCGCTGGATCAGCATCGGGTCGGGCGTCTTCCCCGCTTCGAGGGCCTCCGATACAGCCGCCAGTGCCTCGTAGAGCCGGCGGCGCAGCCTCTCGCTGGCCAACATCGTCGCGACGTACCGCCACACGATAAACGCGATGATCAATACCACCAGTACGGCGAGAACGATCAAAACGACCTTCACGGACTGGACCCCCTCTACGGTTCGCGCGCCTCCCCGGTGGGGACGCGTCTCGCATGGAGTATAAGCCGATGGGCCGGTGAACGCACGCCCCCGGATCGCCCGTCACGGACCCAGGCTCGCGCTCTCATGCTTCCCATAACTCCCATCCTTCCCATCCCGTTGGGCAGACCCAGCCGGAAGGGCCTTGACAAAGCGATGTTATGCGAGAGCGAGAACATCCACCGCGATGCGGAGGAACGCGGCCACAGTTGCCAGGGCCTGCACGGCCACGCCCATCACCACCACGGCGGCCGCGGCGGGCAGGGCAAAGGCCACGGACACGGGGCAGGCCACGGACACGGCAAGGGAAGAAGGTGTTGCGGCAAGGAGGCGTGAGGACGCCAGCCACACTTCCTACCCCTCGAGCATAGCCGTCAGGCGCGCCCGGATATCGGGATAGTGCCGGCGGTAGTCTTCCTGCGCGCGGCGGATGACCTCCAGGACTTCCTCGCGCCCGTAGACGTCCGTGATCTCACACACTTTGTCCACGGCGTCCGGGGCCTGCTTGTAGGTGAGGAAGTAGTGTTTCAGTCGGTCCACAAGCCGTGCGGGGCACTCTTCGATGCGGCGCATGTCGCCGAAGGTCTCGTCGTCGACCATTGCGGCGATGATCTTGTCGTCGGCCTCTTCGCCATCGAGCATGCGCAAGCCCCCGAGCGGTATCGCACGCAGCAGCACGTTGCTCTTGCGGATGGGCTTTTCGCTTAACACACAGATATCGAGCGGGTCGCGGTCGCCCACGATATGCGGACGCCCCGTTTTCATGCGGCAATACTCCGCGGACAACTCGCCTGAATAGGTCTGCGGGATGAAGCCGTACAGCGTGGGGCATACACTCGAGTAGCGCTGAGGCCGGTCCACTTTCAGAAGTCCGGTGCCTTTGTCGACCTCGTACTTCACATTGTCCGTGGGCGTCATCTCGATGTAGACGGTGACCTCTTCCGGCGCGCGGTCGCCACAGGACACCCCGTGCCAGGGGTGGGCGCGAAACAACAGATTCATCAATTCCCAGACGGAGTCATTCTTGTCAGCCATGCAGATCACTTCCTTGATACGTTACCGCGTGTCACCAAGGGGGAATTCTACGGGAAGCAAACGACTCAGGCAACCTGTCATGACCACCTGCGGGCAGGCGTTCTCACGCGCGCCGGAGAACGCCCGGCCTACAGCCCCAGCAGCTCCCGCGCGAAGTCCTCGGAGAACGGTTTGCCTACTTCGTATCCGCGCTTCCATTCGCCGTCGATGATCAGGTAAGGCACGCCCAGTTTGCCGGTCTTCGCTTCGAGTTCCTGTCCGTACTCGGGGTTCTCACGAATGTCCCGGCTCTCGTAAGTCACGCCGTTGGCGTCCATGAACGCCTTCAATAATTGGCAGTCCCCGCAAAGCTTCGCGGAGTACATGATGATGTTCTTTGCCATCTCGGTCTCCTCATGTGGCTGTCAAAAGAAACGGAGGCAGGTCTGCGGTTGCGTTCCTGCCTCCGTGCGTTTCAGTTTATTGGTTGCCATCGCGGCGGACACGTCCGCCGCCACCCGCGCGCGCGCCGCCCCGCGCCGGGTATTCCATGATGTTGATGTTCTTGAAGCTGAGGTCTGTTGTGGGGTCATGGCCCTGCAGGTGAATTGTGCCCGGACCCGGCACGTAGCCTGCCTTGCCATCCTGATTCGCAACGACAGGCCGGGTATCGGTGAAGTCGCTGGTCTGATACCCATTGATCCAGACTGCGGCATGGTTGCCATCGCACACGATGGTCTTGTGGAACCATTCGCGGTCGCTTGACACGACCATGCGCGCCTTCTGATTGCCGTAGTTACCGCCCGTTCCGAAGTCATGCGGTTTGCGGCGATCGATTCCGCCCGGCTCGGTCGACCCCTCCGCCGGCTTGTCCCACTCGTTGCGAACTTGCGACTCGTAGCCCTTCCAGAACACGCCGACAGGGCCGCGGTAGAACACGCCGCTGTTGAGGTGGTCCCCGTTCGAGAAGATGTCAAGCTGCAACACGAAATCCTTGTACTCGCCGGCCGTTTCAATCTGGCCGTTGCCTTTCTTGATGTTCAGCGCGCCTTCGATGACGCTGAACTCGGACTTGTGATCGGGGATGATGTTCCAACCCGTCAGATCGGTGCCGTTGAAGATGGGCTTCAGATTGAGGGGCTTCAGCTTTGCCTCGGAGACTTCAAGTTTGCCGCCGTGACCATGGTACTGAATGCCGATGTAGCCGCGCAGGCGGTTGGCGGCAACGCCTTCGACCGGCGCACCGTCCAGGGTGGCGGTCAGGGTGGGGCCGTTGGCCGTGACCGCAATCGTGTGCCAGTCAGAAGCGCTGTCCTTGGGTTGCGCGATGGGAATCACGGCGGTGCCGTTCTCGGTGTAGTGACCCTGGAGCGAGCTGCGCAGTTCCAGACCCGTGGAACTGTCGGCGGAAATCCGCAGCTTTACCTGCAACTCGTAATCCGCGAACTGGCTCGTCGTAACCAGCAGGCCGCCCGTGCCGCCTTCGCACGTCAGGATGCCATCCACCACCCTGCACGGCGCATCGCCGAGGATGTTCCAACCGAAGGTCGTCTCTTTGTCGAAAAGGTTAATCCAGCCGGCTGCCGCTTCTTCCGCGGGCAGCACGCCCGGAGGCATCGTGTCGCCCTGCCCGAAGGCCACGGGCGCCACAGACAGCGCGGCCAATACAACCGCCGCGCCGATTGAACACACCACCGCAAAACCACGCATAACCGGTCTCCTTTCACGGAACGCTCAATGGGGTTGTGGATTTCCATTTCACGCGGCGCCGCAGCGCCACGCGGAGTACAGATCATACTCTTCGGGCGGGCCGGCCTTCCAATAGCCCGACACGGACGAGCACGGACAGACACGGACGAACACGGACGAACACGGACGAACACGGACGAACACGGACACCTTGACCAATCGTCGCTTTCGGGACAATGATACCGACGAAACATTCCGCGCAGGCGCGGAGCCGCGATCCCCTGCACCTTTGTGGGAGGCAATGAGCCGTGACAACGCCCGCGTACCTGCAACTCCTGGAAAGCGGTGAACTCGCGGAGCGAGTTGACACCGCGCGGCAGCGGCTCGCTTCGTGCGACATCTGCGCGCGGGCCTGCGGGGCAGATCGGCTGCACGGGGAAACAGGCTCGTGCCGGACCGGGCGCCACGCGGTGGTCTATGGGTTCCACGCGCACTTTGGTGAGGAGCCGCCGTTGGTAGGGCGCAACGGGTCGGGCACGATCTTCATCTCGTCGTGCAATCTGCACTGTTGCTTCTGCCAGAACTGGGAGATCAGCGCGCGCGGAGAGGGTGGCGAAGTGAGCGCGCGCGAACTCGCGCAGATGATGCTCGCGCTCCAGGCCCAGGGTTGTCACAACATCAACTTCGTGTCGCCCTCACACGTGGTGCCGCAGATCCTGGAAGCGCTGCTCCTCGCGGCGGAAGCCGGGCTGCGCCTCCCGCTCGTGTACAACACAGGCGGCTACGACTCGCTCGAGACACTGGCCCTGCTCGACGGCGTCATCGACATCTACATGCCCGACATGAAGTATTCTGATGAGGAAGTGGGCTTGCGCTTCTCCGGCGTTCCGAATTACCCGGAAGTAAACCGTGCGGCGGTGAAAGAGATGCACCGGCAGGCCGGGGACCTTGTGTTGAATGAGAGCGGCATCGCGACGCGGGGACTGCTCGTGCGCCACCTCGTCTTGCCGGAGGGACTCGCAGGCACGGGAGAAACCGTGCGTTTCCTCGCCGAAGAAGTCTCGAAGAACACCTATCTCAACATCATGGATCAATACCGCCCGTGCCACGAGGCGTGTTGTCTCGCGCCGATCAACCGCCGCATCACCCCGCGCGAATACGCCGAGGCTGTACGGCTCGCCCACGAAGCCGGCCTCACCCGCCTCGACGATAGGCAGCCGCATTGGGCGTTCCTACAATAGGCGGGGACGCCCCGCGGCCGATCAGAGAAGAAAGTGTTGGACGGGATAACAGGATTGGCAGGATGTCATTCGACCAAAGTTGAATTGGTCCTGCACACTTCCGCTGACAGCACGCGAGATTTCCAATCAAAGTGCGTATGTAAATGGCGCAATCCCACCCGCGTCTCCGGCAAACCATATGGCGAGGATGGTGAGGAAGATGAACCCCACGGTGGCCGCGAGGCCAAGCACAAAGAGAATTCGTGCCCAAAGCGGAACTGTTCGATATCGTTCAGAGAGTCTGGCCATCTATTGCGTTCCCCCAATCTGGTATCTCACGGGTAGCCGTACTCGTTCTACACGAATGCCGTCGCTAGTTGCCGCAACACTTGGGCCGGAACAGTCGCTCATTGTCCACTAGGGGCCAGCACTGAGATCACTTCCGTTGCACGCCGGGGTCAATCGGGAGTCCGTCCCTGCAACTCATTGTACACCCACTCGCTGGCGTGGATTTCAGCGGCATTATCCCTGGAAATCTCTTCAATACTATAACCACGATGTCAAAAGCGTAATCAAACGTGAAGCTCCGGCAGAACCGTTCTCTATAGGTCCTTACCTTTCTTCCATCCTCTTCAATCCTGTTATCCTGTCAAAAAGAGAACGAGGTTGGACAGGATGACTGGATGAACAGGGGATAATGCCGTCAACTTTGTGGCATGCTCGCGGGAAGCGGTACAGTGGATTCCGGGCGGAGGAGCACGACATGAATGCTTACACACGCAGGACCTTTCTTCAGCGGAGTGCAACGTATGGCGGCATCGGAATCGCCTCCGCCCTGTGCGGGCGCGCTGGGGCGGCTCCTGCCGCGACAGCCTTGAGGTTCCGGCCGGACCTTGTGCACCCGGAAGCGCCTGAGGGCACGGAGGTCATTCAACTCACCGATGACACGGTCCCGAGTTGCCACGTGTACATGGAAGCGCAGATCTTCACGCCGGACTCGAGGCGCTTTGTGCTGCACCGTTCGGCCCACGCGCATGGCGGCAGCAAGGACGACCCCGCCCATCAGTATCTTCTCTGCAACATCGAAGACGGATGTTCCCTCTCCCCCTTGACCGAGGAGTTGGGCGTCACCGCTCCGTCGCTGTCGCCGGACGGCACGCATCTCTACTACTTCGTGAATGAGACCGAGGTCAACGGCGGGCGTCTCACCCTCAAGCGGGTGCGCTTGGACGCCACGGATCGGCAGACGCTGCTCGTCATGGACGCGGGCGTGCCCGGTACGGGGCTCAAGCCGAGCCACATCTATCCGTTGTCCACGATTTCATCGGATGGAGAGCGCCTGGCCCTTTCCGCGTTCTTCGGCGATGGCCAGACGGAAGACGCCCCGTACGGCCTTATGGTATTTGATTTGCTCAAGGCATCGGTGAATCTGATCCTCCAAGGGCAGACCTGGTGCAACCTGCACCCGCAGTACTCGCGGTCAATGGATGCCGCGGCGAAACACGACATCCTCATCCAGGAGAATCACGGCAACAAGGCCAATCCACAGGGAGAGATCACCACGCTGGTCAGCGGAGACGGCGCGGACATCCACGTGATCCGTGACGACGGCACGTCATTCCGCACGATGCCGTGGGGACGCGACGGGAACGAGCATTGCCAGGGGCACCAGTGCTGGCGGGGCAGGAGCGAGTGGGCCATCACCAGCACCGGCACGAACGAGCCGCGCAGCGCGCGCTTGATCGAGGGCAAGGCCTTGCCGGATGCAGGTCACCTCGGCCTGAAAACGCCAGGAGGCGTCCGCAATGATCTCACGCGGGCTATCGAGCGGCCGGACTTCTATCACTTTGCCACCGACATCGCCGGAAAGCGGCTCATCTCCGACACCGGTCCCATGGATCCTACGGGCCGCGTGGTGGTGGCCGAACTGGGCGTGCCCGGCGAAGGTGTCCTGGAGAGTCTCCGCAGCGTTGCCCAGCCCAAGTGTTCCTGGGTAAAGGGCGCGCACATGCACCCCTTCCTGTCGCCGGACGGGACCATGGGGTTCTTCAACTCCGACGAGTCAGGGGTGCTGCAGGCGTACATGGTCCGGGGCTTCTGAGGCATCGTCCGACCAATGAAGACACCGCTACGCCTCAGCGTGGCCGTGCCACACGCTTGTCCGATCGGTCCAATCGGTCGGATCCGTCTAATCCGTGCGCAAGACACAGGCGAGGGCGCCTGTGCCACACGCGCTTGCCCCGCCCAAGTTGCATCTACCAGTCTTCCAGACCTTGGTTGACAGTGGGGTTCTGAGAGTCTCAGACAAACAATGAATGGCAGATAACCGTGTGGCACAGGCGCCCTCGCCTGTGTCTTCAATATCCCATTTCTGGTTTGTCCGACTCTCTGGTCTTGGAGCAAACCTCCGGCCGGAAGAGAGGAAGAGCTGCCCAAGGCTGGCCAAGCGAGTGTGGCATAGCCACGCCTTGCGTGGCTGTGCTCTTTTCAGAGTTTCTACTCCGGCAGGCGCGGCAGGGTCGGCGGTGTGCTGGGGCCGTTGACGAGGATTTGGAAGGCCGGATCGTCGCGGACGGAATCGAAGTCCTCATCTTGCCGGGCTTCTTCGCGGTAGGAAGCGTCAAACTCGATGGCGCACAGCAGTAACGGGACGACCTCCCCGGTGCGTCCTCGGAGGCTAGCCAGGCACGCGAGGTTGTAGTACGGGGCCGGGTGATCGGGTTCGACCGCGATGGCGGCGCGGTACTCGGTTTCCGCTTCATCGTAGCGCTTGAGGGCGACCAGCAGGTTGCCGAAATTGTTGCGCGTCGCCACGGCGTTGGGCCGCAGTTCCAAGGCGCGCAGCGCCTCCACCTCCGCTTCCTCCAGGCGGCCCGTCAGCCGCAGCAGAATTGCCAGATCATCGTGCGCGCGGCTCCAGCCCGGGTCCAACTCGATCGCCCTGCGAAACGCGGCTTCGGCCTCGGCCATGCGCGTCTGTGTGTGCATTAGAATGCCCAGACCGCTGTACGCCCAATTCCAGTTGGGGCGCAACTCGATGGCCTTCCGGTAGGCCTCCTCCGCCCCTTCGTAATCCCGTTGCGCGGCGCGGCGGACGCCCAGCGCGTAGTAGGTGTCGGCGGTCTCGTAGATCCCGTCTTCGGCAAGCGCGGCGATGCCGTTCACGAGCGAGCGGGTGTTCGAGCGGCGGGCCTGGGGGTCGTTCTCGAGGCAGGCCTTCATTGTCTCGACGAGCATTTGCATCTGGGGGCTGGTCAGTTCGTCGGCCACGGCATCCACAGGGCTGAACGCAGGCGGGCTGGCAGGCGCGTTCGCATCGCGAACGCTCAAGACGACCGCGGCCAGGATTACGACCGCGCCGGTAAAGATCCAGATTCCTCGATGATGCCTCATGGCCACCTGATACTTCGGTGATTGGGACAAACTATACACTTGACTACAGACCACACGCGGGACCGTGGTGTTTCACCGATACCGGACCGCGGCGGATTCAATGGGTATACTTCCTGTCGCACCCGACTTATAATTCTACGCATAACACTGGGTCCAACAAGGACATGGCAGAGAGCACCCGTCATCCATTCATGATACCAGAGGACCCGCGGAGGAGAGAATCGTGAAGTTCGCAACCGAATACATGTGGTTCCACACCAAGAAGCACCGCGAATACATCAATATCACCCGCGAGGTCGAGGAGGTCGTCCGCAAAAGCGGCATCCAGGACGGCATGGCCCTCGTCAGCGCCATGCACATTACCGCGGGCGTGTACGTGAACGACGCCGAATCGGGTCTCATCGCGGATATCGACGAGTGGCTGGAGGGGCTGGCCCCCTATCGGGACGGCTACCGTCACCATCACACGGGGGAAACCAACGGCGACGCCCACCTCAAGAGCCTGATCATCCACCACGAGGTCATCGTGCCGGTTACCGGGGGCAAGCTGGACCTGGGGCCTTGGCAGCAGGTCTACTACGCCGAGTTCGACGGGCAACGCCGCAAACGCTTGATCATCAAGGTCATGGGGGAATAGACGAGCATGGACATTCCGGAGAACGATCGGCGTTTTCTCGAAAGGCGCCGGAAACTGGCCACGACCTGGAACGCCACGGGAATGATGGTGCTGGTCGGGATGGGCGTCGTGCTGACGGTCTTCTTCATCCAAGCGCCATCCCTGGTGAATCCATACCACGTCGTGGCACGGCTCCAGGCAGGAGAACTGGAACCGCGTTACCTCGAGCTGATGGCCGTGATGCTGCCGGTGGCGGTCCTGCTGTGCTTCTTCGTGATGGCGGCGGGCGTACTATTGTCGTTTGCCGTCTTCGCGAACGAACGCCGGTACATCGCCATCCTCACAGGGTTGCTTGCGGCAGACCGTCCGGAGGCGGACACCATGCCGCCCGCCTTCAACGCAGGACCTGATAAGCCAGACGCACACTGATTGCGAGCAGCAACACCCCCATCACCGCCTTACGGCGCGGCAGCGTCAGTTGGGTCTCCAACCGGTGCCCCAGGGGCGCGGCGAGTTGCGCGCCAATGAAGACCAGCGGCGTCAAGGCGAGGCTCACGTGACCAATGGTGCCGGGTAAGTCCAAGGTGCGCGGCGCGGTAAAGTGCGCCACGGTTCCCGCGATGCCGGTCGCGACCATGACCATGTTCGACAAGGCCACCACGCGTTCATTGCTGATGATACCCGCGATCAGCGAAAGCGGCACCATGATCAAGCCGCCGCCCGTGCCGGTTCCACCGCCGACCGCACCCCCCGCCATGCCGATCAACACGGCGAATCCGCTACGGCGCCGCACCTGTTCCTTGCGAATGATGACCGGCTTGATCAAGAACGTGCGGAGCGCCGCGCCCACGAGAAAGACCACGTAGATCCAGATAACGGCCTGGTCCGGCAGGCGCGACGTGACCCATGCACCCGCGTATCCGCCCACGATGGAGCCCACGGCCATCGCGCCCGCCACATCCCAATTGCGCTCCTGCTGGCCCCTGTTCAAGCGCCAAGCGTTGAGTGCCGCCACGAAGATAATGATGAACAGGCTGGTTCCCTTAGCCGTGTGGGCGTCCATGCCCGGCACAAACGTCAGGAAGGCGGGCACCATCAGTATGCCGCCTCCCAGCCCGAGCGCCGCGCTGATGAGGCCCACCCCGGCGCCCAGGACCAGCATGCCGAGACAATACAACGCAATCGTCATGAACACCTCAGGGTTTGTTCGCGTGCAATCCCCAAGACAGACTACAGGGTTTGGCGCTCGCTCAACAAAAGAACATCCCCCTGGATCCCCCTTCAAAGGGGGAATTGTGCAGCACTATATCTATAGATAATGGAACGGCTTTGGGGCAACACGTGGACTTCCGGCGCGAAAAATGCGCGGCCCGAAGGGCACGCGTACACGGTCCCCCTTTGAAGGGGACAGGCCCGCAGGGCCGAGGGGGATGTTCTTCGCCCAACGCCGCGACCCGCTAATCCGCGTGAAACACTTCTTCCATGGAGGCCCAGACTTCTCCAGGCGCCCGGTCGGGCAGGGGTTTCAGGCACGGCACGCAGACGTCCCACCATTCCTGCGTGGTGGGGTCGGCGGCCATCGCCTTCATGTCCGCGTCGAAATCTTCTCCCGCGTATTCGAAGTACGAGAAGAGGTAGAGATTGCCGTCGGGCAGCCGGCGCAGGAAGATCGAGTAGTTGTAAATGTTGGAGTTCGCGATCTGCTGGAGCACATCCGGCCACACGGCCCGGTGCAGCGCCTTGTACTGTTCCGCCTTGTCCTCGCGCACCTGGGTGACCGCGCCGAATCGTTGCATCGTGTCCGCGCTCCTTTCGGTAAGCATCACCCGCCCTGGGCTTGCTCGCCAAGGTAGTTTCCGTAGGTGAGCATCATCACCGCCGCAAAGAGTATGACGAATGCCAGGGCGATGAGGGCCTTGGTTTGTGGCCGCCGCCCATGCCACTCCCGCAGGACAATGCCGGTGAGACTGCTGAACAGGATCAGCATGATCATGTGAATCGCCCAACTTGAGAAGGCAAATCGTCCCATACGGACGTGGCCCAGTCCGTAGAAGAGGAACTGCGAGTACCACAAGCAGCCTGTCAGCAGGGCCATGGCGTAGTTCATCGGAAGAGCGCCGCTCACGGGGAGGGTGGCGCGACGGAACTCGCCGAAACTCTTCTCGCGCCGTCCGAGCCACAGCGTATACAACATGGTGGTGAGGAACGCGCCGCTGTTCGAGAAGATGTAGACGGCGTTCATCTGCCAGTGCCCCGCGCCGAAACGCTCCGCGGCCTGCGCGATGGGGGCGCCGGCGTCGTTCACGGCGATGCCGTATATGGAGGACAGAACGCCCGCGACAAAGCACAGCAGGAGGCCCTTCCCCAGAACGAAGGTCGCGGCGCCCGGATCGCCTGCTTGCAGCTCGCGTTCTTTCATGCGGCCGGCCCAGCCGCACACCAACGTGCCCACGACGCCGATGAAGATTCCGGTCATCACCCAGCCGGAACCGGTCTTGTGAAGCAGCTCGCGCAACGCGCCGCTCAGAAGGGGCCCCGTCAAAGTGCCGAGCACGCAGGAAATGCCGATGGCGATGGCGTAGGTCAGCGAATAGCCAATGTAGCGGATGGCGAGTCCGAAGGCCGTGCCGCCGATGCCGTAGGCTACACCCAGCAGAAAGGTAGCGGCCAAGGCGCTCTTCGGAGTTTCGCGGAGCACGTCGCCCAGTTGGGGAATCGTGAGGTACGCTCCGATGATCGGCAGGGAGAACCAACAGACGAAGGCCTGGGCAAGCCAGTACGTCTGCCAAGACCAGCCCCGCAGTTTCTGCTGCGGCGTGTAACAAAGCGCGGCCGCCATCGCGCCAAAGGCATGCAACAAGGTCCCCAGTAGCGGATTTGCGACAACCACGGCGCGTGTACTCCTGCTGTGTTTCCCCCGAGTTCGCGCCGCCAGTCTAATCGAGCCGGAGGCCTGACTCAAAGAACATCCCCATGCAAAGAACATCCCCCTACACCCCCTTCAAAGGGGGACACACGCAAAACTATGTCTGTGGATCATGAGTTGTCTTGAGGGCAACATGGAGCCGGCGGGCGCGCGCAACACGCGGCCCGAAGGGCACGCGCTCTGCGTCCCCCTTCGAAGGAGGCAGGCACGAAGTGCCGAGGGGGATGTCGGGCCTCCAGAATGTCCGGGACCATTCGGAGTCTACGGCGCCGAATACGTGACGCGGTAAATCGCGTTGGCGCGATCGTCGGAGATGAGCAGCGCGCCGTCGGGCATGACCTGTACGTCGACGGGGCGGCCCCAGGCTTGGCTGCCTTGCAGCCAACCTTCGGCGAAGGGCTCATAGGAGACCGCCTCGTTGCCGTTGAGCTTGACGAGCATGACGCGGTACCCGATGGGTTTGCTGCGGTTCCAGGAACCGTGCTCGGCGATGAGAATCTGGTTCTGGTATTCGGCGGGGAACATGCCGCCGGTGTAGAAGCGCATGCCGAGCGCGGCCACGTGCGGACCCAACTCGCGCGCGGGCAGTGTGTACTCCGCGGCGCTGTGGCCCTCGCCGAAATCAGGGTCCGGGATGGACAGCCCGTGCCAGTAGGGGTAGCCGAAGTGCAGTCCCGCCTTCGGCGCACGGTTTAGCTCGTCGGGCGGCAGGTCGTCGCCGAGCATGTCGCGGCCGTTGTCGGTGAACCACAGTTCCTGCGTCGTGGGATGCCACGAAAACCCCACCGTGTTGCGGATACCGCTTGCGAAGACTTCGGGGCCGGAGCCATCGGGCTTCATGCGCATGATCGACGCGTAACGCGGGTCGTCATCGCGCAAACAGATGTTGCACGGCGCGCCGACCGGAACGTACAACAGGCCGTCCGGGCCAAGGGCAATGAACTTCCAGCCATGGTGCTCGTCCGTGGGAAATGTGTCGTTGACCACGGTGTATTGCGGGCTGTTGCGGAAGGTCGCCTCGATGTTGTCGAAGCGCAGCACGCGGCTGATCTCCGCGACGTACAGCGCGCCGTCATGAAACGCGACGCCGTTGGGCTGGGTGAGGCCCTTGGCAATCACCACGACTTCGTCGGCCCGATGGTCTTTATTGGAGTCTACGACCGCGTACACTTGGCCATCGCCACCCTCGCGGGTACCCACGAAGAGGATACCGCCCGGGCTGAGGGCCATGGAGCGGGCATCGGTCACTCCCGTTGCATACACGTCAATCTTGAACCCCGGTGGGAGCTTGAGAGAGTCGAGATGAACCCCTTCGAGCGTACCGGCCGCGCCACTGCAGGCCGGCATCACTGTGAGAAGGGCGAACGAACAGAATAGGCGACACACTATTGTTTTCATGACGGGACATCTCCAGTTGCAGCTTGCAGCGGGTGAGTATCCCAAACTTGAGGGGGCACGTCAATGTACAACACTCAAGAGCCGGCAGGGATGCCGGCGCTCCCGGTAGGGCGTTCCCAGCGGTGCCAATCCCATTCGGCGATCATTTCTGCGATAATGGCGCTGCCATGCACAAATCGACGGATGAAGGATCGTTAGACGAGCAGGCAGCCCCGGACGTTCCCCTCAACATTCTGGTCGTGGATGACGAGGCGAACATCCGGAAGACGCTCAAGCTGTGTCTGGAGGCGCAGAATCACCGGGTGACGGCGGTAAGCAATCCCGAAGATGCGGAGGCGGAAGCCTTGCGCCAGGTATTCGACCTGGCTTTCGTCGACATGCGCCTGGGGACCTCCAACGGCCTGGATCTCATTCCCGCGTTGAAGGCAGCGGCGCCGTGGATCCACATCGTCGTGATCACCGCCTACGCTTCCATCGATACGGCGGTCGAGGCGATGCGGCGCGGGGCGACCGATTACATTGCGAAGCCATTCCAGCCGGACCACGTGCTGCTGGTCACGCGGCGGGTGGGGGCGTTGCGCAGCATGCAGCGGCGGTTGGAGGTGCTCCAAGAAGATCTGAAGAGCCTGCACCCCGGCGTGATGTTTCATTCCAAAAGCCCGGCGATGCAGCGCACCCTCGAGCAGGCCCGGCAGGTCGCGCTGTCAGACGCAACCGTCTTGCTGCGCGGCCCGAGCGGCACGGGAAAGACGGTCCTCGCGCGGGCAATCCACGAGTGGAGTCCGCGCGCAACCAAACCTTTTGTGACGGTGTCGTGTCCGTCGCTCAGCCGGGAGCTTCTGGAGAGTGAGTTGTTCGGCCACGTCAAGGGCGCGTTTACCGGCGCCTTGCGCGACAATCCCGGCCGCATTGCCGGCTGCGATGGCGGCACCTTGTTTCTGGATGAAATAGGGGATCTGCCGGCCGCGATCCAGCCGAAGCTGTTGCGGTTTCTGCAGGAAAGGGCGTACGAGCGTGTCGGCGGACAGACGACCCTCGGCGCCGACGTCCGCATTATCGCCGCCACCAACACGCCCCTCGAAGACGCCGTGCGCGAGGGCCGCTTCCGCGAAGATTTGTATTACCGGCTGAACGTGTTTCCTATCGCGATCCCTCCGTTGTGCGAGCGTCCGGATGATGTCGAGGCACTCGCGGCGGGCATGCTGCCCTTCTTCGCCGCGCAGAACCACAAGCGAATCACCGGGTTCACGCCGGAGGTGCTTGCAGCGCTCAGACGGTACCCATGGCCAGGCAACATCCGCGAACTGCGCAACGTCGTCGAACGTGCCGCGATCCTGTGCGCGGGCGAGCAGATCGATGTACGCCACCTGCCCGAACCTGTCGTGCCCGCCGCCGCTCCCGTTCAGCTTGGCGATGCTGTACCTCTGGACCTTGTCGAGGAGCAGCATATCCGGCGTGTACTGGCTGCGGCCGGTTCGCTTCAAGAAGCGGCGGACGTCCTGGGAATCGATCAGGCGACGCTCTGGCGCAAGCGTAAGCAATACGGCATTTGAGTCTGGCGCCGCCTTGCATAATGCAAGGCCCACACCCCGCCTGTCTTGTCTTTATCAATCCGCCCTCGCGCATTTCACGCGTAAGCCGTTGATTCGCCCACACTCAATGGGCGGCACACGGCTTGCTCTCTACCCACCAGGAGTAACCACCCATGCTCAACATTCAAGGAAAGCTCATGCTCGGGTTCGCCGGGCTGCTGTTGATGGTTGGCGGTATAGGCATGCTGACCATGCAGCAAATCCACTATCTCGGCCAAGCCATCGACGTCATCCTGCGGGAAAACTACCGCAGCGTCATCGCGTGTCAGGACATGAAGGAGTCGTTGGAGCGCGTCGACAGCGGTCTGCTGTTCTCCTTGCTGGGCTATGAGGAGGAGAGCCGCGAATGCGTGGAACCAAACCTGAAGAAGTTTGGGGAAGCGCTCCGCGTCGAACTGGGCAATGTCACACTCCCGAACGAACAGGAAAAGGCCGAGCATATCCAGGCGCTCTTTGAGCACTACCAGGCTACGATCGCGCAGGTGACCGACACCACGCTGGATGAGCAAACCCGCAAGGAGACGTACCGAAACGTGCTCCTGCCCACGTTCACCGAGATCAAGACGCTTGCCCAGAGCATTCTGGACATGAACCAGGAGAACATGCACGACGCCAACGAACGCGCGCGGCGTCTGGCCGTTTCGGCACATCGACGCATTCTGGCGGCGATAGGCGCGTGCGCGGTGCTGGCCATCGTGCTCATCGTGTTTGTGCGGCACTGGATCCTCAAGCCCATTCGCACGCTTATCCAATCCGCCGAAGAAATCCGGCGCGGCAACCTCGACCTCGTGTTGAAGAACGGCTCGCGCGACGAAGTGGGCCAGTTGTCCGGCGCGTTCAACGCCATGGCCGAGAGCCTGCGATCGACGCGCCGAAGTGACCGTATGGAATTGCAGCGCGTGCGCCGCGCCGCCGAGGACGTGTTCACCGCGCTGCCCTCGGCCGCCGCGGTCATGGACCTCGACGGGCGCATCGAAATCTCCACGGACACGGCTGTCCGGTACTTCGGCATGCGTCCCGGCGCACTGATCCACGAATTGAACTGCGCTTGGCTGCCGCCGCTGGTGGAACGGGCTCTCACGGAACGGCGTCTCGTCGAATACGTTGGGCAAGGCGGCGCGGTCCAGCAATTCATCGATAACAAGGAGTATTTCTTCCGTCCCGTGGCGATTCCGATTCCGGTGGGCACGGGCGCGGAGGAGCCGACCGGCGCCGCAGTGCTCCTGCGTGACGTGACGCAAGCCTACGAGCAGCGCGAACTCAAACGCGACGTGGTCGCGACCGTGTCGCATCAACTGCGCACCCCCCTGACGTCGCTGCGCATGTCGATTCACCTCCTCCTCAACGAGAAGATAGGCGCGCTCAATGATAAGCAATCGGAACTCCTGATCGCCGCGCGTGACGACAGCGAGCGGCTGGTCAACATGATCGAAGACTTGCTGGACATCAACCGCATCGAGTCCGGGCATGCCACGATCAATGCGTGCGCGGTTTCCCCCTTGACGCTCGCGCGCGATGCGGTCGAATCGTTCAGCGCGGAAGCCAAGGACAAGGGAGTTGTCCTCGACATGCGCGTCTCCTCCGCAGTTCCGGAAGTGCGCGCGGATCCCACCCGGATCCGCCACGTGTTCGCGAATCTTCTGTCGAATGCGCTTCGCTATACCACGGCGGGCGGCACGATCGGCGTGGACGCGGTCGCGGAGGGAGACAAGGTGCGTTTCCTGGTTCAAGACACGGGCGCGGGGATTCCGGCCGAACATGTGTCTCATGTATTCGAGCAGTTCTACCGGGCGCCCGGCCAGGAAGGCAGCAGCGGCGCCGGTCTTGGATTGGCCATTGTGAAGCAGATTGTCACGGCGCACGGCGGCGAAGCTGGCGTCGAGAGCGAACCGGGGCACGGATCGGTCTTCTGGTTCACCCTGCCGCTCTTGGGCGAGCCCGCTCACCCTGCGAAAGAGGAGCCAGAGGAATGGTGATGGTGTACGGTTTTCTTGGTTTAGGCGTCTTTCTGGTCTTGGGGGCGATAACCGCCTCATTAGATCGGATGTAACCGAAGGGAGTCCTTCATGATTTGGGTAACAACATTGGTCGCGGCGTTCTGCATGGCGTATCTGCTGTACGCCATCGTGAACCCCGGCCGGTTCTAGTGGAGAATTCAAATGTCCATGCTCCTTTCCCTGGGTATCCTGGGTACATGTGCGCTGCTATCCTGGCCATTGGGCCGGTATCTGACGGCGGTGATGGAACCCCCGAAACAAGCGCGGGGCATTCAACGCCTCTTTGAGACGACAATCTTCCGCGTGACAGGTTCGGCGGCTGCCGCCGAACAGAACTGGAAGAGCTACGCGGTATCCATGCTCACCTTCAACGGGGTGATGTTCGGGCTCTCCTGGATGGTTTTGACGGTGCAGGCACTGCTGCCGCTCAACCCCGACCAGAAGACCGCGCTGGAGCCAAGCCTCGTCTTCAATACCGTGTCGTCGTTTGTGTCCAACACAAACCTTCAGCACTATTCGGGTGAGGCGTCTCTGAGCTATTTCTCTCAACTGTTCGCCATGATGTGGCTGCAGTTTGTCAGCGCCGCGACGGGTCTCGCCGTTCTGGCTGCGTTGGCCCGCGGTCTGTCGGGCCGCACCATGCTCGGCAATTTCTATCGCGATGTGCTCCGCGCCACGTTCGGGATCCTGCTTCCGGCGTCTCTCGTCGTGGCCACCTTGCTGCTCATCGGCGGCATCCCCATGACCTTCAAGGGTGCGGCGGTCGCGCAGACGCTGGAAGGCATCGAGCAGGTGATCGCGCGGGGCCCGGTGGCCGCCTTCGTCGCCATCAAGCAACTGGGAACCAACGGCGGCGGTTTCTTCGGGCCGAACTCCACGCACCCCATGGAGAATCCCGGCTACTTCACCAACGTGATCGAATGCATGAGCATCCTCCTCATTCCCATGGCCTGTGTGTGGATGTTCGGGTTCATGACGCGCCGGGTTCGTCATGCCGCCGTGGTATTCGCCGTGATGGCCCTTATGCTCGCGGTGAACGTGGGCGCGGCACTATATCTGGAAAGCGCGCCCACGGCCGCCCTGGAAGGCTTGCCTGTCTCGCAGCAGCACGGCAATCTCGAAGGAAAGGAACTCCGCTTCGGCACCGGCGCCGGACCGCTCTGGGCCGCGCTCACCACCGCCACAAGCAACGGATCGGTTGATAGCATGCATGACAGCCTGAATCCGCTCACGGGCCTCGTGCCGATGATCGGCATGTGGTTGAACGTCATTTTCGGCGGCGTGGGCGTCGGCATGATCAACATGTTCCTGTACATCATCGCGGGCGTGTTCATCTGCGGCATGATGGTGGGAAGAACCCCCGAATACCTCACGCGCAAGGTCGAGACTCGCGAGATGAAACTCGCGCTGCTCGCCATTCTTGTGCATCCCCTGTTCATCCTGGGCGGTGCGGCCATTTTCGCCGCGACGCCGTGGGGAGCGGGCACCGTGAACAACCCAGGGCCGCACGGTTTCTCGGAAATCCTTTACGAGTTCTCCTCGGCCTCCGCGGATAACGGCTCCGGCTTTGAAGGCTTGGGCGACAATACCATTCCGTGGAACACGGCGACCGCGCTTGTCATGCTGCTCTCCCGTTTCATCCCAATCATTCTCCCGCTTGCCATCGCGGGTTCGCTGGCGGCGAAGAAGGCGACTCCCGAAAACACGGGGACCCTGCGGACAGATACCCCATTGTTCGGATTCGTCATTCTGGGAAGTGTCGTATTCGCTGGCGCGCTGCTGTTCCTGCCCGTAGCTGTTCTGGGCCCAATTGCGGAACACCTCGCTGGCGTCATCCGGTAAACGAAAGAAAAGAGGTTACTCTCATGTCTGTATTGGAAACCATGAAACTGCGCCGCCGGCACACGCGCCGCGCATCCCTGTTCGAGCGCGACCTGGTCTTCGCGGCGTTAAAGCAATCCGTCGTGATGTTGAATCCCGTTACGATGTTCCGGAATCCCGTCATGTTCGTAACGGAAGCGGGCGCCTTTCTGAGCACCCTTTCCCTGTTCCACGATCTGGCGCGGGGGACTGGCAACACGGGTTACACGCTGGCCGTGGTGATCGTGCTATGGCTGACGGTGCTATTTGCGAATTTCGCCGAGGCCCTCGCGGAAGCGCGCGGCAAAGCCCAGGCGGAGTCGCTTCGCATGACACGTCAATCGACCCAGGCGCGGCGTCTTGTCAATGGGAAAGAGCAGCGCGTCTCCTCCGATGACTTGCGTCAAGGCGACGAAGTCATCGTCAGTGCGGGCGAACTCATCCCCAGCGATGGCGAAATCATCCAAGGCGTGGCCACGGTGGACGAATCGGCGATCACCGGGGAATCCGCCCCGGTGGTGCGCGAAGCGGGCGGCGACCGCTCCGGTGTGACCGGTGGCACGCGCGTGCTGACCGACACCATCGTCGTGCGCATCTCGGTGAGTCCGGGCGAGTCCTTTCTCGATCGCATGATCGGCTTGGTGGAAGGCGCTGTGCGTCAGAAGACCCCTAACGAGATCGCGTTGACGGTCACGCTTGCGGGATTCACCCTGGCCTTCCTGATGGTTACGGTCTCGCTCTGGCCAATCGGCCGCTACTTCGACGCGGACCTCCCCGTGCCGACGCTGGTGGCGCTGCTGGTATGTCTGATACCGACGACGATTGGCGCGCTGCTTGCCGCTATCGGTATCGCCGGAATGGACCGTGCTTTGTCGGCCAACATCCTCGCGAAGAGCGGCAAGGCGGTCGAGCTTGCGGGCGACATCGATACGCTGTTGCTCGACAAGACGGGCACGATCACCATCGGCAATCGCGAAGCCACGACGTACCACCCGCTGCCGGGTGTCGATCGCGACCGCCTGGTGGAAGCCGCCATGTGGGCCTCCTTCGGCGATGCCACGCCCGAAGGCCGGTCCATCGTCACGCTGGGCGAAAAAACCCTCGGTGACCGCGCGCCGGTCGAGGTCCCCTCGGCCACCATGATTCCGTTCAGCGCACAGACGCGCCTCAGCGGCATCAACCTCCCCGACGGAAAGCAATACCGGAAAGGGGCGGCGGACGCGATCTGTGACCTCGCCAAGGGCAATGGACACGCCATTCCCGGGCAGATCAAGGCCACCGTGGACGATGTCGCGCGCGGCGGCAGCACGCCCATCGTGGTGGCGGAAGACTCGCAGATCCTGGGTGTCGTCTCGCTCTCCGATGTGTTGAAACCCGGGATTCAAGATCGATTCAAGCGCCTGCGCGCCATGGGCCTTCGCGTGGTGATGGTGACCGGCGACAATCCTCTCACCGCGGCGGCCATCGCGCGCGAGGCCGGCGTGGATGACTACATCGCCGAGGCCAAACCCGAAGACAAGCTCGCGTACATCCGCAAAGAGCAGCGTCAGGGGCGTCTCGTCGCCATGATGGGCGATGGCACCAACGATGCGCCCGCCCTCGCGCAGGCGGATATCGGCGTGGCCATGAACGCCGGCACCCAGGCCGCGAAGGAGGCGGGCAACATGGTAGACCTCGACAGCGATCCGACGAAACTGATCGAGGTGATTGAAATCGGCAAGCAACTGCTCATGACTCGCGGCGCGCTGACAACCTTTTCGATCGCGAACGATCTCGCCAAGTACTTCGCGATCGTGCCGGCCATGTTCATGCTCGCGCTGCCGCAGTTGTCGGCATTGAACATCATGGGACTGCCCTCGCCGCAGAACGCGATTCTGTCGGCACTGATCTTCAACGCTATCATCATTCCCATCTTGATCCCGATAGCGATCAAGGGCGTACGGTACCGGCCCTCCGGCGCTGACGCGTTGTTGCGCAGGAATCTCCTGATCTACGGGCTCGGCGGCGTGATCGCGCCATTTGCCGGCATCAAGCTCATTGGCGTCCTGCTGGGCGCAGTGGGCGTACTATAAGGGAACACCTATGTTTCGCAAGTTGATGACATGGACTATGACAGAGCTGCTTCCGTCAGTGCGTATCGCGCTTGGCACGATTCTCATCTGCTGCGTCGTGTACCCAGCGATCATCTGGGGGCTGGGACAGGGCCTCACTCCTCGCACCGCGGATGGCTCGTTGATATACGGTAATGATGGCCGCATCATAGGCGCGGAGAGAATCGCCCAGGCGTTTACCAGGCCCGAGTACTTTTGGCCGCGGCCGTCCGCGGCCGATTACAACGCGGCGGGCGCGGCTGGCAGCAACCTCAGCCCCGCCAATCCCCGGCTCCGCGCGCTTGCGGAGCAGCGCATTGCCGCGTATACGCCTGCAAGCGAAGAGCTCGTTCCCGCGGATTTGGTGACCGCCTCGGGCAGCGGGCTCGACCCGCACATCACGGTGGAAGCGGCGCTGTTTCAGTTGCCGCGCGTGGCGAATGCACGAGGTCTGAATGAGGCGGAACTGCGCGCGACAGTTGAGCGGCACGCTGGAGAAAACGGCGGGGACCTGATCAATGTGTTGCTGCTGAATCTCGAGCTGGACGGAGCAGCCGTGCCGGAGTAATCCATTTATGAGTGAAAACCGCGCCGAGAGTTTTCTGCGTCTCATCCGCCGCGCACGGCGGGGACGGTTGAAGATCTATCTCGGCTACAGCGCCGGCGTTGGCAAGACCTACGAAATGCTGCAGGAGGGCCACCGCCTCAAGAACGAAGGCGTGGACATCGTAGTGGGTCTGGTCGAGACGCATGGACGGCAAGAAACCGAGGCGCTGCTCGCGGGCCTCGACATCATTCCGCGCCGGCGCCTCAGCTACCGCGGCATCGAGATCGAAGAGATGGACCTCGATGCCGTGCTGCGGCGGAGACCGACGGTGGCACTGGTGGATGAGCTCGCCCATACCAACGTCCCCGGCAGCAAGAACGCGAAACGCTACCAGGACATCGAGGAGATCCTCGCCGCGGGCATTCACGTGATCACCACGCTGAACGTCCAACATGTCGAAAGTCTCTACGATACGGTCGAGCGCTTCTCGGGCGTAAAGGTCCGCGAGCGCGTGCCCGACAAGGTAGTCTTGGACGCGGATCAGATCGTGAACGTCGATCTCACCACCGAGGACCTCCGGGAGCGCCTGAAGGTGGGAAAGGTCTACACGCGTGAGCGCATCGATACGGCCCTGGATGGGTTCTTCAAGGAGGCCAATCTCGAGCAACTGCGGGAATTGACGCTGCGGGAAATCGCCTCGCAGATTGATTCGCGCCGGCGCGACGCCGCCGAGGGCGAGACCACGTCCAGTCTCGATCAGGTCATGGTGTGCCTCAGCTCGCGCGGGCCCAATACGGAGATGTTGTTGCGCTATGCGTCACGGCTCGCGGGCCGGCTGAACCGGAACTGGTACGCCGTGTACGTGCAGACTTCTTCCGAGGCGCCGACGCAGATCGACGCGGAAACGCAGCGGCTGTTGACCAATAACCTCAGCCTGGCGCGGCAGCTTGGCGCGACGGTGTTCACGTATCGAGGCGACGACGTCGTCAAAACGATCTTGCAGTTTGCGAAGGAGTACCGCGTGGGCCACATCGTGGTGGGGGCGCCGGCTCAGCCCGCGTCGTTCTGGAGCCGGTTGAGCGGCCGCCGCTCGATCATCGAGCGCCTTGTGTCGGAGTGCGACGGCGCTACCGTGGTCGTGCTGGACACAAAGTCGCGTCGCGAGGCTCCTCCACAGGCGGAGCCCGCCCCAGCACCTGCCCCTGCCACCAGCGCCCCCCGCGCCGAATCGCTGCTGAGTCTCATCGCCGAGAATCGCATCCTCTGCTGGAAGGAGGAGCTTTCGAAAGAAGACGCGCTGCGACAACTTGTGTCAGCCTGCTTCGGACGGCGGGAAGCCGCGCTCTCCCGCGAGGCATGGAAGGCGGTCATGGAAAGGGAAAAGCAGGGGTCCACTTTCCTCAGCGAAGACATCGCAATCCCACACGCACGCGTTCAAGGATTGTCGAGTCCGCGCATGAGCGTTGGGATCGCGAAACACGGGATCCTGGATTCCACGACCGGCCACCGCGCCGCGATGGTGATCTTGTATGTGTCGCCCTTGCACGAGCCCGACCGGCACCTGCGCATCATGGCGCGCATCGGCACGCTCGCCCGGAATGAACTGGTCCACACGAAACTGAAGAACGCCCGCAAGCCGCGCGAGGTCTACCGGATCATGCAAGAGTGGGAAGAGTCCGTTTGAGGCCGGGCGGTTCTCTCAGGAGTCCTTCGCCGTTGCGTGAGCGGAAGCCAGAATCGCCTTCACCCCTTCACCAAGTTGTCGTTGCCGTCACTTGAGCGCACGAAGAGGTAGCGTCTCTTGCCGCTGGCGCGCAAGGCCTCGCCGACCTTCGCTTCGTCGAGCAGCGCTGGGGACCACGTTCGGCGTGGCGGATCCTTTGCCATGATGCGCGGTTCATGCGTGCGCAGCGCGATGTCCGCGAGTTCGTATCCGTGCTTGATCAGCACCCAACATTCATTCGGCGTGAAGAGATCGAGGTCGGTGCGCACCGTGGCGATGGTGAACTTGGCCAACTTCTTCGAGTAGCCGTAACGGGCGTTCTCGTCGTATCGCCGCGTGGCGCTCTCGATGCCCCAGTACGTGCCGTTGAAGGTATCCGGCTGATGTTCCTCGTTCCGCTCGTAGATATCGATCAGCCACCGCTTCCGCACGGCTCCGATTTGGTTCGTCAGAACGCTTGAGTAGCGCAGCAGCGTGGCCGGCCCCCAAGGCGCCTTCGGCTTCATGGGCGCGCCGCCATCGGACACCAGGATCGTCTTGTGAGACTTCCACACGGGCTCAAGGCCCAGGTTGTCGTACACCCCGCCATCGCTCAAACCAACGCCTTCGCGCCAGGAGTTGAGGTCATCGTCGGGTGGCGTGCCGTCGTGCTTGCGATAGTCCGCCGCCGGGATTCCCGTAGGCATCGGAAGAAACGCCGGAGGAAAGCACGATGACGCGGCGACCGCCTTGGCCACGGTCCAGCTTGCGGGCGGCGGGCTGACGTATCCGGAGATGTAATCGCCGACACGCGTCTTGCTGGAAACCCAACTGTTTCCAAACACGAGGTTGGTCGCGCAGAAGACGAAGTTTGGGCGCTCCGGGAGGTCGGACAAGCTCATGCCCCGGGTAATCGCCTCATAGTGCTTGGCAAGCGACTCGGGCCCCACGCCCTTCTTCCAGAATTTCGCTTGGCGAAGGACAGGCCCCGTCCGGATGTTCTGTTTCACGACCGGCAGGAATCCCTCAACCACCTTCGCCCACCAATCGGGATACACGCCGTCGACCGGCTCGTAACCATCCTTGATCAGCCGGGCAAGATACGCGCCCAGGATGCTGCCGCCGGAGACGCAACTGAACGTGTCCACCTTGGACAAGACACCCAGTTCGTTGAGGCGTGACAAGCCTCCGAGATGAAAGAGCGCGGCGCGGTAGCCGCCGCCCGAAAGACACAACGCGAGGCCGCTCCGTAGTTTTGGGGAGCGTGGTCCAGAAGCGGGGTCGTGCTCTACGTCACGTTTGGACTCAAAGTAGTCTGGCATGGCGGATTCCTTGTCGTTGAGAATCCCTGGTCAATCGCGACTTCTCATACACCATTCCATAGGGTGAGCCCCAAAGCGGCGAGGACCGGCCCGATCGCGGTCGCTTCCGCGAACTCGCCTTGACCAGTTTCACCTTTTCTGTGGAGCGCGACCGCGGCGCCGGTGCTTTGTTCCATCCAGAGTGCGCCCGAGTCGCCCTGCTGAGAAAGCTCGTAGCCCGCGGGAAACCCCGGCAAGGGCTCGATGCGAACGGTATCGCCTTGAATTCTCCGGACTATCCCTTCGGTAACCCCGGTGGCAGATCCGGACTTCGTGACCCGCATGCCGACGGCTGGGAGAGCGGAGCCTCCAATGGATCCCAGCCCCAGAATCTCTGGAACGGCTTCGATACCGGCGCCCAACAAGGCTGCGGCGCAATCCAGCGCTTCATCTGCCCGGCTCGGGTCCACCGCAGCGATCTTGTTGGCGGGTTTGACCTCGGGCTGATAGATCGCTTCGCCGTCTTGAGGCGGCGCGCCATTCCAGCCTGGCGGCCGCACGAGCACGTGATAGCAACTCACCAGCCAGAACTTGCCATCCGCGCTCTTTCCAAAGAAGCCGATTGTCCCCGGCTTGCCCGTGGTTCCCTGGAAGATGCGGATTCCTGCACGCAACGGCCGGTATTTCAGTATGGCGTTCCGGACTTGCATCATTGGCTCGCGAATTCCGGCCAGACCGCACTCTCCTCCTTCTCGAGTACCACCTCGAGTTCGGGCTCGTCGACATCCAGGTCTGGCATGAAGTTGAGCCCCGTACGCACTTCTATCAAGTCGATCGATTCAATGTAGCGCTGGAAATCGTACGCCCGATCGGCCTGCTTGGGATAGCGCTTGTTATCCAACACGAACGCGATGGCGCGCCACTGTCCCGCGTCATCCTTCGCCACAACGATTTTGTAGAAGTGGGTCGGCACAGCAACCCTGTTCTTCCCGATGACTTTATACGAGATCCAGCCATCCGCCGTCTCGCTATTCTCTTCCTTTGGATCGTAGAAGATGGGGCCTGTGATGATGTAGGCGTCTCCCCCATCTTCGACAATGTCGCGCGCGCGATCCTCCAACACGCGCCAGATATCGCGATTGAACCCTTCTCCGACCTGGGGGCACATGTTGGACAAGTAGAAGGATTCATCCGTCCGCTTCTGGCTGTACTTGAAGTCCGCCGCAGGGGCTTGGTGGCCACGATCGAAGCCGGACCCCTTGTAATCGGGGAGTTCGGCGCCTACTCCGGGGTCCAGGTCCGGATCGGCCTTGAAGTTGTTCTTACGTTCCGCGTCCCCGCGGATGTGGTTCTTCCTCACGTGCTCGCAGACCCACAGCGGAATCTTATCGTCGACGGAAAGTTCCAAGGCGTACCCCTCGCGCACGATCATGAGGGTGTCGCCGGCAGTCTCATCGTCCCGAAGCGGAACGCCAAACAGGCAGAGGTCTTGAAGGCGTTGCTCCTCCTCAAAGGTGATTCCGCTTTCGATCTGGGCCCCATTCAAGACGGGACGCACCGCGGTCTGGGTGGCGCACCCACACAGAACAAGGAGGGCCGACAGCAAGGCGAACGGTGTGCTTGATCTCTTGACCAGTCTCATGCAGGTCTCCTTTTGAGTGTGGAAAGAACTGTAGTGAACGGCACAACAACGCCCACAACTTCAAGGATGACCACCTGAAAAAGCGTGGAGAGCAGCCAAGACCTTCACGCGGACCCCCAAGGTCAAAATCTCGAAATTGGCAGCACCACCGCGAGAAGGAATAAGGGGAGTGCCGTGCGCCACCGCATAAGGTCCACTGACTTATAGTACCCCGACGCTGTTTGAAGCGCAATACCTCTTACTTGAGAATACCGAGTTCTCGGATGCTGCTTCCCGTGTATTGTCGGACCATCTCCGAGCTTTTGCCGCTTCTCGCAAAGTCTGGGCTCGGCGAAAAGTCCCGATAGGGACGGCAGATAATAGCCCAGCGATTCATCGCTGGGTCCGCGGGACCCCATACCTCCCAAGCCCCGGCAGGGGCGAAAGAGTCCAGTTCGGGGTTCTCAGCGCTCTTCCTTCGTCCAGTCCCGAAGGGAAATCAAAAGCAGCAGGTTGCCACAAATGAGTCCCGGAGGGACGGCAGAGAAAGCGTGTCTTGCAGGACATCATCCGTGTACCAGTCCACGGACAAGAGCCACATGAAACGCGACGCGCATCCACCGACTATAAGCTCTGCCGTCCCTCCGGGACTGGTCGGAAGGGAGGTCCGCGAGTAACCCAGGAATGAACTCCTGGGCTATCCTCGGTAGTCCCTCAGGGACCTTGTGGGTCCCAATCCGCAAACATCGCAAACAACTTGCGCATTCGATCGGGCGGCAGCGCTCAGGGTTCTTGGTGGGCAACGCCTTGGCGAGGGAGAAATGCATGTCGCCCCTTCGCGCGAAGAATGGACTTCCCAATAATGGGGATGCGAGGCCTGTGACGGCGAGGTGCGTTCACCGGGAGTCTTGAACGGTACCTCTCGCAAAGGCGCCAAGACGCCAAGCAATACAGATACTCTGTATGTCCGGGGACACAGGTAACACGCATCTGAAGCCCTGATAAGGGCGCGGGCATGTAGCCACGGGTGGAGCCGAAGGCGGAACCCGTGGATGGATGCGGCACCTCACGATCAAGCCCCAGCGTGGGCGGGGGGAAGTCCAAGCGGCTGAGGCCGGTTCAATTCAACAGGAGTGCGGAGAAGGTGCGTAAAGAAGCGATATCGGAACCGTGGCGAAGACTCCTGCGCCCCGGGGCTATGCACCAGCGCCCTTGCCAGGGCATAAGATCGAAGGGGTGCGTGGAAGACGAGGTGGGCCGTCAGGTCGCTCGCATGATCTGAGCGCTGTGCTGCCGCGCTTGGAAAGCGAGGCAGTACTAAGGAGCGTTCCGCTCTCGCGATTCTCCGCGTTCCTCTGCGGACTCTGCGCCTCTGTGTTTGAGTTAATTGAAGACCATGGGCAGGGATGCCCATGCCACCTCTGCATCTCGTTTCGGAATCGGTGTCATCGGTGAAATCGGTGGATAACTCTCCTTGTTTGGTTGCGGCTCTGCCGCGACGGGCTATTAAACTCCGCCCTTACAGGCTGAAATCACCCAAGGCGGAGGCTCGGGTGGAAGCGCACGTTTTCCGGTCACTTCACGCCCTTGTGCGGCTGGAGAATTCGGTACTCTCAAGCTCTTATGTCAGTAGATCTTTCACCAGCTTGGGGAAGTCGAGGAGGGCTGGATGGCGTTCGGCAAAGGCAAAGAGCCGGCAGGGATGCCGGCGGTCCTGGTGGGGCGCTCCCTTGCGGTCAGTGATCGAGCGCGAGGGATGTCGTAAAGACGGTGGTGGTGCGGATGCCTGGGAGCGCACCGGCCACTTGCCTCGCTTGCGCTTCGGAGTCGCAGACGCCGAACACGGTCGGGCCGCTGCCGCTCATGGCCGCGGCTTTGCAGCCTGCGTGCAGGAGGGCCGCTTTGAGTTCGGCGAGTTCGGGGTGCATGCGGAAGACGGCGGTCTCCATGCGGTTGAAGATGCCGGCGGCGAAATCGCCTTCGCGGATCGCACGGATGGCTTTGCGAAACGATGGCGTACGCCCTGCGAAGGGTCTCTCGCTGCTTTTCTCGAGGTGCGGGCTGGTGTAGACGGCCTTCGTGCTCACCGCGAGTTCGGGATGCAGCAGTATGATCCAGGTCTTTGGTAATGCTGGCAACGCACTCATGATCTCGCCGCGCCCGGTCGCCGCAACCGTGCCGCCCACGAGGCAGTAGGGCACGTCGGCGCCGAGGGTGGCCGCGATCCGGTGAAGGCGCGCGGCGGGCAGTCGTGTTTCCCACAATTGGTTCAAGGCCCACAACGTGGCCGCGGCGTTGCCGGAACCGCCGGCGAGACCCGCCGCCAGCGGGATTCGCTTGTCCAGGTAGATGTGGGCGCCCAGCGCGCAGCCCGTGGCCGCTTGCAGGGCGCGCGCGGCCCGCATCACGAGGTTGTCATCGCCCGCTTGGAGTCCGGGGTTCGTACATTCCATCGAGAGGCCCGACGCGCGTGGTTCAAAATCCAGTTTGTCTGCCAGTGACACCGTCTGAAAGATCGTCTCGATGTGGTGATAGCCGTCGCGGCGTTTACGCAACACATCGAGGTAGAGGTTGATCTTGGCGTGGGACCGGACGTGCATCATGGTGAAGCCTCAGTAATTCCGGGAGCGGAGGATCGAGATGAGCAGCATGATTCCCAGCACGCCCGCGATGGTGAATCCCAGGAACCCGAGCGACTTCGCGCCGAAGTCGGAAGACAGCAGCAGACTCGAACCCACGATCAGCGAACCCGCGATCACGCTGAACGCGATGCGGTTGCTGGCCCGATCGGTGACGCCCGCGAGGTGATCCAAACCCTCGTGATCGAGGTGCACGCGCAGGCGTCCCTTGCGCGCGGTGCGAATGAGCTGCTGAATATCCCCCGGGATTTCCTTGCCGATGCGCAATATCGTGCCGAGGGTTCGCTGCCCTTCCTTGGCCAGGTGCTGTGGCGAGAAGCGCTGCATGACGATGCGCTCGACATACGGGCGCAGAATAGGCGCCATGTCCATGGTGGGGTCGAGCACTTTCGCCGAGGACTCGATCGTGGCCATGGCCTTGAGCAACATGGAAAAGCGGGGGGCCAACTGCAGCTTGTGGCGCCGCAGGATGTTGGTGACTTGCTCGAGGGCCTTTCCGACACTGGCGCGGCCCAGGACGGAGCGCGCTTCAAAGGCAATGTACTCGGCCACGTCATGCTCAAGTTCGGCCCGGTCCTCGATTTCGCCGGACACCGTGAAGGTCAGTAGCGCTTCGACACAGCGCTGGGAGTCTTCCTCGAACACGGCGCGCAACAGGTCGGCCATGGCGTAGACATCTGTCGGTTCGAGGTGGCCCACCATGCCGTAGTCGAGGAACGCGATCTGATCGTTGCGCGTCACGAGGATGTTGCCGGGATGCGGGTCCGCGTGGAAGAGATGGTACTCGAAGATCTGCTTGCACAGCGTATCGGCCCCGTTGGCGGCCACGGTGCGCGGGCTGCAGTTGCGTTCTTCGTAACGGTCCAGCGCATCGACGCGGATGCCGTCGATCCAGTCCATCGTGAGGAGGCGCGGGCCGCAGAGATCGAAATCCACGCGCGGCACGAAGACGGAAACCATGCCCGAATAATTCTTCCGAAATCGCTGGATGATGTAGGCCTCGACCGTGAAATCCAGTTCGCGCATGATGGATCGCGCGAACTCTTCCACGGTGCCGATGGGGTCCATCCACTCGAGGTCTTTGACGTGTTCCGCGACCCACTCCGCAACCCCGCGCATGAGGCTGAGGTCCGACTCGATGACGCGGCGGATCCCAGGCCGCTGCACTTTCACGGCCACGTCGCGGCCCAACTGCGTCTTCGCGCGATACACTTGGCTCAGGGATGCCGCGGCCACGGGCGTGTCGTTGAACTCGGAGAAGAACCGCTCGATGGGACCCTTCAGCTCCGCTTCGATGATGGGTTTGATCTCCGCGAAAGGAAGCGCAGTCACGTCGTCCTGCAGTCGGCTGAGTTCCGCGCTGATGGCGGGTCCCACGAGGTCTGGGCGCGTGCTGAGGATCTGGCCAAACTTCACGAAGGTAGGACCCAGCTCCGTGAGCGCCGCACGCATACGCGAGCCCATGGTTTCGGGGACGTCCGGCGCCTGCTCGATAAGATGCAGGCGGCGCAGCACTTTCGCGGGGACACCCTCGTAGAGCCCCAGCCGCCGGGCGACGTCCGCAAAGCCGTAGCGCACGAGGACCTGAGCCAATTCGGCCAGGCGGACGGCATCTCCGACGCGTCGTGTCAGGCTTCGGTACTGCACCGGTTACACATTCCTTTCAAGCGCAACTCGTATCGCGCGGGCGCGAATCTCCAGCCGCCGCGCACCTGGACGTCATTGAACCGGAGGTTTGCGCATGGACGCAAGAAAGCCCGCCGCGTCTCCCGTCCACGTCTTCAAGTCCTTTCCCGAAGGCGGCTGCATCTCCTCCGCGGTATGTGCGCGCGCGCCCGTGAACGACACGATCGCCAGGCTTTCCGTAACACCCTTGTCGGCGTGGACGTGCACCTGCCACAACTTCGGCGCGGGGGATGCCGCGTCGAGGGCGCGCGGCCACATGGCGGGTCTCGGGAAGATGCGCGCGACCGCCTCTTTCACCGCGGTCGAGGGCGTGCCGATCAACTCGATGGGACCGCCGAAGAAGGCCATCGCGGTGAGCAGCTCGTCGTTGACCGCCTCCGCCTTCGACGCGTCAAAACGCACAGGCCCCAGCATCACCGAGTACTCGCGCAGGCGGGTGGTCGCCGCGGCGGCCAGCAGCCACTCATCGACAGACGTTCCGAGCGTAGCGCGGGACGCGCCAACGACCGGCGCGCCGCCCGCGGCTTTCGTCATCATCTCGAACGCCAAGGCGTTGGCCTGTGCGCGGGTGATGTTGAAATGGCGCAACACCTCATCGGGGATGCGCGAAGGCGCCACGGCATAAAACGCAAAGCCCCACTCCGCGACCTTCTTCATTTGCGCGACGCCGAATTCCATACCCTTTTCGTGCGCCGGATTAACCCACCGCTGGCCGTCTTCGGAGACGGCGGTCCAATCGTTGTCGCCGCCTTGCACGGCGAGCGGGTCCACCGTGATTCCGGGCGTGTAGCCATCGTTGCGGAACCCGGACGCGACGGAGCGCATGTCTTTGGGAAAGTCGGGCACGGCGCCTTCCAGCGAACCGGGTTGCCCCTCCCACGTGACCGGCACGAGGACGTGTTCCACGCCGGTTTCGTTCCACTCCGTGGCCACTTGCTGCAGCATCACCAGCGGCTCATCATCGGCGACGGTCACCCAGCCGTCGGGCAAGGGCTCGGCACTCTTCGCGTTGGGCATGTTGGCCTGCGCCCAGGCGTAGAACATATCCACGTCGGCCGGCTGCGGAATCGT
This sequence comes from Candidatus Hydrogenedentota bacterium, assembly GCA_020849535.1. Lineage (GTDB taxonomy): Bacteria > Hydrogenedentota > Hydrogenedentia > Hydrogenedentales > SLHB01 > JAHDWY01. The sequence continues at coordinate 33,177 of JADLGB010000296.1, forward strand.
AAACGCGATCCAGGCTGGGTCCGAGGCAAGCGTGGCCCCGGGCGCAACGGTCACGGGAGGGTCGAATGACGTGATGACCCCACCCTGCCATTTCCCCTCGTGTTGCTGGAGGTCGACGGCCGACGCCGCCTTGCCCACCGGAAGCGAGCCGATGGCCAGCGTGATGTTCTTGACGGGATCGTTCAACATCTCGAACAGGGAGGGCCCGGCCGTCTCGAAAACGGGGGATGCCCCAATCACGCTGAACCGCCGGGGACTCACGGTGGTTTCGGGGCTGAGATTGCGAAGGCCGCCGGGTCCAATCACGACGGGGGCAATCTTTGCGATTTCGACCGGTGCATCTCCTTTGTTTACGAGTTCGAGCTGCACCACGTAAAAGGGATGCTCTTTGTGATACGTGATCGAGTGAATGACTTCCAGACCCTGGGGCCCTTTGAGTGTCACTTGGTACTTCAGTCCCTCACCAAGTGCCGCCGTGTTCTTGTTTCGGGTAGTGTCGCCCGTCCCCAAGCTGATCGTCTCGACGGCCGTGCCATCACCCAAGGTGAATGATGCCCCAACCTTGGTCAAAACGTTGCCGACGCCATTGATATCCAGGTCCCACTGTCCATTGTCACCGCCATAGGTGACATACTTGGTGCCATCGGCGGTCGTGATCGTGTAGTGATCGCGCAGATTCCAGGGGAGGTCCACCACGTTCAGCGGAGCATCCTCCGCGGGTTTTGCGGCGGGGAAGGCGGGACAGGCCATGAGCAAGGTGAGCACAAGCACTGGGATAAGACGGGAAGTCATAAATCATTCTCCACGAAGAGGGGGTTACACCGAACCGCGATTATACATGACCCCGCTCCGGGAGCGAAACGCGATGCGGTGTGCGAAACAAGTGCCCGGCGCTGTGGTAAAGTTGGATGAAGGCCCAAGGTCTCAGTCTTTGGCAAGGCGTAACCGCTCTCAAGCAGCAAAAGCAGATGCAAAAGATGAAGACACAGGCGAGGGCGCCTGTGCCACACGTCCATCTGCCCTTGCGAGGTTGATTTCGAATGTCAGCGTCCGACTGCTTACCGAGGTCTGGAGGAAAAGAAGAACCAACCGGGGATCGGCAAGCGCGTGTGGCACGGGCGCCCTCGCCTGTGTCACACGTCCATCTGCCCCTGCGAGGTTGATTTCGAATGTCAGCGTCCTACTGCTAACCGAGGTCTGGAAGAAAGGAAGAACCAACCGGGGATCGGCAAGCACGTGTGGCACAGGCGCCCTCGCCTGTGTCTTGAGTGGGATCGGATCGATCCGTCGGATCCGACCGAGCGGACACCGCCGCCATACTTGCGGCCAAGGGTTGGAACTTCTCAAGGAGCACCACAATGAAACATATCCGTCCGAAATCGAAGAAGTGGCCGCTTCCATTGCCCGCTCAGGTGAAAGAAACCACAAGAATCATGGATCCCTGTGCGGGCTTGACGGGATTTGAGCAGAAGAAATGCGAATGCAAGGCCTACAAAGGGGGCGTCGTGTACTGAGGAGCCATCCCCCTTCGGGCGCGCGTTCAGTTCCATTCCCGCGCTGAAAGCCCTATACTGACACCGAGTTCGCGGGGATGCGGCCCCGCACGAGTGGCAGAGTCCAACGCGCTGAAAGGGACGGCACGGTGTCAACAGGGACCTTGCTTGCCGGCGTGATGCTCATCCTCGATGCTGCCCTGTCGGCGACCGGGGCCTGTGCCCACCGGGGCGATCAGAAGAACGCGCCGGAGAATACGCTTCCCGCGTTCCGGCTCGCCGTCGAGAAGGGCGCGCACCAGATTGAGTTCGACGTGCAACTTTCCAAAGACAACGCCCTGCTGCTCATGCACGATGCCACGGTGGACCGCACAACGGACGGCGCCGGCAAGGTCAGCGAACTGGCGTTCGATCAACTGCGGGCACTGGACGCTGGGAGCTGGTTTCGCGCGGAATTCGCGGGCACGCGCGTTCCCACCCTGCGCGAAGCGCTGGAGACCATCCCGCCACCCACGCTCTGCAATGTCCACTTGAAAGACACCCCCGGCGTGGCCGCTGCCGCGGCAAAGCTCATCGTGGAGCTGGGCCGCCTCGAACAGTGCTTCCTTGCGTGCACGATCGAGCAGGCGGAGGAAGCGAAACGCGAGGCGCCCGAGATCCGCATCTGCAATATGTCGCGCCAGGGAGGCGATCGCAACGCCTACGTGGAATCCACCTTGGCCCACCACTGCGCCTTCATTCAATTGCACAAGCAGAACGGCCTGGCAGGCTTGCGCGAGGCGGTGGCGCGCCTTCATGCGGGAGGTGTCAGGGTCAATTATTTCGGCGCGCAAGACGAACCCACGATACGCGCCTTGGCCGCAGCCGGGGTGGACTACATCCTGACCGATGACCTGGACCTTTGTTTGCGTATCCTCCAGGAAAGCCCGAGCGGGGGCGCGGCCAAGAAGGAGTAAACTCGCTGTGGACATGACGCTGGAAGTAAGTCCCGAGCCGGAGCGCATGTTTGCACAAGCCTTAGTCGAATTCCTGCGCGAGCGCGACGAGGCGCACATCGCCGTGTCCGGCGGAACCTCGCCCGTCGAGTTGTTCCGAATTCTGACCGGAACCTACCGCAAGGAAATCCGGTGGCCGCGGATTATCCTGTTTCAGGTGGATGAACGCTGCGTGCCACCCGATGACGTGCAGTCCAATTGGCGCATGATCTCGGCGGAGCTTCTGTCCAAGGTGAACGGCATCACGGCGCACCGAATGGAAGCCGAACGCCCGGGGGCGGCAGAAGACTATCAATCGGTCCTCATTCGCAATGCCCCCATTGGCCTTCACGGTATACCGCAGTTGGACCTGGTTCTACTCGGCATGGGCGGCGATGGGCACACGGCCTCCCTCTTTCCCGACACGAAAGCGTTGGAAGAGCAGAAGCGTTTGGTCGTGCTTAATGAAGTGCCCGTGCTGGGAGCAAACCGGGTCACGATGACCTTTCCTTTATTGAATGCCGCCTCGCACCGCTGGTTTCTCGTAAAAGGCGCAGACAAGGCCAAGGCCTTCGCAAAGGTTCGCGCCGGTAAACTGCCCGCGGGGCAATTGGTCAGCGCGCGCTGGTTTGTCGACCCCGAGGTCGTTGGCGCGGAATCCTGACACACCCGCAAAGCAAGAGTCCCGGACGGCACATCGCGTGTCCGGGACCCAGTCCATTACATTCCGGGAGACACCCCGGGTCAATTCACCTCATGAGTGACGGCGGTTGCTGAGCAATGCCGCCAAGTTCTCCGGGCGCTGGCTTGCGGCCAGCCGCTGGAGAGCGTCGATGGACTTGGGCGACTGCATGGTCTTCAGGTCTTCTGCGTACTTCGCTTTCTCAAGGGCCTCTTCGCGTTGCAGGCACTGAATGCCGCGCAGCATGTCTTGCCGGCTGATCCGGCCCACGGGCTTGCCATTCTCGAGCACGGGCAACACCGCGAAATTCGTGTTCAGGAATTCGCGCGCGACCGAAAACAGATCCATATCGACCGTCAACACGCCCTTCACCTCGGACATGTAGTCCGCCACCGTGCCCCCCACCAGATGGTCGTACGCCCCGTTCGAGATGACCCGCAGGCAGTCCTTCTCGGTCAAGATGCCTATCAGGTTGCCATCGGCATCGAGGACCGGCGCGCCGGAAGCGCGCTTGCCGGCGAGGATATCGATGGCCTCGTAAACATCCATCTCGGGGCGCAGCGTGACGAACCAAATCGACATGCAATCACGCGCTGTAGGTACTTTCTTCATCGGCATCCCTCCTCACAATTCTTCAAACCTTGTCACCAGGCGATCTCTACATTTCCCACTCAATGCAGTATAACAGACAAAATCCCATGCGCAGGGAAATCGGTGTGGCTCTGGTCTGCTAACGTACTATCAGATAAGCATTTGAACAAAAAAGGAACGGCCGGAAATGTGGACCGCCGCAGGGTGGCGAATCCCTCGGCCGCGCCGAAACAGCCTTGTCACTCGCGACGCCATGCGCACCGGTTCGTTATTGGCTGGGATCGGCGGGCCGACTGCGGACCCACCGGAAGACCCCCCGATACGCAAATCCTGCGGTAACAAGCACCGAACCGGTGAGGATTGTCCCCGGCTCCAACGCGAGACACAGGGTGATGCACAAGAACAGGCCCGCTACAGATATGACGCGGGGGTAGCGTCTGTCGGTACCGGTCAGGCGGAGAGCGGCCATGTTCGTGATTGCATAATAGACCAGTATTGAAAAAGACGCCGCGGAGAGGATTCGCTCCAAAGGCCCGGTAAGGGCCAACACCGCGATGAGACATCCGGTGAGCACGACGTCCCGGCCGGGTACGGCATGCCGGCTGTCAACGTGCCCGAGGAAGGGTGGCAGGTCGGAGCGCCGCGCCATCGCGAGCATGGCGCGGCTGATACCAAGAATCTGACTCAGGAGGACGCCCAGCATGGCGCTGACTCCGCCCACCGCTATCGCGAGGCCCGCCCCAAGCACACCAAAGGATGCCGCCGCTTCTTCCAGGGGTGAGCCCGTCCGCGCTAGAGCGGGCGCGCCCACTGCGCCCAATGCCACGGTAGCCACGGAGACGTACAGCAGGGTGGCGATGCCCAAAGAAGCCAGGATGGCGCGCGGGATCGTGCGTTCTGGATCGTGCACGTCCTCGCCGAGCGTGGCGACGCGGGCGTAACCGGTATAGGCGAAGAACAAGAGCGCCGCGGCCCGGAGTATGCCCTCTCCGCCTTCAGGAGCGAAGGGCGTAAAATGACCGATCTGCAGGGAAGGCAACCCGGCGGCCACGAAATAGAGCAAGGCGGCAAGGCTGACGGTCACGATGACTAGATTGACGCGACCGGTGCGGCGGATTCCGAAGTAATTGAGCACCGTCAGCACAAGCACCGCGCCGACGGCCGCGGGGCGCGCCGGGATTCCTGGCGCCAGCGCAGCGAGATACTCCGCGAACCCGAGCGCGACCACGCCTCCCGCGGCCAGTTTGCTGACGAGGAACATCCACCCCGCGGCAAAACCCAGCCAGGGATTCAACAAGAGATACCCGTATTCGTAGGTTCCGCCGGATCGCGGATAGCGGGCGGCGAGCTGCGCGGAACTCAACGCGTTGCACGCCGCGGCGGCCGCCGCCAGCAGCAAGCTGAGCAGTAGCGCCGGCCCTGCCACCCCGGCAGCCACGCCGGTGACCACTAACAGACCCGCACCGATGATGGCGCCCAGCCCTACGCCGGTGGCGTCCAGCAGCCCCATATCGCGCCGCAACGCGGCGGGCCTTCCGGTCACTTCCGTACTCCCGTGGCGCAAGCGCCGTTCACTCCGGCCATGAAACATCCGGCTCGATATTGATGATGTGTTGATCCGCGGCGCCGGGAATCTGAGGGCGGATGAATGGTTTTTCAGAAGCCTTATGGCAGGCGTAACAGCCTTCGATGGTCTGCCGGTACGCGGACTCAAAGCGCTTCAGGTCTTGCTGGTCAACGGCGGCCTTCACCTCGGCCAGGAGAGAGTTGTCGATCGCTTCCAGGATGCCGTTGAGATCGATGTCCCCCGCCTTCGTCTGGCGAATCGGGCGGATGCGGACCGCCCACTTCAAATGGGAGCGCGTTTCCGCAAGGTAGAAGTCCGCCAGCGGCCAATTCTTCGCGCGCGCGGCAAACCAGAGGTTGGTAAAGTGTACGCCAACATCCGCCATCGCATGGGCCTGATCGGGAACGATGGACGCAAGCCGTTCGACTTCGGCCCGAAGCGCACGGAACTCATCCGTGTCCGCGGAGGCGGCAGCGACCGCGCGTGCGTCCCCGCCGCCAATCCACACCATTGTGAACACCGCGCCGCAGACGGCCCCCGCGGCGAAAAGCGTCCACGCGGAACCAGTGGAAAAAGAGGTTCTACGCGTACTGCCCGTTCGTGAGCATTTCTCAGCGGCTTCTTCCACCATGCCGGGTCTCCTTGGGTTTGGCGATCAACGTGGGCTCCTCTTCGAACAATTCGCCGAAGAGTTCCCGCACCTTGACCCTGGCCCCTGCCAGCGTTCTCTTGCCCAACGCCGTCGCGCGGTACACCCGGCGCCGCCGCCCCCCAAGGGTCTCCACCTTCGATCCCAAATACCCCCGTCTTTCCATGCCATGCAGCAGCGGATAGAGCGTGCCCGCGCTAATCCGGTAACCGTGCCGGGCCAATTCCTCCATGATGGCGAGTCCAAAGATGGGCTCGTGCGCCGCATGATGCAGAATGTGCAGCCGGATGAGGCCGCTGTAGAAGTCCTTGTCGTCCCGGCCGCCCGAAGCGCCCCGCTCCCGAACCAGTGCCTTGCGAACCGGCGTACCGGGCATGCTTTGCTCTCCTCGCGTCGTGGTATCTTTGATTGCACGGCGCTTAAACCATCACTTGATATCGATAACCGATATCGAAATACGATAATAACAGCACGCCCCATGGCAGTCAATCCTCCGTACACTGGGCAATCGCATTAAGACTGCGAACCTGCATGGAGGGGACCCATGTGCCCGAACGGGCCTCAGTACTCACTTCCCAAACATTTTACGGGGAAACGTCCGGCAAGTTGTCAAGCCACGGGGGTGCGAAGAGGCTACCCGAATGCCGCGGAGCGTTGACGCCGACGGCCTATCGCGCTCTTATGGCCTGAAAGGCCAAAGTACTCAAAGCCCAGCGCGGCAGAGGCGCAACCAAACGAGGAGAGTGATCCACCGATTTGACCGATTCAAGAAACAGACCAACAGGGGGAAACCAACAAGTAGGAGACCAACGCAGGGGAACCAACACAGGGAAACCAACACAGGGGTACGGGCGTCTCGCCCGTAGTTCAAGAGCACTCAAACGCAGAGGCGTGGTCTTCGCGGCGGAACGCGCAGAAGCAAGCGGGCGGCGTTCTGGTACTGCCTCGCTTGCCAAGCGCGGCAGCACAGCGCTACGTTCAAGTGATCGGTGTGACGGCCTGTATC
>JADLGB010000297.1 GCA_020849535.1 Candidatus Hydrogenedentota bacterium
GTCCCGCCGGCCCCGCGCCGGCGGGACGACCATCGCGTTTCCGCCGGCCGTGGTGCCGGCGGGACGACCATCGCGTTTCCGCCGGCCCCGTGCCGGCGGGACGCACAACTTGCAGGCTACAAACGCCCTCCCTCGCGCCCCCTCGATAGGGGTAGGGACGACCGATTGAATTCGGCCGCCCCTCCCTCCAAACCGGACAGGCGGATCTCCCGCATCCGGCTTTCCAGTTGATGGTTTACCCACGGGTGGATTGAACGAAACGAGTATGAGCAGCGTTCAGGCGATACAGCCCATGCTCGTCGAAGTAGGCATTCGGCCATCGCTGGTGGTCGGCTCCGCGTCCACGGCCCCGGCGTTTGCGGCGTTTCCGGAGGATGCTACGCAGTCGCCCGCGTATCCAGCCGTCCAGATCCCGGAAGACCCTCCAGTGGCAATGACGAAAGTACGTGTACCATCCCCGCAGCTGAGAGCTCAGCCGAGCACAGATGCAGAACAGATCCTGTCCGTTCGTGCGTTTGGTGTGGTGCCGTACCGTCTCCTTGAATTTCTGGAGGCTCTTGGGCCGTGGCAGCCGTAAGGCGCCGCGGAAGTGGTACCCCAGAAAGTCAAAGCCTTCGGTGCGCGCATCCACGATCTTCGTCTTGGTCGGATGCAAGGTCAGCTCGTTTTCCGCGACCCAACCTTGCACCAGCGCCAAGGCGCGTTGTGCGTCCTCGCGAGTCGGACACAGAATGACGAAATCGTCGGCATAACGCACCAGGGCAAATCCAGCGTCTTCCAGCAGGTGGTCCAGCGAATTCAGGTAGATGTTCGCGAGTAAGGGGCTGAGTACTGCGCCCTGCGGGGTACCCGTTTCCGGTGTCCACTCGCGTAGGCCGTCCATCACACCTTGCTCCAGGAACTGTTCCACCAAGCGCAGGATCCTGCGGTCGGATATCTGTTCTGCCACCAGTGCCATGAGCCGTGACTTCGAGATGGTGTCGAAGTAGCTCTTGAGGTCCGCGTCGACCACGTAGACGTTACCCGCCTCGAGCATCTGCTCGACGCGCTCGAGGGCGTGATGACACCCCCGGCCGTGTCGGAAGCCGTAGCTGTGGTGGGAAAACGTAACGTCGAAGATCGGTTCCATGACGTGCAGTAGCGCAGTTTGCACCACGCGATCCCGCACGGTCGGGACGATCACGTCTAACTGCACATGACTCCAACGCGCCTTCGGGCTGGGCGGAGATCCGCCACCCTTTCCATCCTCTACGCGGGAAGCAGTTTGCCGTTCTCAAGTCGCGTGTCGTACGAGGCATGGAATGCCTGATCCTCCAGGGTTCCGAGTCCGGCACGTTCGCGGTACCTCGGGCATGGACCGATCAGGCGCGGCCCGATGCGTATCGCGATGCCGCGCTTGCGCCACGTCTTTTGTTGTTCGAATCGCTCCTGTCGATCGTAGAACTGTCGCAACACATCTCCAAAAAGCGAGGTTGACTCGTGAATTCCCCACACATCATATTGTGCCCATCGTTCCGCCAACCATCCTGGACGGCCGTTGTGAACCGCTCTGTCGGCCACGCGATCGCTGTACGCGCGCGGGGGACTACCGCGCGAGACCATGCATGGAGGAGTTGCCGTGTCTCCCACTCCCTTACGTCGCTGCCTCGCGCTCACGGAAGGAGATACGCAGCAACTGGCCACCTTGATCGCGAATATGGTGCAAGACCAACTCCGCGTCATAGCATCGGAGGAGCCACCCTTTTCGTTCGCACAGGAGGTGCGTCATGACCGACAAAATCACCGCTCAACACTTGCAGAAGACGGCCTATGTCTATATTCGTCAGTCGAGCATGGGACAAGTGCGGAACCATCGTGAGAGTACGGAACGACAGTATGCGCTGCAGGACCGAGCGTGCGAGTTCGGCTGGCTCCCCAGTCGCATTCAAGTACTCGACGGTGACCTGGGGCGCTCCGGTTCATCCACCACGGATCGCACCGACTTCAAGACGCTCGTAGCCGACGTGTCGTTGGGCAGTGCCGGAGCCGTCCTCGCACTGGAGGCCTCCCGCCTCGCGCGCTCCAACGCGGATTGGCATCGGCTGATCGAGATCTGCGGCATCACCCGCACGCTGATCATCGATGAAGACGGATGTTACGATCCGAGCGATTTCAATGATGGTCTTCTGTTGGGACTGAAGGGCACGATGGCCCAAGCGGAACTCCACCTTATCCGCAGCCGATTGCAGGGTGGAAAGTTGAACAAAGCGCAGAAAGGAGAGCTGCGGTTTCCCTTGCCCGTGGGCTATGTGTTCGACGAGGCCAATCGGATGGTGAAGGATCCTGACGAGCGCGTCCGCTGCGCCATCGAGCTGGTATTCACGGTGTTTTACGAAACCGGGTCCGCTTACGCGGTGGTGCAGCGATTTGCCCAGGAAAACTTGCTGTTTCCGAAACGCAGCTACGGCGGTGTGTGGGCGGGCCAGCTGCTTTGGGGACGCTTGACCGACAGCCGTGTTTTGGGGATCTTGAAGAATCCCTCGTACGCGGGCGTCTATACCTTCGGCCGCTATCGGTGCGTCAAGGAGATTCTCGCCGATGGTGCCGTACGTTCCCGGATCGCGTGTATGCCGCGTACCGAGTGGTTGGTCGAGATCCAAGATCACCATGAAGGCTACACATCGTTTGAACAGTACTTGAGGAATCTGGATGCGATTGAACGCAACCGCACGCATCCCCAGGAGGCTATCTTGAGCGGACCGGCGCGCGAAGGACTCGCCATGTTGCAGGGACTGCTGATCTGTGGCTGTTGTGGACGGCGTCTGACGCCGCGCTATCGAGGCAACGGCGGCCTGTATCCCATCTACGAATGCAATTGGCGGAAACGGGAAGGATTGTCCCAGACATCCTGCATGTCGGTGCAATGCGGCTGCCTGGATCGTGCTGTCGAGGAACGGGTGTTGGAGGTCGTCAACGAAGAGCATCTGAACCTGGCGATCGAGGCGTACGAGATCCTCCAGCAGCGCGAGCAACAGATTGACATGCAATGGAAACTGCGACTACAGCGGGCCGAGTACGAGGCTCAGTTGGCGCAGAAACGATACGAACAGGTGGATCCGGAGAACCGCCTGGTGGCGTCCACCCTCGAACAGCGTTGGAATGACGCCCTGATCGAATTAGAGGATGTCCAGAACCAAATCGCCGCGTTGCAGGAACAGCAACGTGTGATCACGGCGCAACAGCGCGACGATGTGCTGAAATTGGCACAGGATCTCCCGCGACTCTGGAAAAGTCGCGCCACATCGGCGAAGGATAAGAAGCGCATCCTCCAGCTCTTGATCCAAGACATTACCGTGGAAAAGTTCGAACGAGGCAAGGCGCTTTTGCACGTGCGTTGGCAAGGGGGGCACTGCGAGGACCTTCAGGTGGAACTACCCCGCCCGACGGCCGAACGCTGGCGTCATAGCGACGCCGTGGTGCAGCGCGTTCGCGAGTTGGCACAGAACTACTCGGATCACGAGATCGCCGCCACCCTCAACGCCCAAGGGCTCCAAAGCAACAAGGGCAACCCTTTCACCCGTGCCAGCATAGCCTGGATCCGGTACAAGCATGCGATTCCAGCGGTGGACCCCAAGCAGCCGGAAGAACTCACGGTCCAAGAGGTAGCCCAGCAGTTTGGCGTGAGCGCGGGCGTCGTCTACTACTGGATCGCCCAGAAGATCGTCCCGGCTCGCCGTCTGAACCACGGAACACCCTACTGGATCACGATTCACCCACAGAAAGCGCAGGAACTTGAACAGCGGGTACGTGCATCAAGCCGCATCCAACCCCGCTAGTTTTTTTGTCGATGATCCCTAATGCTCATTGTAGGAGGTGCCTTATGCCGCAACCGTCGGAATTCCCAGCGGACGTTTCTCGTGGCTGCCCGGTTTCGGTATCCAGACCCGTTGCACGAGCTGCGGACGGTACGTGCCGCTGCGCAGACTTTCCTGCAGCCGGTCTAGTTCTTGGCAGCGGTGCGCTGCAAAGTCCTCCACCGATTGATGATCCACTCCTGCCGCTCCGCCCTTACCGATCACCTTCCGGCTAGCGGCATCGAGGTTGAGCGGCGCGAACACTTTGTCAATCAGCGTGTGCCATTTCCCTCCTCGCACTCCCGTGTGGAGTGTGTTCAACATGCGTTGGGTCCAGACGCACGGGTTCGCCCAATCCCTGATTGAGGGTGGCTCTCCGGCGGGGGTAGCCGCGAACGGCACTGTCACCGGTTCGTATGCTGGTTCCCTGCGTCTGGTCATTCCGCATCCATCTCCCTGCATCCCTTGGCTCCCCCGGAGTTACCCGGCTTCTTCGCTACTATGGATGCTCTGACTCCTGAAGGGTGGCTCTTCGTACGCGAGTCTCGCGTCATGGCCCGTGGCCATGCCGGAGTGACGGCACATGAACACCATCCTGTGCCCTTCAGGTCTCCTTGCTTCATGGATCGAGTCTTCTGTCCATTCCGTCTCCAACCACCCTACGTCGTCCCTGTGCGACGGTCTGGTTTTCGGACCACAGGGCTTACCGCCGCGACACTTCTCACCGAAGTTCGCACCGACAGGCAAAGGCGTCTGTTGGGCTTCGCCACTGGAAAGCAGGCTCGCCACGACGTCTGGCCGAATCGAGTTCGTTGCCTACGGACTGGACATTCACCTCCTGTTGCTCTCCACCTGACCTCACGGCCACGCAGTTACATTTGGTTACCAGGTTCAGACCTAACTTGGACGAGGACTTTCACCTCGCTGGTTCGATCCACTCACAAGCGCACTTTCCGCCGGCCCCGTGCCGGCGGGACGCACAACTTGCAGGCTACCAAGCCTCCCACCGCCCCTCCCGTTTCCGCCGGCCCCGTGCCGGCGGGACGCACAACTTGCAGGCTACCA
>JADLGB010000336.1 GCA_020849535.1 Candidatus Hydrogenedentota bacterium
ACATGGTGCGTATGGCGGCCTGGAATCTCCTGGGGTAACGCGGCCGCGAACCCTGTACCGGAAGTCTGGACAGCTCAGTACAATCTATCCAGTGTAGTGTGCTATACTCTCGACTACTGCACAGGCCGGGCTTGGTCGAGGATGTACGCGTTCATGCCGATTGACGTCGATCCAACTTCTCCGTCGCTCCCATGGTGCATCATCGCGGCCATGCACAGCGAACTCTCAGCCGTGAAGCACCTCAAGCTGCCTCATCTCCAATACTTGGAGACAGGAATCGGCCCTTCCAACGCCGAGAAGGCCATCGTCTCCTACCTGGGCAAACACACCACTTCGTGCGCGGTGCACATTGGGTATGCGGGCGCATTGTCGCATGCACTTTCTGTCGGCGATGTGGTCGTCGCTGATGCTATCACCGGCGCCGAGGATTGCCCCGTGGACCCCAAGCTGCAATGCGTGGTCGAAGCCTTGTCGCCATCGGGTGTCCGTGTGTGTCGAGGCAAGGTCGTGACACTGGATCGCATACTCGGCACGGCCGCGGAGAAGCAGGAGGCCGCCCGAACCTATGCTGCCGGGCTGCCTGCGTGCGTTGATATGGAATCAGCCCCGGTCGCAAAGGCGTGTGCAGCTCAGGGTGTGCCCTATGTCGCCTTGCGGTGCATCACCGATACGCTGGACGACGATCTGCCCATCGACTTCAACGAATGCCGCGGCCGTGATGGCAACATCCACACCATGCGGATCATGTGGGCCGCCGCGCATCACCCCAGTTCCATCGCGGGACTCCTCGAGATGCGCCGCCGGGCGCGTGATTGCGCGCGCAACCTCGCCGAAGTGGTCCGCTGCCTGCACGCGGCTTACCGCGGCTGTTCCGGCCATCCCGCTGGCGGTTCCGCAGGCCAATCGGCATAATCTCTCCCATACAAGGAGAGTTCCACGCCCATGAGACGCCATCTTCTGATTGCCGTCACCGTTTCCATCACCGCGCTGTGGCTCATCATGATGGGACTCCTGTTGCGCCGCGAAGTCTTCGTCCCTCACTTATCCTCGCGAGAACTCGTCCCCGCTCAATGGTCCGAGATCCCAAGTGATGTGTGGATGGCGGTCTTCATGAGTGACGGCGCCCAAGTGGGCTACATGAATGTCCGCACGCGCCCTGAGCCGAGAGACGGTGAAAAAGGGATCGCCATGAGCGTCTTGGGCCGCATACGCCTGTCCATGCTCGGCGACGCTTCGGAGATGCTGGCCTCAGGTGAAACCTGGCTTTCCAACGCGCACGGCCTTCGCGATTTCCGCTTTTCGGTCCGCTCCGGAGGACACGACGTAAAGGCATCGGGCGCGATCGTTGGTGGCCTCCTCCGGGCCGAGATCACATCCGGCGGCGAAACCTATCCCGTTGAGTTTCCCATTCAGAATGGCCTCCGGCTGTCGAGCGGCTTCGGTGTGACTCACCTACCCACGCTCGAACCCGGCGACGAATTCATGATCGACACGTTCGACCCGCTCTCCCTATCCGTCAGCCAGGCCCGGATTGAGTGCGTTGGCGCCGAGCCTATTACCGCCATGGGCCGTGTGGTCAACGCGCGGATCATCACCAGCACGGTCTCCGGCATCAAGTCCCGCGCATGGATCGATGAAAAGGGCGAAGTGCTGCGCGCGGAAACGCCCATGGGGTTCACGATTGCGCGCGTCAGCGAAGCGGATGCGATGAAGGGGCTTGCATCATCCACGGTATCCGATTCCTTTACGCAACTTGCCGCGGTCCACCCGACTGGAGCCGCGCCCTTTCGCGGCGCACAGCGAATGATTGTGCGCTTCGAGGATCTCGGTCCGGGCGTGTCGGTGCCGGAGGATGACATTCAGATTCGGCAGCCGGATGGCTCATACGTGATCCAGGTCCCGGAATCGCCTGGCACAAACACTGCGCAGGATAAGACACCCGCCGCCGAAGCGTATCTCGCGGGCGATGCCTTTGTCCAAGTGGACGCCGCGCCTATCCAGCAGAAGGCCGCCGAGTTGGTGGGGGAGACCCAGGGCACGTGGAACCGTGCCATGCGCATTTACGAGTGGGTGTACAACAACATCGAGAAACGCCCGGTTCTCAGCATTCCCAGCGCGCTTGACGTCCTCGCCACCGCCCAAGGCGACTGCAACGAGCATACCGTCTTGTACACGGCGCTCGCCCGCTGCG
>JADLGB010000298.1 GCA_020849535.1 Candidatus Hydrogenedentota bacterium
AGGCCAAGGAAACGCGGAGGCGCGTTCGCGTCAAGCCCATGAGTTCGCAGGAACGGCGCGTCATCCACATGACCCTCGAAGACGACCCGGACGTCAAGACCTTCAGCGTCGGCGACGCCCTTGTGCGCAGCGTGATTATCGCGCCCAAGGATGAAATCGAGGAAGAAGAAGGGCGGCCCTCTCACCGCCGTGGTGGTTCCCGCCGGGGCGGTCGCGGCCGTGAACGCGAACAGGCACAGGCAGGCGCTTCCCCCAACGGCGGCAACCGGCAACCGCAGCAGCAGCGCGATGCCCGCGGTGGCTCGTCCCGTGGTGGACGGCGCCGGGGACGCCGCCGTCCAGGCGGCCAGCAGCGCACGGGAGAGAAAGCCATGGCCCCGTCCGACGCGTCGTCCGGTGTCTCGCACGACGAATGAGGATACCATCGCCGCCATCGCCACCCCCTTGGGGGAAGGCGGCATCGGAATCGTGCGCCTGAGCGGCCCCGATTCCATTGCTATTACGCAGTCCATTTTCGTTTCGGCCCGCGGCAAGGACTTGAGGTCCAGCCCGGGCCGTGTCTTTTACGGCGAGATCCACGACGCGTCCGGGCCCGTGGACGAAGTGCTCGTCCACGTCATGCGGGCACCGCACACCTACACGCGGGAAGATGTCGTCGAGATCAATTGCCACGGCGGCGTGGTTCCCTTGCAGACCGTGCTTGAGTTGCTCCTCGCAAAGGGCGCGCGCCTCGCGCAACCCGGCGAATTCACCAAACGCGCCTTCTTGAACGGGCGCATCGACCTCGTCCAGGCGGAGTCGGTCCTCGACCGCATCCAGGCACGCACGGGCGCGGCCCTGCGCGCGGCGGCGTCCGCATCTCATGGCGTGTTGTCCCAGGCCATCTACGCGTTTCACGACACCCTCGCGGATGCCCTGGCCCGCATCGAGTCGGCCATCGACTTTCCCGAGGAAGACCTCCCCGAATTGGTGGACGAGGCGCTGCGCGCACAGCTCGCGACAACGCTTGCCTCCATGCAAGAGCTGCTCGCCACCGCCAAGGCGGGGCGCCTTTACCGGGAGGGCGCGAGCATTGCCATCGCGGGGCGTCCGAATGTGGGCAAGTCGAGCCTGTTTAATGCCCTCTTGCGCGATGCGCGCGCCATCGTCACGGCCCATCCCGGCACCACGCGCGACCTGCTCGAAGAGGTCATCACCTTGAACGGCATCCCCGCGCGGCTTTCCGACACGGCAGGCCTGCGCGCTACTGATGATGAAGTCGAGCGGCTCGGCATCGAAACCGCCCGGCGGGCCTTGTCGACAGCGGACGTCGTGATCTTTCTATTGGATGCGGCGGTCGAGCCTTCTCACGAAGACGAAACCCTCGCGGAGGAAGTGCTGGCCCTCGGCGTGCCCACGGTGCTTGCCTTCAACAAGATCGATGTAAACCCCTCGCCCGCCGCGCCGTTCTGGGCCACCCGTTTCAGTGCGGTGGCCGAGGTCTCGGCGAAAACAGGTCAAGGATTGCACGCATTGGAAGACACCTTGCACCGGCTCTTGCTGGGCGAGGCGCTCGCCTTCTCGCCCTCACAGGGCCTGATCACGCGCGTGCACCAGCGCGACAGCCTGCGCCGCGCTATCGACGCGCTCGAACGCCTCCTCGCGAACTACGACGCTTCCCCCGAATTCCTCAGCATCGAGCTGCGCGACGCCCTCGACGCCCTCGGCGAGATCACCGGCGACACCACCCCCGAAGACATCCTCGACCGCATCTTCTCGTCCTTCTGCATCGGCAAATAGGGCAAGATTGCGTTTCGCCTCTTCAGTAGGGCGGGATTTGTTCCCGCCTTCTTGGCACACCACGAGGGCTTGCCGCTTCCCAATCCGGGCGGGAACAAATCCCGCCCTACTCGCGCCGTTTCTATGTTAGAATCCGTCGCAAGGGAAGTGCTGGCACGTGCACACGGAGGGAGAGGGGAACATCATGATGTGTCGATTGCGCTGCCTGTATGTCTGTGGGGCTATCCTGACCACCCTCGGCGCCATTCCAAGCGCCAAGGCCCAGGAGGCCGCCGCCGAGCCGCCCCCCGCCTTGGTCGCGGACAAGGAGTTCGTGTACGTTTGCCGCGACGCGGGCGCGGGCGCCTATGAGGCCTTCCCGGATGTGTGCCGTCTTGCGGATGGCCGTCTCTTCGCGGTGTTCTACGCGGGTTACGGGCACGTCGCCTTGCCGAACGAAACCCTTCCCAACGGCGGGCGCGTCAGCGGGTGCTACTCCTCAAACGAAGGCCGCACCTGGACCCCCGCCCAGACCGTGTTCGATGGTCCCGACGACGACCGCGACCCGTCCGTGACTCAACTCAGCGACGGGCGATTGTTGTGCGCATTCTTCACTTTGCGCAAGAAAGGCGACAGCTACCGCGGTATCGGAACCTGGATGGTCGAATCCGCGGACGCCGGTCAGACGTGGACCGGGCTCCGTTGCGTCAGCCCTTACTACGCCAGCGCGCCCGTCCGCGAACTCGCCGACGGACAGCTCGTCCTCGGCCTCTACATGGAGACCGGCGATGACGCGTTCGGCGCGGCCGCGATCTCCACGGACAAAGGCGCCACGTGGAGTCCGCCAGCCGACATCCCCAATGGCGGCCTGCGTTTGGACGCGGAGACGGACATCATCGCCCTGAAAGATGGCCGCCTCTACGCGGCCCAGCGCACCGCATCGGAAAGCATGCGTTTCTCGACCTCCGCCGACGGCGGCAAGACGTGGTCGGCGTCGGAGCCCATGGGCTTCCCCGGTCATTCGCCGTACCTGCACCGCACGCCCGACGGCATCATCGTGTGCGCGCACCGCATTCCCAATACGAGTCTCCACTATTCGCTCGATGAGTGCCAGACGTGGAGTGCCGCCGTCCCTGTCGATCAAGTCGGCGGCGCCTACCCGAGCATGGTGACACTCAACGACGGCTCGATACTTATCGTCTATTACGAAGAAGGAGAAGGTTCGAGTATCCGCGCGCGCAAGTTCCGCGCCACGGCAAACGGCATCGAGTGGTTGCGCTGGGAATAACGCGGAACACGTACTTCGGGGGGATTGGGTCTATGAGAGGGAAGACGCCTGTGCCGCGCCGCCGTATCATCAAACCCGCGGCGCCCATTCCGGGCCGCCGCGTTATCAACGCGATGGCGCCCATCCGGGTCTGCGATCTCGGGGGTTGGACGGACACCTGGTTCGCAGAGACCGGCGCCGTTCTCAACATCGGCGTGTATCCCTATGCGGAAGTGCAAGTGTCCGTTTCACACGACCGAAAGCACGACCGGCGCATTGTGGTCAACGCGGAGAACTTCGGCGACCGCTACACGCTCGTGCCGGGGCGCATCACCTACGATCGGCATCCCCTCATCGAGGCGTCCATCGACATCATGGACTTGCCCGAGTCCTTGAGCTTCGAGGTGGACCTCTACTCCATCGCGCCCGCGGGCGCTTCCACGGGAACCTCGGCAGCCGTCACGGTGGCGCTGCTCGGCGCCCTCGATCTGCTCACACCGGGCCGCCGCACGCCTCACGAAATCGCGTCGCTGGCCCATCGCGTCGAGACGGAAAAGCTCGGTCTCCAGTGCGGCATTCAAGATCAGCTCTGTTCCGCCTACGGCGGCGTCTGCTTCATCGAGATGTTCGACTATCCACACGCCTCGGTTTCCCAGGTGGCGGTCCCCAACGACGTCTGGTGGGAACTCGAGCGGCGTCTCGTGCTCGTCTACCTTGGGCATTCCCATTCATCGAGCGATGTCCACGGGCAGGTCATCACTCGCCTCGAACAAAAAGACGCGGACAAGTCAGTCCTGGATCCGCTGCGCGACGCCGCACGCGCGGGAAAGAACGCCCTCTTCGCAGGCGATTTCGGCGCATTGGGCCGATGCATGATCGCCAACACCGAAGGACAGGCCGCGCTGCACCCCGCGCTGGTCTCCGCCGACGCGAAGGCCGTCATCGAGCTAGCGCACAAACACCACGCCGCGGGTTGGAAAGTGAACGGCGCAGGAGGTGAAGGCGGCTCACTGACAATCCTCTGCGACGCGGACGGCGCCCACAAGCGCGCGTTCATCAACGCCCTGCACGAACGCAGCGCCAACTACCAGGTGATCCCCACGTACCTTTCGCGCACAGGCCTGCGGCGCTGGGAAGTCGGCGAATAGGATTGCCCTCGCGCACGAGAGTAACCAAAGCGCGAATGACTACCCACACGCGTTTGTCCGATCGGTCCGATCCTCCGGCACAAACCAGATCGACCCTCGCCCCTCAGTCCCGCTGCCAGGGAATCGCGAGGCCCAATGATTCCGGCGCCTCGGGGATGTAGTACACATCGAAGATGATCCAGTCGTTGCCGCCGGGCAGATCGTCGAGATAGATGCGCGCGGTGTAGTCGTTCTCCGGGCCCGGTTGTTCAAGGACGAATGGGTGCATGGGCCGTGACTGGATATCCTTCGGGATGACCGTGACGCGCTCGCGTGGCAACGGCGTGAACAGCGTGCACTCGCGCACGTGAGGGCCGTCCCAGCGCAGGTGTTGGATGCGGTGCTCGTTCCCGCTCAGTTCAAGGATATCCTGTCCGTCCACCATGACCTCCACATGCGCCAGTTTCACGGCCTTTCCGCCCTGCTCCGCGAGCACGGCGGCGTAACGCGCCTGCTGGGCCGCAATGATTGACTCCAACTCCGCGCGTCCGGGGATAGCCGCCAGATCGGCCAGCGCCGTGGCGCGGTCGCGAAGGAGCGCCTCGGCATTCTCCTGCAGCACGTCCACGCCGAACAGATCGTAGGCGTACCCCGGAGTGGCGGCGAACTCCGTCCGCACCACCTGCAACTGCGCGAGCGCTTTGGCCAACGCGTCGCGGTTCTCCGGCGAATCGGCATCCGCGTAATCGAAGTAGGCGAAGATGGCTTCAACATATCCGATGTTCGTGCGGATCAGGTTGCGCGTCATTTCGAGACGGTTCTGGAGGTCCACCGCGAGTTCCGCATCTGCCAGCCGCGGTTTCACCACGTCAAAGATACGCCGCATTTCCGTCGCGGTGTCGAGACCGTGATGGAGATCGTCCAGCGTCTCCACGCGCCACGGCTTGCAGCGCAGGTAGATGGTACGCAGGAAGTTGAGGTGCTCCTTGCCCTCGTCGATGAAGGGATATCCATCCGCCGGGAAAGTGCCGACGCGCATGTGGAGAAACGAGTTGAACTGACCGTACGAGATCGGTTCGATGTGCAGGCCGTACTTGTACGCCACCGGCGTCAGCAGGTAGATACGGGCCATGTCCTTCGCGGCCTCACGGCCGAAGTTGATCGCGCAGAAATCCTCGGCGATCTGCTCCATCGAGTCGTACGGATCCCACATGAGCCGGTAGAGCACGTACGCATAGGCTCCCGTCGTATCCCATCCATCACGCATGCGCCCCGCCAAGGCGGCGATGCCGCTCACATTGCACGCCTCGGGTTGCAGGAAAGTCTGCAAACCGCCTTGGAAGTATTCACCCGAGAACGTTGGGAAGAGGTGTGTCGGCCCGCCTTCGTAGTAGTTCATCGTTTCAAAGAGGACCAGGGTCTTGTGCGGCGTCAGGTTAAAAGTCGGATTGTAAGGCTGGTGCCACCACCGGTCCGCGGTCGTGATCTTCGGGATCAGATAGAGTCCATCCGTGGGTACCTCTTGCGTGAAGATCTCGCGGAACACCGCGGGCTGCGTGTGGACCTCGTGCGGCGAAAGGCTCCACGTGAAGTGGAAGTAGGTCTTGCCGAACTCGCCCACGGTCACCTCGTGCACCTTGCGCACGAAGGTCCGGAAACGCGTCTCGTAGGACCAGTCGCACGCCGGGTCTTCATGCATGACATCGTAAGGCCGGTACGCATCCCAAAAACCGGAAAGATCATCGTTGCACAGTTCGATCCCGTCGAGTTCGGGCAGGGCCGTGAATAGCATCCGGAATTTCTGCTGCACCGCGTCCCAGTAGCGCGGATCACAGGGCGAAAGCGTGGCGCCCGTTTTGTCCAGCAGCGACGGGTGATAGGTGAACTCGTTTGCGAAACTGAAGTACTTCATGTGCAACGCATGTGCATACGCGATGAGTTCGCGCGCCTTCTCGCGATTCGCCGCGTTTGTGCTTGCCTCGGGTTCGGACTCCCACGGCACCAGATCGAGGATGGCCGGCCCAGAGACCCAGTTCATGCTCTGCCGCAACGCGGCGTGCATCTGCTCCTTGTCTGTGCCTCCAAACCCATGGCGGCCCCATGCAGCGCCAAGCCGCACCTTCATCGCGGGAACGCGCAGCGTATTGATGTCCGGGATGCGCCCTGCGACACTGAGGCGGTCCATGACCCAATAGAGGCCATAAACATCGCCGATGATGGACCCCCCCGAAACCACGAGCGTGCGCGAATCGCCTTCACCGAGTGTCACAATCTCGTAGCCCTCGGGATCGCTCAGCGGCTTCAGTATCAGCGCACCCGAAGTTACAAGCTGCGCGGTCTCCGCGTTGCGCGAAGCATCGCCCAGCACGATGCCGCGGCCAGTCACCGGCTGTTCATCGGAGACGATTGTGAAGGCAAGCCCGCGCGCGGCCGATTCGCGCACCAGGTCGTCCAACGCCACGCGGACCGCCTCGTCAGTCTGCGCGCTCTTGCCAACCGCGATGGACCACGGCTCAACGGCCGACGCGCACAGCGCGCAGGCCGCGGCCAACAAGAAGACAGGTGTCAGGACCCCAACGTGCAGTGTGCGCATGAACTCTCCCCACTCATGTACAGCCCCCTGGATGGAATGCAGGATGATGGAACTCTGCGCGTTCTTGCTACGCGCCGTTTCGGCCCAATTTCTCGATCAATCGGTGCTCGATCTCTTCCGGCACGAACTCTTTAAGACTTCCCCCGTGCACCGCAATCTCGCGCACGATCCGCGAACTGAGCAGCAGGAACCGCTCACTGGGCATCAGGCAGACGGTGTCGATCGTGGGATTGAGTTTCTGGTTCGCGATGGCCATCGTGATCTCGTACTCGAAATCGGACACGACCCGAAGGCCGCGCACGAGTGCGATCGCGTTGCGCTGGCGGGCAAACTCGGCGGTCAATCCTTGGAAGGATGTTACTTCGACATTGCCGTGAGGTTTCACGATGGAAGCAAGCATCTCGATGCGCTCTTCCACGGAAAAAAGGCTGGCCTTGTCCGAATTGCGCGCGACTGCCACCACGAGCGTGTCGAATATTTTCGCGGCACGTTCGATCAGATCGATGTGCCCGTACGTGGGTGGGTCAAAACTCCCTGGGTAGACGGCGATTCGTTGCGCCATTTCCTGCGTTCTCCTTCGCCGGCACGCACGCCGGCCCTCTTCCGCCCTACTGCACAGGCTCCGGCAACTCGCTCAAGTCACCGGTGAGCGCCTTGGCCAGCGCGGCCTCATAAACTGCTTTGACAGACACGCCGCCCGCCTCCGCGACGCGGCGGCAATCCTCGAACTCCGGCGCGGCGACGGTCCGCTCCCCGTGGAACTCGCCGATCTTCACGCGCACTGCGCCCCACGGAGTCGCGGCATTCTTCCACGCGCGCGCCAGGCAGATGCGGCGCTCCTCGCGCATGCGGATGCCCAGCGTGCTCGAGTTGCGGAACAGAATGCCCGCGATCTCCTGCACCTTTGCGTCGTCGCACAGGACCGTCACCATATGCCCGGGACGCCCCTTCTTGCCCACGATGGGCGTGACAAACGCGTCGCGCGCGCCCGCGACCATAAGACTCCGCACCAGTTCCGCGACCAGTTCCGGATTCATATCGTCCACGTTCGTCTCAACGACCGTGACGCGCTCGGCCGATGCGTCCTGCGCGGCGCTGTCTCCCATGATCACGCGCAGAACATTGGCGCGTCCCGGCAGGTCCTTCGTGCCCGCGCCGTAACCCACGCCGCTCAGCGACATCAACGGCAACGGCCCAAATTCGGCTACGATCTGCCCGAGCAGCGCCGCGCCGGTCGGTGTCACCAATTCGCCCTGCACATCGCCCGCGTATGAGGGAAGGCCTTTGAGCAGAAGCGCCGTCGCGGGCGCCGGCACCGGCATGAGACCGTGCGCGCATTGAACGGTGCCCGCGCCGACGTGCAGCGCGGACGCCATGATGTGTGCGAAGCCCAGCTCATGCAGGCAGAAGTGCGCGCCTGCCACGTCCATAATCGAATCGATGGCGCCCACCTCGTGGAAGTGGACCTTCTCAATGGAAGTGCCATGCACCGCGGCCTCGCTCTCCGCGATGCGGCGGAATGTCTCCGCGCTGGCAGACTTCACGGCATCCGGCAGGTCGCCCTTGTCGAGGATTTCGAGCACGTGCCGCAGATGCCGGTGCGGTTGGCGCACCTCGGGGTCCAGCTCGACCTTGAACTGCGTGGCCATGATGCCCTTCTTCTTGACCTTCGCGGCGCTGATGCTGTAGCCCGAGACAGCCAGGGATTGCAGGGCGGTCCGCAGCCGCTCGAAGTCGACACCAAGATCGAGCAGCGCGCCAACGATCATGTCCCCCGCGGCCCCGCTGTAGCAGTCAAAATACAGTGTCTTCATGTAGGAGCGATTTCCTTATTTCCGTTCGCGCGATGAATGCGCGCAAGGCGTGACGTCTTACTCACGGTGGGCGATTCGGTTGATCATGGCCGCCAGCATACCCGCGCCGAACCCGTTGTCGATGTTCACCACGGACACGCCCGACGCGCACGAATTGAGCATTGCCAGCAACGCTGCTATACCGCCGAAGTTCGCGCCGTATCCCACGCTTGTGGGCACCGCCACCACGGGCACATCCACCAGACCCGCCACGACGCTTGGCAAGGCGCCTTCCATGCCCGCGCACACCACGATGGCGTTCGCGCGTTGGAGCACCTCATGCTGGCCCAGCAGCCGGTGGATGCCCGCCACGCCCACATCGTAAACGCGCTTCACGGTGCAACCGTAGGCTTCGCACGTCACGCCCGCCTCTTCCGCCACCGGCATATCCGAGGTGCCCGCGCAAACCACGGCGACATATCCCGACAATGCCTTCGGCGGGGTCACCGTAATGGTCACCAGCCGCGCGGCCTCGTGATGAACCGCCTCCGGGTTTTCCGCGAGAACAGCCGAGACGACCTCCGCCGAGCACCTCGTGGCCAGGACATTGCTTCCGTGGGCCTTGATCCGCGCCACTATTTCAACCACCTGCCGCGGAGTCTTTCCCGCGGCGAAGATCGCCTCTGGGTATCCCTGCCGGATGCCCCGGTGATGGTCCACCTTGGCGAACCCGAGGTCCTCGAAAGGCAGCGAGCGCAGCCGTTCAAGCGCCGCCTCTGGCGCCACCGAACCCGCGGCCACCTCGTCCAGCAACGCCCTGAGCTTTGTACGATCCATGCAATACGACCCGGAGAGTTCTCGGACACGCTTCATGCGCGTCCAGGGAGACTCATCTTAAACCGTTCAGGCACTGAGAGTCATCTCAAGCGCTTGATGCAAGGTCCGGCACACAGTTGTTGGGCGTGCACCGAATTCGGGCGCAGGTGAAAGCGCCTTTACCACACGCCAGCGCTTGATACTCGGACGGATCGGACCGATCGGACCGATCGGACTGGTCTGTCTGATCCGCAGCACGTGGGGGACAGGCGCCCTAGCCTGTCATCCCATCCATGGCAAATTGCAGGCGAGGACGCCTGCGCTACTGACGGTTTGCGGGGCTTCGAGATGTCTTTCCTCGCCCGCACACTTGGGTTCACCAGAGGAAGTCACGAACTCCGAGAATGGGTTGGTAAGTCACCGCGAGTGCCAGCATTCTTGCTGACCTCTTGAAGAACCGGCAGGGATGCCGGCGCTCCCAATGGCGTCCTATGGAGTGCGGGGGCTTGCCCCTGCTTTGACGGAGCAGGCTTGCCTGCGGTTTGCAGAGACAGACCTCATTCCCTGCGCGATCCAGAATCCATGGCTGACGCCCGATTCTTGAGATGAATTACAACGGGGGACACGCGGGCGTGTCCCCCGTCTTTGATGCTTGCGGGCCCGGGCGGGCCGCAAGTCCCTCTGTCACCAGAGAGGGTCTTACATGCTCATCGACGTGCCGTTGAGCATGTGGTTGGCGTGGTGGAAGGCGAGGCCGGCGGAGTTCAGCGGGAAGGGCCCTTCGCCGCTGCTCCAGGTGTTGTACGCGACGTGGCCGTCCATGTACAGCACGTTCGCGCCGCCGGGCACGTGATTGAACATGGACGCCTTGCCCGCGATCGCGTCCCACGCGATGGCCAGTTCCGACTGCGCCACCGCGCTGCCCGCGGGGTTGTTGATGTCAGTCACGAAGAAGCGCTCGACGCCTTCGCGGAGCCGCCGCGCCGTCGTGTAACCGTTAACGGGCGTGGAGAAGTCCCAATCCTCATCCGCGACGCGCTGGGCGTCTTCCGTGCTCATCTCCCATTCCATCGCCAGCGCGTGGATGCTGTTCATGAGGGGCATGGTCGACGTCAGGTCCATCATGTCTTCGGTCAAGGCCCATCCCAGGTACGAGTACGGGACCGCCCCGGTGACTTCGCAAGGCTCGACGTTGCCGTCGCCGGTCAGCATTTCGCCGTCCGGGCTCATCTCCATGTAGTCCGCCATGCCGACGGGGCTGTTGTTGGGCCGGTGGTCCCACAGTTCTTCGGGCGTCCCATAGACCAGTGTGCTCGGGCAGATGAGCGCCTGGAAATCAGTCAAGTATTCGGGGTAGACATTTTCCAGGTTCGCCATCTGGTCAAACAGCACCGGATCGCCGTTGCAGTACGTGGACCGGATCGGCGGAAACTTCTCGCCATCGCTCTCGTCCGCGTACATCCGGAAGGTCAGGCCCAACTGCTTGAGATTGTTCTGACAACTGGCGCGGCGGGCTGCCTCGCGCGCACGGGCCAGTGCGGGCAGCAGGATGGCCGCCAGGATACCGATGATGGCGATCACCACCAGCAGTTCAATCAGAGTGAAACCTTTGCGTTGCATTATGTTACGTTCCTCCACGCGCCTCGCGGACAGCGGTCCGGGGCGCAGCTCGTTTCTCACCAATAGGGGAATGAGAACGGACATACGTGTCCGTTCCAGTCACTCAGAGTCCCTTGCCGCGGGGTGCGGAAAGGCGGGGGATGTGAGTACTCAGGCGAGTTCTGAGCCAGGAGGATCGCGGGCGAGGCACCGTTTCCACAAGCGCTGCGGAACGTACTCGGCCGACGTTTGCGGAACGTAGGGTTCGATAGCCTGGAGGGATACATCAAGCGTCAAGACCGGTGTCGGGGTCACCTGCCCCTTCACCAATTCGCAGAACGCGCAGGAGGTCTTCACGGGGGCGGGAGCGGGCGCGTTGGACTTGCCACGAGTGGCGAGGTTCATCGTGCAGCAGGCGTGCGCCGTCTGCACGGACGCCTGCGACTGCGCCTCTTGCGTCGCCTCGATGGCGGCCTGCGTGGCACAGAGCCCCGGCACCAGCGCGCGGCACGACGCCAGCAGATAAAGCGCCACCAGCAGACGCGCGGTCACGCGTATGTACATGCGGGAACGAATAGTACCCACCCTTGGACCACCCCGAAGCGGGTGGCAGCTATGGAAATCGGACAGCCAATTGGGGCAGATCCGGCACAACCGGGATCCACCTGTCAAATCACGGTTTACGCTTGCAGCAGACCGTGTTACAATGCCTTGCAGCAACGCCTCGGAGCGACATGAAGATCACATTTGTCATCCCCGTCTACAACGAGCGCGAAACCCTCGAGCCACTGGTCGAGGGCATTACGCAATATGTGGCCCCGCACCCTCACCGCATCCTTCTCGTCGATGATGGAAGCGCGGACGGGTCGCACGAGGTCATGTGCGCACTCAAGAAACGCTTTGACACGGTCGAAATCATCCGGCTCCGGGGAAATTTTGGAAAATCCTCGGCCTTGGCGGCAGGCTTTGCCCGGGCAGACGGCGACCTCATCTTTACCATGGACTCCGACTTACAGGACGAGCCCAAGGAGATTCCTCGTTTTCTGGAGAAACTTGCTGAAGGCTACGATGTCGTCTGTGGGTGGAAGGCGGTCCGCCACGACCCCTTGCACAAGACAGTCCCCTCCCGCCTGTACAACGGTTTTGTCTCCTGGCTATTCAAAGTGCCCCTGCACGACGTGAACTGCGGGTTCAAACTGCTGCGGATCGAGGTGGTGCGTAACATCCAGTTGTACGGGGAGATGCACCGATTGATCCCCGTGCTGGCCCACAGCCTGAACTACCGCGTGGCCGAGATTCCTGTCGAACACCACCGGCGCCGTTACGGCAAGTCCAAGTACGGATTTGAGCGGTTCTCGCGCGGGGCGCTCGACGTGCTGACCATGTGGTTTCTGAGCCGGTACCGCCACGCCCCAGGGCATTTCTTCGGGAAGATCGGCCTGTTTCAGGTCCTGGTCGGTTGGGTGGGAATCCTCGCCGGAGCGCCGTTGTGGATCTGGGGCGAAGCGGAAACGGTGGGGCCCATCCTGCTCATCGCGGGTCTTGTCGTGGCCTCCACCGGCACCCTCACCGTCAGCCTCGGCCTCATGGCGGAACTCGTGCTGCGCCACTTCGTGCGCATCGACCCCGCCCTCTACATCGCCGACGACACCCGCCCATAATCCAACTCAGCCCAAGTAAGAAGTCGCGTGGTCGCCCCAACATCCCCGCGAATGCGGTGACCCTGTCCACCCCGTCCACCCTGTCCCTGAATTCAGCCGCCCTCAACAGAAC
The DNA here is from genome assembly GCA_020849535.1 of Candidatus Hydrogenedentota bacterium. Taxonomy (GTDB): domain Bacteria; phylum Hydrogenedentota; class Hydrogenedentia; order Hydrogenedentales; family SLHB01; genus JAHDWY01. The sequence goes on from JADLGB010000298.1 coordinate 12,727, forward strand.
TGAGCCCTGTCAAGGAAGTCGCGCGGTCGCGCTTACAAGTCGTGGGTGCCGTCCCGGGCGCCATCATCGTGCCTGGTCCACCAGTCGTCCCGGGAAAGGGCATTCCAGTAGGCCTGCTCGAAGATGAGCGAGAATTTGCGGAGGCTGAAGGGTTTGGAAATGTAACCGTCGGCGCCAGCCCGGAGTGCCGCGGACAAGGGGTGCGACTCCTCGTACGCGGTCATGAGGATAATGCCGATCTGCGGTTCGCGCGCACGGGTCTGGCGGAGCAACTCAAACCCGTTGACGCCCGCCATCTCAATATCGCTTATGACAAGATCAACTGGCTCCGCCTCGAGAGCTTCCAGGGCTTCTTGACCGCTTGCGCAACTCGCGACCGAATACCCTTTGCCTTCGAGAAAGGCGGACAACATCTCCAGAATCGTCGGATCGTCGTCCACGACAAGGACTCGCAAATGCCTGATCATCGCGGTATCTAATCCGTTTCCCGCTCTCAGTTTCCGGCGGAAGTTCCCAATCCTCGGCCGGCGGGTCAAACGATGAGCGGACAACTACTATACAATATTCAAGGCCCGGCATGACGGAATACAACGGGACGCGGGGGTCGCGTCACGCCTTTACGTCGAGGCCTGCAGCTCCTGGGCTTCACGCTGGCTCTTGATCTTCATCAGGCGGCTCGTGTTCGAGCGCTCGGCTTCGTCCAGCTTGTCCTTGATGTACTTGATCGTTTCGCGCATGCGCGGGATAAATGAGTGCTCCAACGCATTAACGCGGCGGCGGGTCTTCTCGATTTCATCGCACAACATGCGGACGGTTTCTTCGAGTTCGGCCATCTTGAGCAGTTTGGGCAGGAAGGCCTGCAACCCGGTGATGGCCTGGTCGAGTTCGACGGAGGTCTGCACCATTGAATAACCGCCGGTCACTTCCCCGAACGAGACCTCCAGCCGCGGCACGTTGACGCTCATGAGGCGGCGGGTCTTGCGCTCGATGCGCAACTCCTGCCGGGTGTTTTCGAGCGCATCCTCGGTGATGGCCCGCGACGAGGTGACCTCGGCCAGCACGAACAGCTTCATCACACCAGGCAACTCGTTGTCCACGGCGACGCGGGCTTCCTTGTACTCCATGGCAAGCTGCATGAACTCTTTCATGAGTCCATCCAGTTTGTCCTTGAGGAGTTTGTGGCCGCGCACGGCGACCTGCAGCCGCTTGCGTAGCCGCAGGAGTTCCATCCGCGTTGGATTCACCGCCAATCGCATAGGTCAGGCCATCCTCATCCTAGCTGGCCGCGGCCGCCGAAGCCGTGGCGTTGGGGTGGTACTTCTCGATGAAGGCATCGCGTATGCGCTTGAGTTCGCCGCGCGGAATCATCGCGAGCAAATCCCACCCGATCGAGAGACTCTCCTCGATGGTCCGGTTCTCGTCTTCGCCCTGAGTCACGAACTTCGCCTCGAACGCATCGGAGAATTTCACGAAGAGGAGGTCGGTCTCGCTCAAGGCGGATTCGCCGAGCACGACTGCGAGTTCCTTCGCGTTCTTGCCGCGCGCGTATGCCGAGTACAACTGATTCATCACGTCCGCGTGGTCTTCACGGGTCTTGCCCTTGCCGATACCCTTGTCTTTCAGGCGCGATAGCGACGGCAGCACGTCCACCGGCGGGTAGATACCCTGCGTGTGGATCGGACGGCTGATGATGACCTGCCCCTCGGTGATATAGCCGGTCAGGTCGGGGATCGGGTGCGTCTTGTCGTCTTCGGGCATGGTCAGCACGGGGATCTGCGTGATGGACCCGCCCTTGCCCTTGATGCGGCCCGCCCGCTCGTACAGCGTGGACAAGTCCGTGTACAGATAGCCGGGATACCCGCGACGGCCGGGGACTTCCTTGCGGGCCGCGGAGATCTCGCGCAAGGCTTCGCAGTAGTTCGTGAGGTCCGTCAGGATCACGAGCACGTGCATGCCCTTTTCGTAGGCCAGGTATTCCGCGGCCGTGAGGGCCATGCGCGGCACGGCGATGCGCTCGATGGGCGGGTCGTCGGCGAGGTTCATGAAGAGCACGGCACGTTCGAGCGCGCCCGTCCGCCGGAAGTCGGCGATGAAAAATTCCGACTCCTCGAACGTGATTCCCATCGCCGCGAAGATCACCGCGAACTTCTCGCCGGACTTGCGCACCGTGGCCTGCCGCGCGATTTGCGCCGCGAGCCGCGAGTGCGGGAGACCCGACGCGGAGAAGATGGGCAGTTTCTGACCGCGCACGAGCGTGTTGAGCAAATCGATCGTCGAGATGCCGGTTTGGATGAACTCGTTCGGATAGTCCCGCGCGTACGGATTCATCGGGCTGCCATTGATGTTCAGCCACTTCTCGGGAATGATCTGCGGGCCGTCATCGATGGGGCGGCCGAACCCGTCGAACACGCGCCCGAGAATGTCCGGGGACACGCCGAGTTCGATGCCCTTGCCCAGGAATTTCACCTTCACTTCTTCGGGCGCGAGCCCGCTGGTGCCTTCAAATACCTGGACCATCGCGCGGTCGCCGTTGACCTCGAGGACGCGTCCCCGGCGGGTGCTGCCATCATCCTGCTTGATGTCGGTCAGTTCGCCATAGGTCACACCTTCCACCCCATCGACCAGGATGAGGGGGCCGACCACCTGTTTCACGGTTCTGTATTCTCGCGTAATCACTCTTTCGCTCCCGTGCGTCCGTTATCAGTTTCGCGGCAGGGCCTTGATTTCGATCGTGATGCGTTCTTTCAGCG
>JADLGB010000299.1 GCA_020849535.1 Candidatus Hydrogenedentota bacterium
ACCTCATGACGCGTCTCGCCCAGAGAAGCGACGGCAACCATATGTTCGTCGAGAACACCACGGATCTCGCGAAGGCCTATTCGATCGAGTTCGGAGATGTCATGTCGGTCGTTGCGCAGGATGTCGACATCCGCATCACCTGCGCCGATGGCGTCCGTCCTGTGCGTGTGCTCGGACGCGATGCATCAATCGATGGTTCTGTGGTGCGCACCTCGCTGAACCAATTGGTCAGCGAGCAGACCAAGTACCTGATCCTGGAAGTCGAGGCGCCCGGCCGCGGTGCGGGCGAGACCGCGCCGATAGCGGAGGTTTCAGCTTCGTACCTGGACCTTGAGACGAACGCGCGCGCGCAGATGGCGAGCGGCGTTCTCGCCCGTTATACCGCGTCCGCGGCGGAGGTGGAGCAGCGGACGGATCCGGCGATCATGGCCTCCGTTATCCAGCAGATCGGCAATGAACGGAACGAACTCGCCATGAGCTTGCGCGATCAGGGCCGGATCGACGAGGCCCGTGAATTGTTCCGGTCCAACGGCGAGTTCCTGTATAGCAACTCGGTCCGATTCAACAGTCCCGCGTTGAATGAGGACGCCGCGGCCAATCGGTTCTCCGCGGACAATCTGGACAAGGATCAGTGGGTCCGCGAACGAAAGGCGATACAGGAAAAGCAATTCCAGACGAAACAGCAGAGCGTGGGACTGAAGAAGTAGTGAAACCTCGACTCATCGCCATATACACCGTGATCGTCGTCTTGCCCCTGGTGGTCCTTGGACTGCTGGGGGCGAAGCTTGCGCGCGACGAGCGGGCCGTCTTTGAGCACCGCCTGAGCCAGGTGATTCTGGATCAGTTGCGCGTCGCCGATTCGGAGATTGCGCGGGTGGTGAACCAATGGCGGCAAGTGCTCGGCGCGGATCTGCGCACGCTTCCCCAGGAAGCCGGTGAGCTTCGAGAACGCGCGCGACGTTCACCTTACGTTTCCCATTACGTTGTACTGCATCCCGATGGCGCCTTGGTGTACCCATCTCCCGTCGAAACTCCCACGGACGATGAGCGCGTGTTTCTCGAGCGGACGCGCGAGATCTGGGAACGGCAGGCCCTCACCCACGAACAGGACACGGAAGCGGTTCCGCCGCCGCAGCCAGGAAAGTTCTTGGGAAAGGGGGCTGTCCAGATCGCCATCCCTCAAGGAAAAGGCGCCACGCAGTCCGCCGCGCCTCCTCCCTCCAACGATGGCTGGTACACTTGGTACTGGGGCGATGGAACGCACTTCATCTACTGGGTGCGCGGCGAAGACGGCTTCATCCGGGCCGCGGAACTCGATTCGGCGCGCCTCAAATCGGACATCATCATCACGCTTCCCGACACGCTGTCCGACGTCCCCGCGCCCACGGAATCGCGAACCGCCCTCCTGGATTCCAAGGGCGTGCCCATCTACGTGTGGGGCAACTATGCCGCGGCCGATGCCGAGAAGCCGCGCGCCACCCTGCCGCTCAGCTATCCGCTGGGGGGCTGGTCGCTGGCGTACTTCGCGCCCGCGTCTCAGTTAGACCCCGGTCTTTCGCTCGGGTTTCTTTTCAATGTCACGGCGGGCGTACTGGTGGTTGTCGTCACGGTTATCGCGCTGGCAATCTACTTCTATCGGGAGAGCAGCCGCGACATGCGCGAGGCCGCGAAGCGTGTCACCTTCGTGAATCAGGTTTCCCACGAACTCAAGACGCCGCTGACCAATATCCGCATGTACGCCGAACTGCTCGAGCAGCAAATCGACGAGCAAGACGAGCGGCCACGACAGCACGCCGGCATCATCGTGTCGGAAAGCCAGCGCTTGAGCCGTTTGATAGGCAACATCCTCACCTTCAACCGGAAAGACCGTGACGCACTCAGGTTGCAGCCGCTCCCCGGAGTCATCGATGACATTCTCGCGGAGGTGATCGCTCACTATCGGGCGGCGCTGGAGACCAAAGGAATCGAAATCTTCCTGCATCCGGATGCGCCGTCCCACGTGCTCGTCGACGCCGACTTGCTTGAACAGATTGTCGGCAATCTCATCAGCAACGTTGAGAAATACGGCGCAATGGGCAAGCGCCTTGACATCCACACTTCGTGGAAGGACGGCATAGCGGCCATTACCGTGGAGGACAAGGGCCCCGGCATTCCCCCGTCGGAGCGGGACCGCATTTTTCAACCGTTCTATCGAATCAGCAACGGCCTGACCGACGGCGTCGCCGGAACGGGCATCGGCCTGACCATCGCTCGTGAACTGGCGCGCTTGCATGGCGGCGACCTAATCGTCGAGGATGGCGAACCGGGTGCCCGATTCCGCCTCACACTGCGTTGCCCGCTCGCTGGAGATACCGCATGAAAGTCCTCATTGCCGAAGACGATGTCAACATCCGCAATGGCCTTGCGGAGATATTACAGGCCGAAGGATACGAAACGTTGACCGCACGCGATGGGCGCGAGGCATTAACTCTCTTTCGCCAGCAGGGTCCCGACTTTGTCTGCCTGGATATCATGATGCCCGGCGTCAATGGGTATGATGTGTGCCGCGAGATACGCAAGTCTGATTCGGCCGTTCCGGTGGTGTTCATCAGCGCGAAATCGGAAGAGGTGGACAAGGTTCTCGGCCTTGAACTCGGCGCCGACGATTACATCATGAAGCCGTTTGGCGTGCGTGAGGTCGTGGCCCGCATCCGGGCCGTCACGCGCCGCTGTTTCGCGGCGCCGAGCGCGAAGACGCCGGGCGCGCCTTTCACGATGGGCGATCTGGAAGTGTTGCCTGCCCAGCTTCGTGCCCGGCGCGGCGATGACCTCATCGATCTGAGCCTGCGCGACGTGAAGATCCTGGATCTCCTCCACCGCAACTGTGGCAACGTCGTTGATCGCGACACCTTGCTCAACGAATGCTGGGGCGTGGATTACATGCCCAACAGCCGCACCTTGGACCAGCACATTTCCCAGTTGCGCAAGCGAATCGAGCGCGATCCGAAAGACCCCCGCATCATCCTCACTGTGCATGGCGCCGGGTACCGCTATGATGGGTAGTGCCGCAAGCGCATGTCCCGTGGCGCCTCGTCTCGGCCTCTTCGCATGGTTTGGCGTTCCCATACCCTTTATTGAGCGCATGTCGCTGATCCGGGAAGCGGGGTTCGAGGCCACCTCCCTGTGGTGGGAAGAGGACGATGAGAAACGCAAGCGTCTGCGCGATCTCGCCCCTGACATCGTACGCAACGCGGGTCTTCACCTCGACAATCTCCATGCGCCGTACGCAGGCTGCAATGCGCTCTGGTCCTGCGACGCTGCCGAACGGCTCGCCATGGTTGATCGGCACCTCGGCTGGGTCGAGGACTGCGCCCGGCACAACGTCCCCATGCTGGTCATGCACGTAACGCAAGGCAACACCGTTGCGCCTCCCAACGCATATGGACTTGACAGCATGCGGCGCATTGTGGGTGCCGCGGAGGAGCGGGAACTGCGTATCGCGATTGAGAACACCCGTGGCGAGCAGCACATCCATTGGATTCTGGATCAGATCGATAGCCCGGCTCTTGGGCTTTGTTACGATTCCAGTCACGACTGGTTGTACGGCGCTGACCCCGTGGCCCTGCTCTCGCGCTGGGGGCAACGCGTGATGACGACGCATCTGTCCGACACGGATGGCCGCAGGGATCGCCACTGGCTGCCCGGCGAGGGCGTCATCGATTTTGAGCGAATCGCGGCTCAGCCTGTGTGGCAGCTATACGCAGGAACTTGTCTGCTGGAAGTGGTCCCAAAGGACAGAACTGAGGATGTGCGCGGCTTTCTCGCGCGCGCGTACGACGCGGGACGCGCCACCCGCGAGCGCCTTTGCGTGGGGAGGCCAGCGGCGGCACGAGCGGGTCAGAGCATTGACGCGCGATAGGAATAGGGACTTCGACGCGATCATACTCGGCGCGGGTGCCGCGGGTCTCATGTGCGCGATCGCGGCCGGCCGACGGGGGCGCCGTGTGGCGCTGCTGGAACGCAACGCGGAAGTGGGGGAGAAGATCCGGATTTCCGGTGGCGGCCGCTGCAACTTCACCAACGTTCACGCGAGTCCCGAAAACTACGTGTCACAGAATCACCGATTCTGCACTTCCGCGCTTTCTCGCTACACGCCCGCCGATTTCATCGCGATGCTGGAGAAGCACCGCATCACTTACCACGAGAAGAAGTTGGGCCAGTTGTTCTGCGATACAACCGCACGGGACATCATCCAGATGCTGACGTCCGAGTGCCGATTCACAGGTGTCACGTTGCATACGCGATGCGACGTGGAGTCCATCACAAAGGAGGAGGTCTTCACCGTCACCAGCAATCAGGGTGTGTGGAACGCGCCCTCGCTGGTCGTGGCCACGGGCGGTCTCTCGATCCCGAAGTTGGGCGCGACCGACCTGGGCTACCGCGTCGCGCGGCAGTTCGGACTGAACGTCATCGCACCTGAAGCGGCCTTGGTCCCGCTCCGATTCAGCAGCGAGGACCTGGCCCGATACGATGGCCTTTCCGGCGTGTCCTTCGACGCCCTCGTGTCGTGCCGCGACGTGTCCTTTCGCGAGAACGTGCTCTTCACGCATCGCGGCCTGAGCGGTCCGGCCATTCTCCAGATCTCCTCGTATTGGAAGCCCAGCGACGCGCTCACGATAGACATGTCGCCCTCGATCCGCCTGGACGAGCACCTGCTCGCACTGAAACGCAAGGGATCGAAAGCGGAAGCCGGCACAATCGTTGGCGAGTTGCTGCCGAGGCGCCTGGCGCAGCGCTGGTCCACGTTGCACGGGTGGAGCGGCCCCGTAAACCAAGAGAGGGACACGGCCCTGCTGGAAGCCGCGAAAGCAGTTCACGCGTGGCGAATCACTCCTTCCGGCACGGAAGGCTTCGCCAAGGCAGAGGTCACGCGCGGCGGGGTGGACACCGCGGAACTCTCCCCAAAAACCATGGAGAGCAAGCGTGTCCCGGGTCTGTATTTCATCGGCGAGGTCGTCGACGTGACCGGATGGCTGGGCGGCTACAATTTTCAGTGGGCATGGGCATCCGGCCACGCGGCGGGTCTCGCGGTCTGAAGGCCGCACAGGCAATCGGACGGATAGGGCGGATCGGACCGATCCGACTGATCCGTCCGATCGGTCCGATCCGTCCGATCCAATCCACGCGCTCGCTCCCGTCGTCCATTGACGCTTCCTTGACTTGACTCCCCGTATTGCGTAATACATGCGTAGCGACCCGGGAGTACCGATTCCGCCATGGAACGAATTGCCACTATCCTGAAACAATACTGGGGCTACACCTCGTTTCGCCCCCTCCAGCAGGAGGCGATGACCTGCGTCATGGACGGGCGCGACTCCGTCGTGGTGCTGCCCACCGGGGGAGGAAAGTCCCTGTGTTTCCAGGCACCCGCGATGGTATTGCCTGGTATGGCCGTAGTGGTGTCGCCGCTGATCTCGCTCATGAAGGATCAAGTGGACGCGCTTGTGGCCAACGGCGTGCGCGCCGCCTGCATTCACAGCATGATGGGCGACGCCGAACGGCGCGCGGTGGACGCGGAGATTCGCTCGGACCGCTTGAAGATCCTTTACGTGTCGCCCGAGCGCCTGGTCCAGGAACGCTTTCTCGCCTACCTGCGCGCCGCAAACATCTCGTTCCTGGTCGTGGACGAAGCGCACTGCATCAGCCAATGGGGACACGATTTCCGTCCCGAGTACCGGCAGCTCCGCGGACTCCGCGATACCTTCCCCAACGTTCACGTACACGCCTACACAGCCACGGCGACGCGCCACGTGCGAGACGACATCGCCACCGAGCTGGCGCTGCGCGAACCTTCAGTCCTTGTGGGATCGTTCGATCGCCCCAATCTCACCTACCGCGCGGAGCCGCGCCGCGACTCTTTCCGGCAGATCGACGAAGTGCTCGCCCGCCACAGCGGAGAGTCGGGCATCATCTACTGCATCAGCCGCAGGGAAGTTGATTCGCTTTGCGCGCGCCTCAATGACGCGGGACACCATGCGGTGGCCTATCACGCGGGCATGGCCGACAACGACCGGCGCAACAACCAGGAGGCGTTCATCCGTGACGAGGCCGATATCATGGTCGCCACGGTGGCCTTTGGCATGGGCATCGACAAACCGGACGTGCGTTATGTGATTCACGCGGGCATGCCCAAATCCATCGAGCACTACCAGCAGGAAAGCGGCCGCGCGGGGCGCGACGGATTGGAGGCCGAGTGCCGCCTTTTCTACTCGGGCGCGGACTTCATGATCTGGAAAGGTATCCTTTCCAAAGTGGATGTCGAGGCTGCCGACGCGGCATTCTCGAAGCTGGAGGATATGCAGCGATACTGCACCGGCCTCGCCTGCCGGCGCGCGGCACTCCTCGCCTATTTCGACGAGCGTTATCCGAAAGAGCGTTGCGGCGCGTGTGACTTCTGTCTCGGGGAATTGGATACGGTGGAGAACTCGCCCGCCGTCGTGCGCGCGATCCTCACCTGCGTGGACGAGCTAGGTTCCATGGCGGGTCCTACCTACACGGCCTTGGTGCTCACCGGGTCGACGGAAGAGCGTGTGCTTGCGAAAGGGCACAACCAGATCGGCTCATACGGACGCCTCGCGAGCGAAGACCAACGCTCCGTGCGCGATTGGATCGAGCAACTCGTATCACAAGGGTATCTCGAAAAGACGGGGGAGTACCATGTGCTCCACTGTACGCAGAAGGCGCGCGGGCTTGACGAAAAGCTCCCGTCGCTCGCGAGGACGTCCGCGCGTCCGAAGAGGGTCAGCAAGGCCGCCGCGCAATCCTGGGAAGGTGTCGATGAAGGGCTTTTCGAGCACCTACGCGCCCTTCGCAAACATCAAGCGGATACTCGGAGCGTGCCTCCCTACGTGGTCTTCACCGATGCCGCGCTGCGCGACATGGCCCGCAAGCGCCCGCGCACCATGGGGGAGTTCCTGGGAGTCAGCGGCGTGGGACACAAGAAGTGGCACGACTTCGGCGAGGTCTTTCTCGGAGCGATTCGCGACTACTGCGAGAAGCACGGATTGTCCGGAGGCGCCGCGGGAATTGGGCCGGGAGAGCACCGCGAACGCCCCTTTGGCAGACGTTTGTCCGCCGTGGAGCGCGAGCGGCAGACGGCCGCCCTCTTCGCCGAAGGCTGCTCTATCGAAGAAGTCAGTGAACGCCTCCAACTCGCCGCATCGACAGTTGAAGGCTACTTGCTCAAGTATGTCGAGAGTGAAGGCCGGACGAGTCCCGCTCCCTGGGTATCGGATGGCGTGCTGGAACGCGTGCGCGCCTGCGCGCAGGACCTCGGCACGGAGCGCCTGAAGCCTATATACGAGGCACTCGAAGGCGAGATCGAATATGGCCTGATTCGTCTTTGTGTTGCGTGCATTAAGAACGGCGGATAGACGCGAAAGGATCGAAGGGATGCGAATGACTCTCCTGATTGCCGCACTCGTTGCCGCGCTGCACGTTTCCGCCACGGCTGAAGTAGCCTCGATGCCTGTAGGCGAGATGACCTTCACCTCTGGCAACGGTTCTCTCATTCTTCGGCTGCATGGAGAAGATTGGCTGCGATTCACCACGCCTTTGCTGGCCGGTCAGATGCCGGAGGCGAATATCCTGGACGCTGGACAAGGCTGGGCGTGCGTCGGCATGGAGTGGAATCCCGCGGAGACAGTCCAGCAAGACGAGCTTTCCATCCCCTTTGATATAGTGATCGAGCCCGATTTCTGGTGGGCCCCACATCTCACGCCGGAAGAAGGCTTCTGTATCGCGCAACACGTGTTTCGCTCGCCAGCACTGATTGCTGCGCGCGGCCACGACATCCTTGTTATTGTGCCCGACCTGAATTCCACGGGTGAGGCCGATCAAAACCCTTGGTTCATGGACCTGGATGCGCCGGCCCGAAAGCTCTGGCTCGGCATGACGCGCACCTCAGTGCCACTGCACGTGCTGTACAAGAAAGAACCGGGCATGACTTTTGCCCCGGGCCCCGTACAACTTGGTTTCTACGTGACGATCTATCGCGATGAGGGCGATCCCGTCAATCCTTGGGGCCGCGTGTCGCAGTGGTTGTGGGAGAAGTGGGGGAGTCCCCTGCACGCGAAAGGCGAACCGCTGCGCGTTCCAATGGACACCTTCGTGCGCCATACCTACACATGGGCCTTTGACACGTGGAAAGACGCCCTGTGGCAGGAGTTCTCCATCAATGGAGAGAAGCTCGGCGCGCCCGCATTCATCGTGAACGTAAGCCAGTCCCCGAACTACCCCGGGGTCTGGTATCAGCGCGAGTTTCTGTCCGTGTGGAACCAAGCGTGGTTCTCCACACTCCGTGTCGGCGCGGGCATGCGGCGTTTCGCCACGCGCACGAATGATCCGGCGCTGATGGAGCGTGCCGAAATGATCAAGCGCTTCACCCTCGCCGCCCCGCAACGCAATGGCCTGTTCCCCTCCGTCTACCGGACGGCGAACAAGGAAGTCGTTGTCGATGGCGAAAAGGTCCTCCGTCCAGAGCCGTGGGACACGGCGTTCTGGACAAACTCAAACCGTGTGCCTTGGAAGAGTGAAGTGACCGACAAGTGGTTCCACACGCTCGACGCGAGTTGGACCTGTCTGCTGCTGTTGCGCTGGTATGAGGAGTTCGAGAAAGACGAACGCCTTCTTGCATATGTAAAGAACTACGCGGACCGCCTCGTGACATTGCAGGGGGCCAGCGGCTTTTTCCCCGCATGGCTCCACCCCGAAACCGATGCGCCGTGGGACCAGTTCCGGCAATCGCCCGAGACCAGCATGAGTGTGACCTTCCTGCTCAAACTCGCTGCCATCACCGGCGAGGACTCGTACCGCGACCCAGCCTTACGGGCCATGGACGCCGTCATTCGCGAGTGCGCTGCCACGGGGCGTTGGGAGGATTTTGAAACGTACTTCTCCTGCTGCACGTGGGGCTATCCCGAGTACCTGGGCAAGCGCATCGAACGCAACGCCATGTATAAGCAGTGCAACTTTTCGATGTTCTGGACGGCTGAAGCCTTGCTCGAATGCTATCGCGCAACGAAAGATTCCCGCTACCTCCGTTGGGGGCGGCGCACGCTCGATGAACTCAGCATGACGCAGCAGGTGTGGCAGCCGCCATTCATCCAGATCCCCGCGCTCGGCGGATTTGGCGTGATGAACTGCGACGGCGAGTGGAATGACTCGCGCGAGTGCCTATTCGCCGAACTGTTCATGGAATACTATCGGGAAACGGGCGAGCGGCATTTGTTCGAGCGCGGTATCGCGGCACTCAAGTCCGCGTTTGTGATGATGTACTGTCCCGAGAATCCCACGCAGAAAGCGCTCTACGAAAAGGTCCATCCTTTCTTCGGTCCCGAGGACTACGGATTCACGATGGAGAACTACGGGCACGGCGGCACGGCCTCGAGCGAGGGGGAGGGGATAGGCCCCTTCACGATCTTCACGTGGGGCAACGGCGCGGCCGCCGAAGCGCGCAATCGCGTTCGCGATCACTGGGGCGATGTATATGTGGACCGCCAGCGCGGTATGGCGTTTGGGATCGACAGCATCGACGCGGCACTTGACAACGGTAAGCTGACGCTCACCAGCCTTTCAGCGGCGTCACGCGACGTGCGCATTCAATACGAGAATGGATATTCGCAAGACGTCGTCTTGGACCGCACGGTCACCCTGGACGTGCCGGATAACTAACGATACATCCCGCTCTCGCGGACCTCTTCGTACATCGCCCAGAGATTCTCGAGCGGCACTCCCGGCGCCAGATTATTGCCCTCCCGCAATGTGAAGCGGCCGCCTTCCATGATGCCGCTCGTCAGAATCCGGCGTACCTCGACGCGCACTTCCTTCACGCTTGCATTGAGGAGGAACGGCACGGAAGGCCCGCCGAACACCTCCACATCAGGCCCAAGGGTCTCTCGCAACCAGGCGAAATCGACGGGGAAGCCCGTATCAAAGCTCTGGATGTTCAGGTGGTCTTTCAGGAACGGAAAATGCCGCGTCGCATTGCCGCACAAGTGGATGCTGTTGGGTCCGCCCTCCGAAAAGGCGTTGACCAATTGCCGGTGATAGGGAAAGACCAGGTCCTTGTACATCTCCTCGGAGATCAACTGGATGCTGTCATCGGCGAAGCCCCACCCCTGTGTTTTCAACGGAAGGCCCAGGTGCTGCCGATATGCCGTGATGCGCGCGATGGTCGCCTCGGTGATGAAGTCCAGCAATTGCCGCGCAAACTCCGGATCGCACAGGCAATCGGCAAGGAATGAAGTCGCCCCGCGTACATTGCATGCAATCGTGAAAGGGCCGTCGGTCCCCATCGCGCTGGGGGTGAGTTCGCCCAGCGGGATGCCTTGGTACGTATACCCAAAGTCCTTCTGGGACTGGAAATACGCAAAGTAGTCCCAGTTCTTTTGCATAATCCCGCCGGTGAACGGGTCGGGGATTCCTCGATCGAACAGTAACTGCTTCCTGTCATCCACAAGCAGCGGCGATACATCGGGAACCTGGTCCTCGCCGAAATACAGGGGACAGCCGAGCCATGCCGCCTCGTACGTGTTCTGCAGGTCCACATACACGGGCCATCCATCTTTCGGATAGCCCATCTCCGCATCCTGCGGCACGTGAAAGCGCACCCACTCGAGGTGTCTTAACTGACGCTCCAGCATCAGCGCCGGGTCATCGAGATACGCGCGAAACGTCACGCCATCGGGATTCGCCTCCCGCACATTCAGCGTGAAACGCGGGTTGATTCCGAAGATCAGCGGCACGCGCGTCGGCTTGCCGCCGCGATAGGCCTCCCAAACGTTTTTGACCTCTTCGTTATGTCGGTCGATCTCGATCTCACGCATTGCGCTCCCCCTCCATGCGCTCCCCCATGTGACGCTACGGCACCACCGGCAGTTCATAGCCCGCGCGATACTCGCGCGTCAGAAGGCGGTTCGCCTCGTCATCGCCTGTGCACTCCATCTTCGCTGCGTCGAGATGCAGCCGCCGCCCGACGCGTGTGGCGATGTTGCCGAGGTGACACAACGCCGCGGAGATGGCCCCTTCCGCGATCGGCGCATTCAACTTGGACGGGTCGTTGGCCTTGACGCAGTCCACGAAGTTGCGTACATTCGCGCCGAAGTCGGACCCCTCGCCGATGTGTTTCTTCTCCCCTTCGATGAACGTCACGTCGCATCCATGGCGGCCCACTTCGAGTTTGCCTTTGTCTCCATAGAAGACGACGCCATTGTCGTGTCCTTCGAGCGGATAGTCGGTCCACAATCGCATCTCAAACAGCAGATAGCACTCGTCGTACTCGTACGTGACCACCTGCGTGTCCGGCGTCTCGTGGTCGTCGTCGTAGAAGAGCTGGCCGCCCGCCGCTATGACTGCCTTGGGCAAGCCAACGCCGAGGCCCCACCGCGCCACATCGATCTGGTGAATGCCATCGTTCCCGATGTCGCCGGTGCCATAATCCCAAAACCAGTGCCAGTTGTAGTGCCACCGGTTCGCGGTGAACCGATGAACCGGCGCCGGCCCCAGCCAGCGGTCGTAGTCCACACCCTCGGGCGGATCGCTCTCGGGCGCGCGTCCAATGGGCCCGCGCAATTGGTGGTTGATCGCCTTGGCCATGCGCACCTTTCCCAATGCGCCGCTCCGGAGAAACTGGATGGCCTCTTGAATCCCAACGCCGCTCCGGCTCTGCGTTCCATGCTGCACGCACTTGCCTGTGCGCGCCGCGGCGTCCGCCAGCAGAACACCTTCCCGCACGTTGTGACTGCACGGCTTCTCCACATAGACATGCTTACCCGCCGCCAGTGCGGCCAGGGCCACCGGTGTGTGCCAGTGATCCGGCGTGGCCACGCTCACCGTGTCGATCTCCGTGTCCTCCAGGAGACGCCGGAAGTCCGTAAACGTCTTCAGTTCGCCTGTCTTGTTGAGCTTGCCTTTGGCCCTCTCCAGGCGCGCCGGATCAAGGTCGCACACCGCGACGACCTCGCACCCCGGCACCTCATTGAATGCCGCCGCATGCGATGAACCCTGCCCACCCAGACCGATGACGGCGTGCCGCACCCGCTCCGACGGGGCCGCCGAGGCGTCGCGACTCGCGGACATCGCCGCGCTGGTGGCGAGGATTCCCCCGGTTGCCGACAAAAACGAACGGCGTGAGAGTCGATTCATGGCGTGATTCCTTTTGGGTCGCTGGGCCATGGGAGTTCAAATTGAATGGAGGGATTGTATACGAATTTCGAATGTCTCGCGACCTCCCCGGGCCACCTCCTGCACGTCGAGCCTCGATGTTTGCCCTGGATTGGCCGTTTGGCTACCATTACGCCGATTGGGCATTCGGATTATTCACGGGAACGCCGGATTGGGTTGCCCTATCACTGTGTACGTTCACCGAACACGATTGGGAGGGTTTCACATGCCCCGTAGAGCGAAAGCCAGCAAGGGTACTAAGAAGACGGCGCGCGCGCCACGCCAGTCTCGAGAAGCGGTGCAGGCCATTTTAGATGGCATCTCGAAGAGCGTTGCCGCTGGGGCGACGGTCAAGGATGCCGTAGCCAAGGCCGGCATCTCGTACAGCAATTACAACTATTGGCGGAAACGCGCTGGCATGGCCCCTTCGCGCCGCCGCACGCGGGGCGCCGCCAAGGCAAAAGCCGCCGGCAAAGGCTCCGTACTTCGGATCCTTCAAGAGATGACCGAGAACCGCTCCGAGCGGCAACGCCTCCAAGCCGCCATGTCACGCATCGAGCAGTTGGACGCCCGTTTCCGTGAGTTGACCAAGCAATTGGAGAAGGCCGGGAACTGATTTCCCGTGCGCACGCATTCACGTGATTCCAAGGGGGTATCGCTTGAGACTTCCCCGATACCCCCTTCTTGTTTCCGCAGTCCCATTGGAACGGACCTGTCAGGACAACGCACCGTGGCAAGAGGAGGGGACCATTTGTCATGACGGAATTCTTGGCTCTCTTGAGCAGATTCGGCCAAGTCGTTACGGACTGGTTAGACATCGCCAGCGGTTACGTATGGGGTGCACCCATGCTTGTCCTCCTCTTCGGAACCCACCTCTATCTCACGTTCCGACTCCGCTTCATCCAGCGCTTCACAGGCAAGGCCATCCGGCTCTCCCTTACCCGGCACGAAGGGGCCGAAGGTGATATCAGCCACTTTGGCGCTCTCACTACCGCCCTTGCCGCCACCGTGGGCACGGGCAACCTCGCGGGGGTCGCGACGGCGATAGCCGCGGGCGGACCCGGCGCCGTTCTCTGGATGTGGCTGACCGGTGTCTTCGGCATCGCCACGAAATATGCCGAGGCTTTGCTGGCGGTGAAGTATCGCGTGACGACTGCCGACGGACGGACCGTTGGCGGTCCCATGTACGTGCTCGAGCGGGCCCTCAACCTGAAGTGGCTTGGGATGCTTTTCGCCGCGTTCGCTGCCATCGCCGCCTTTGGCATCGGCAATATGGTTCAGGCCAACACCATTGCCGAAGCGCTCGATCTGGACATGTCATGCCCTAAGTGGGCCTCCGGCCTCGCTATGGCCGTCTTTACCGCAATCACGATCTTCGGCGGCATTCGCTGGATCGCCCGCGTGTGTCAGGCGCTCGTGCCCTTTATGGCCATCTTCTACGTTGCAGGATGCCTCGTGCTGCTGCTGCTCAACATTGACCAGCTTCCCCACACCGTCCTGCTGATCCTCCGCGATGCCTTCACCGGAGAAGCGGCCATCGGGGGATTCGCCGGAGCCGGCGTCAAGGAGGCCATGCGCTATGGCGTGGCTCGCGGTCTGTTCTCCAACGAGTCCGGGCTGGGCAGCGCGCCTATCGTGGCCGCGGCGGCCCAGACCCGAAATCCCGTCCGGCAGGCCCTGGTGTCCTCCTCGGGCACTTTCTGGGATACCGTGGTCATCTGCCTGATAACGGGACTTGTCATTGTCAATTCCGGCGACTGGGATTCCGGCAAGACCGGCATCGACCTGGCCAAGATGGCCTTTGCGGACTTGTCCTCCTTCGGCCCGGAGATCCTAACTGTCGCCCTGTTCACGTTCGTGTTTTCGACGATTCTCGGGTGGTCCTACTACGGGGAACGAGGGTGCGAATATCTCTTCGGCCCCCGCTCTTTGACGCCCTACCGTATCCTCTGGGTTCTGGCGGTCTTCGTCGGCTCAGTCGCTGAGGTGCCCGCTGTGTGGTCGTTTGCGGACGTGGCTAATGCTCTCATGGCTGTCCCCAATCTCATCTCCCTGCTCTTGCTCAGCGGGGTCATCGTTGCGGAGACGCGCAAGCACCTGTGGGAAGGAAGCATCGATGAATGATATTAACATGCGGCGCTCTGGCCTTACTGCCATGGGGATGTTGCCATGACCGACATTCGCACCCTGACCGGCGCAGTTAACACGCTCGCCACCGGCTTCGTCAACTCGCAAATCCTGTTCGCGGCAAACGATGCCAATGTCTTCGCGCTCTTGGAGACTCTTCGCACCGCGGAGCAGGTTGCGCGTGCACTTCAGTGGCCCGCGCGCACCACCCGCATGCTGCTTGACGGTCTTGTCGCCTTGGGACTGGTACTGAAATCCGGCGCCAACTACCACAACGCCGAGATCGCCGCCGTCTGTCTGGTACCGGGCAAGCCCGCGTATCAAGGCAATATCGTCAAGCACATCGCCAACACCGCGCCGTACTGGTCCGGCTTGGGCCAAACCCTGGCGACGGGATGCCCCGCGAAGGAGCAAGGTGCGGAACGTCCCCCCGAAGAGTTGCGTGCGTTCATCCTCGGCATGTCCGACATTGGCAAAATGAGTGCCCGCGAAATGCTGGATGCCGTCGACGTCTCGCCCTTCACCAAAATGCTCGACGTAGGCGGTGGTCCCGGCACGTACGCCATTACGTTCTTGCAGGCCAATCCGGCCATGCGGGCCACTATCTTCGACAGACCCGAAGTGCTGCCTATAGCCCGCGAGCAAGTCGATGCCGCGGGACTCGCGGAGCGCGTCGGCTACCAAGCGGGCGACCTGACCATCGACACCCTGGGTGCCGGCCACGATCTCATCCTGGTCTCCAATATCATCCACAGTTACGGCCCTGAGAAGAATCGGGACTTGGTCCGCCGGTGCTTCGACAGTCTTGTCAGCGGGGGTACCCTGATCGTCAAGGACTTCCTGACCGACAATGATCGCAGCGGACCCGCGTTCAGCCTCCTGTTCGCACTGCGGATGCTCGTGATGACCGGAGAGGGCGACACCTATCCCTTCAGCGAGGTTGCGGAATGGACGCAGGAGGCAGGCTTCGCCCGGGGGCGCCTGGTAGACCTGTCCCCCCAGAGCCGGCTCTGGATCGCGGTGAAGCCCTGAGCGCAGCTCAATCGGCGACGTCCACGCCCGGCTCGAATCGGCATCCCCTGCGTATGTCACAGGTGAGGGAAGACAAGTGAGCACAGGTCTAGCCGCTGAAGACTTTGTTGATTTTCCCCCAATCCGTGACGCAGAGAACGGCGAAGCTTCCCCTAATCGAAGATAGCCTTGAAGTAGTCCTTGTTGTCCAAACGCGGCAGCTCGGAGTGCACGAACTCATCCAGTTCCGTGTCCGTGATTCGGGGGTCAACCTGCATGTGTTCGGGTTGGCCCACCTCAGCCTCGGGCGCTGGCGGTTGGGCATTGTCTTGTGCTTCCGGGGCGTAGTCGCGCAACCCGTCCGCCATGTCTGGGGAAAGCTGCTCAACCACGCGCGCCACCCGGTTCGCCAGGAAGTCCACCAGAATCCCCATCAGGTGTTCGTGCTTCTCGGTGGCGGTGCCCTTGAGCATGATTTCCTTATCAAGGGCTAGTACCTTGCCGCAGAAGACCACCACCATCTGGTCACAATTTGGACAGGGACCCACGATCAACGCGCCCAGAGGTGGTAGCAGGATCTGGCCGCGTACGCCGCAATGGGGGCATTTAACCTCAACCATTGACAACATTGTGTCTCGCTTTCTAGGGCCCGATGCCCTCAACCGGATTATAGCATCTGGCCTTGCTTCCTGCAAGAATTTGCCAGATTGTATTGATTTTATTGTTTAGTTTATTTGGTATCCTGTACCCAATTCGTGACCTTACGGTAAGTATATCATGATCAAGTAGTGAAAATGCAAGATTGAGCGGAAATAAGGCATGTACCGTATCTGAACAAGGCAATTAAAACGCGAATCGTATTTCGCGAAACCCGGATTTCGGGTTTCGGGTGTGGATTCGGGAGATGGCTAGCTTGACCGAGCCCTCAACGCGTCCAGGATGGCCAAGGCCTCCTTGTTGTCGGAGGTCTTGCGGTCGTGCCAGTCCGGGTAGGTCAGAGGGGTGACCCCGTAGACCTGTTGGACGGTCTCGACCGTCACCGACGTCGAACTGGCGGAAACGGACTCCAGCACGATGGTGAGCTGGGTCCGGTGGGGGGTAGCGACATAGAAGTGGCGTTTCATAGGGGTGTACGCCACAAACTCGCCACGTTTGTCGCGCGTGTAGATGTCCAGTTCCATCTCGCGCAGCACGGCTTTGGTGTCCTGCCATGCCTCATCCAACGGCTTGTTGACGGTGACCGTGTCCTGCATGGCGAAGCCAGCCGTGTCGAGTTTGGCACGCGCGCATCCCGATACTACGGCCGGCAGCGCCAACGACAACATGAGCAACGCTTTGACAATGTGCTTCATAGCGGCATAATCCCCGTTTAGGGGCGCATTCTAGCACACGCCATGAGGCCGCGCAAGCGTTTGAACGCCTTCGTTTTCTCTGCTAAACTTCCGCTTCTTCAAGGAGTTGAGAATGCCGGGTGATGCTCCGACAGCCACCGTGCTGCTGGTCGACCGCGACCCCACCATCATCAAAGAAATCATGCCGTATCTCGCGGACCACGGTTATCAGGTCGAGTGCGTGGACGATGGCGAGAAGGCCTATAACCGGCTGGACGAACGTCCTATTGACGTTCTCATCACCGAGCTGAATGCCCACCGGATCAACGGCATGCGCCTCATGGCCGTGGCCAAGGAACGCAACCCGGAGATTTGCGTGATCCTCATCACGGAAGAGCCGGACGTGGCCCGCGCCACGGAGGCCATGCGCCAGGGTGCGGCCGATTTTCAAACCAAACCCGTAAACTTGGGCAAGCTCGAAGCCGTGATACAGAGCGGCCTTGGCAGACAACGCCTGGTGTTCGAGCAGCTCGAGTTGAGGCGCAGGCTCGACGAGCGCTACGGCCTGGGAAGCCTGATTGGCAAGTCCCGCCAGATGGCCCGCGTGTACGACGCAGTCCGTCAAATCGCCCCCACGAGAGGAACTGTACTCATCCAGGGAGAGACCGGTACCGGTAAAGACTTGGTGGCACAGGCCATTCACAACAACAGCACCCGGCGGGACCGCGCCTTTGTAAAGCTGAACTGTGCCAGCATTCCCGAAGCCCTTGTCGAAAGCGAATTGTTCGGCCACGTCGCAGGAGCCTTCACCGGCGCCATCCAGGCGCGGGAGGGCCGTTTCAAACTCGCCGACGGGGGGACGCTTTTTCTGGACGAGGTTGCGGAGTTGACGCCCGCCCTTCAGTCAAAGCTGCTTCGCGTGCTTGAGAGCCAGCAGTTCGAGCGGCTCGGTGATTCCCGGACTATCTCAGTCGACGTGCGGCTTATTGCCGCGACCAATCGCCCGCTGGAGAAGATGGTTGCCGAGGGTGCCTTCCGCGACGACCTGTACTACCGGCTCCGCGTCGTCATCGTGGACATGCCCGCCCTCAGGCACCGCCGCGAAGACATTCCGCTTCTTGTGGACCATTTCCTACAGCTTGCCTGCAAGACCCACGGCAAGACGGTGGACGGCATTACGCGCAGCGCGGTCGATGTGCTCATGCGGTACGATTGGCCGGGAAACGTGCGCGAGCTGCGGAACATCGTGGAAGGCATGGTCATTATGGCCCGCCACGGCAAATTACTCGACGTCAGCGACGTGCCCGAGCATCTGCGCCGCAGCACGGTGCCCGAAGTGAGTGAAATCCGGATTCCCACCGGCGTCGCCATGAGCGAAGTCGAGCGCATTGTCATCGAGGAGAGCATGAAGGTGTGCGGATACAACAAGGAGGCTTGCGCCAAGATGTTGGGCATCGGCCTTCGCACCCTCTACCGGAAACTCAAGGAGTATGATATCCAATAAGTGGACCCAGGGGCACAAGGGGGAGCTAGCATGGAAGCCGATGAACTCGTAGAGTGCCTGGCACGCGGCAACAGCGTCATGGATGTGATGGCGGCTTCCCGCGCCCTGGCCGCGCTGGGGGCCGCGGCGGCGCCGGCCGCCTCACGCCTGGAGGCCCTCCTGAATTCGGGCGACAGCAGACATGCTTCCACCGCGGCCTTCGTCCTCGCGGAACTGGGGATCGCGGCCCTCGACGCCTGCCCGGGGCTCATGGACTCCTACCGGAAGCACCTCTTCAGCCCTTACAGAGCTGTGCGGCACTGGGTTGCGGCCGCCTTGGCGCGCAGCGGCCCCCGCGCCGCGGAGGCGCTTGCGGAGTTGACACAGGCCTTGGACGATCCAGATGCGGGAGTGAGGGCCCTGTCCGCCCACGCTCTTGCGGAAGTGGGAAGCCCCGCATCCGCCGCGTTGGCGCCCCTACTGAAGCTCCTGCACGATCACGAAGTGGACGCACGTGCCGCGGCCGCGGTAGCGCTTGCCCGGATCGCACCGCAAGATGAAGCGGTTCTCGACGCGCTCATCTCGGCTCTTGACGATGAAGAGTACCGGGTTCGTGCCCATGCCGCCGAGGCGCTTGGCGTGGTGGGAAACGTGGCGGAGCGGTCGGCGGCATCCCTGTCGCAGCGATTGCGGGATGAACGCGCGGAAGTCCGGCTCTGCGCCCTGCATGCTCTCGCGCTTATTGAGCCCAAGGGCTTTGATGTGGGCTCTTCCGTTGCGAAATGCCTGGACGATCCCGATGCCCAGGTGCGCCGCACGGCGGTGGAATTGCTGGCCTCATCCGGGGAGGCGTCCGCTTCCTCGGCCCCGCGCATCATGGCCGCCCTGCGCGATCCGGACGAAGCGGTTCGTTACCACGCGTTGGATGCCCTGGCACGGCTTGCCCCGTACTGTGGCGACATCGCACCCGCGATCAAACTCGCCGTGTCCAATTGTCTATACGACAGCAGCCAGCGCTGCCAGGTGAGGGCCGCGTCGACCTTGGGCCGCCTGGGCGACCAGCAAGAAGCCGCCGACTCGCGGATCATGGCATCGCTGACGAGCGAGGATCCCACGGTGCGCATTGCGGGTGTCGAAGCCCTGGGACGGCTTCACACGGCGAGCAGCACGGCGAAGGAGGCCTTGCAGGCATGCCTGAGAGACGAAAGCGCCCCCGTCCGCGTGGCCGCGGCGGAGGCGCTGTTAAATCTTGGGGAAGTCCCCGGCACGGTAATGCCGGTCCTCGAATCGACATTGACAGGGGAGAGCGCGGAGGTTCAAACGGCCGCGATGCGCCTTCTGGCGCGTTTGGGTACGCACGCCAGTCCTCTGCTCGATGTCATTCGCATCAAGCTGGGGGATAGTGACCGGGAAGTCCGGCGCGCGGCCCGCGAGGCCATACAGGCAATCACCCACGAGCAGTCAGCGGCCACCGGAACTACCTGAATTAACCTGTGGTGTGCCCGCGAATCCTGGCGCAGCCAAGGGGTTTCAGACGTTCTTGGGTTCAGCAGGCTCGTCGCCGCCCTTGCTGAGGGGTTCGTCCTTCTCGTCCTTGCCCTTGACGCTTTCTTTGAATTCCGTGATGGCCGTTCCCAAGGAACGTCCCACCTGAGGCAGTTTGCCAGCGCCAAACACAATCAGGACTATCAGAAGGATGATTATCCACTCAGAGCCGCCAGGCATTCCAAACATACTCGTAGGTCTCCGGCCGAGGGACCCGAAGGCGCCCCGGCTTTGTTTCGTAGCTTAAGGACCGGCATACACAGCCCAAGTTGTGCATGTCCTGTCGTTGTCTTTTCCAGTGCCTTAAGCCTTCTAGTGATTATATGCGTCTTTCCGCGCTCTTTGCAAGGCAACACGGACGGTCACGGACCTGCACGGACTTACACAGACGAGCTCACTCCGCAAAGAGCCGGTCCAGGCCGACCTCCTCCAACTGCCCAAACTGTGCGATCTTGGCCATGTCCATCTTGGTTTTGTCTCCCACGATGGATACCAGTTTTGTCTTACCCTGGACCTTGTCCTTGTAGAAGGTCAACATAGTGTCAGCGTTGGCGCTAAGAACCTTCTCGAACCGCTGGCGGCGGGGGTCGATCTGTAGTCCAAGGCGCTCCCACAGCCGGACCGTCCCGACAATCTCGCGGAAGCCCAGTTTCCCGGTCCGGTAATTCTCGATGAGCGAATCTTGGGCGGGGGCAAAGCGCTCGGGCGCCATCGGCATCTCGTCCATCAGGCTCACGAACGCAGCCAGCGCCTCGGGCCCTTTGTCGGCCTGAGTCCCCATGGCACCCACCATCACATTTTCGTCGCCTGCGCGGTCAGCCGTGACGTAGCGAGCGCCTGCGGCATAGGCCAGCGCCCGGGCCTCCCGCAATTCCTGGAAGACGACCCCGGTCATGCCTCCGCCGAAATAACTGTTGAACAACTGGATGGGCACGGTCTGCGTTTCGTCGAAGACCTCGCTGCCGAAATCCAGCCGGATCTGGGCTTGCGCCATCTCCTTGTTGAAGAAATAGATTTCGGGCTGTTCGGATCGCCGCACGGTCTTGCGATGGTACGGAGGCGTGTCCTTCAAAGGCGCGGAGACCGGGTACTGCTTACGAATGACTTCCTTCACCCGTTCCAGTGGAAGCGATCCGGTGTACTGCACAGTGTGTTTGTATCTCAGCAGGCTCTTGATGATCCCGTGGAGTTCCTCGATCGAGAGCTTCTTCACCGCCTCGGTCGGCAGCATCCGGCGATACGCGGAATCCTCGCCGTAGCGGTTGAATTCGACCAGTGCCGCGTGAATGGAGTTGGCGTCTTTCTTCGCGTCCTCCCGGTTCACGAGGATGATTTGGATGAGTTCATTCATGGTTTCCTGGGTTGCGCTGGGATTGTTCAGCAGGTCCATGAGGAGGGCCACCGACGCCTCGAAGTTCTCGTCCAATCCAGCGATTGTGATATTGGTTTCGTGTTCGCCCGCTCCGATGCCGAAACTTGTTCCGAGCTTGTACCACTCCTTCTTCAAATCCTCCGCCGAGAACTTCGAGGTGCCCGACTTGTCCAGGAGCTGAGTCGCCGCGCCGATACGATTGTCTTCGATCGAGCCCACCTCCACGGTGAACGTCAATGCAAACAAATCGTTGACGGGGTTCGCCACGTGGTAGTAGCGGATACCGTTGGGGTCGTCTTCGATGCGATAGTCCTTGGCGGGATCGACAAAGACAGGTTCGATGGGCTTCACCGGCATGGCCAGAATGCTCTTGGCAAACTCGGACTGCCGGGTTGGATCGATGGCGATGGCGTCGATCGCCGGTTTCTCGATGGACGGTACTTCGTGCTGGGCGTCCTTTCGGTAGCCCGCGACGTAGCCCTTGTCAAAGTACTTGTTCGCGACGCGAACGACATCGGCCTTGGTGATCTTCTCAAGTCGCGTGATTTCCTCGACTGCGTGATCCCAGTCTTCGTAGCCCAGGTACGCTTCCCGCATGAAGCTCACGCGCGATTCATCCGATTCCAGTCCTGCCTTGCGGGTCTTCTTGAAGTCGGTGATGATCGCGGGAATGATCCAGTCCTCGAAATCTCCCTTTTTCACCAACTCCACTTGCTCCAAGAGCAGCTTCTCCACTTCTTCCAGGGTCTGGCCATCCTTGGGGATTCCCCAGAAGAACTGGGATCCGTAATCATTGTTCAACTGCGGATAAGACCCCGCCGAGCGCACTTTCTGCGCCTGGTTCAGGTTCAAGTCGATCAGTCCGGCCACGCTGTTTGACAAGACCATGTCGATTACTTTCAGGGTCTCGGCGTCCTTATGGCTCCGGGGCGCGGTTCGGAACGCGAGCAGCACGTACTCCTCTCCCTCGTACTGCACCGTGACCCGTTCGGCCCCTTTCAGCGGCTTCTCCTTCCAAGTCTTTTTCTTCGGCAGAGGCTTCTTCTCCCAGGATGAGAAGTGCGTGTCGATGAGCCGCATCGTCTCGTCTATCGAAATGTCGCCGGAGATGAAGATAGCCATGTTATTCGGCACGTAGTACGTGTGATAGAACTTGTATATGTTCGCGAGGGACGGCTTCTTCAGGTGCTCGACCTCGCCCAGCGTGGTCTGCTGTCCGTAGGGATGGTTCTTGTAGAGGAGCTTGTCCACCGCTTCCGTGATGATGCGGTTCTTGTTGTCCATCGAGCGGTTCTTCTCTTCGTACACGATCTCCAGTTCCGGCTGGAAGAGCCGGAAGACTGGAGCGACAAAGCGCTCGGCCTCGATTGCCGCCCACTGCTCCAGGCGATTCGACGGCAGGTCCACCTTGTACACGGTCTCTTCGAGCCACGTGTGCGCGTTCAATCCCTGCGCGCCCATCGATCGATAGAGCCGGTCGAACTCATTGGGGATGGCGTACTGCGCGGCCTGCTGCGATTCCTTGTTGATCTCCGCATAGATGGCCTTGCGCTTCTCCGGGTCTTCCTCACGGAAATGCTCCTCGTACAGCTCCGTGATGCGATCCAGATGCGGCTGCTCCTTCGCGAAGTCCAGAGTGCCGATGCGCTCCGTGCCTTTGAACAACAGGTGCTCCAGGTAGTGGGCCAACCCCGTCGTCTCCGCGGGGTCGTTCTTGCTTCCCGCGCGCACGGCGATTTCCGCGTAGAAGCGCGGTGTCTGGTGGTTCTCGGTGAGGTAGACGGTCAGGCCGTTGTCGAGCTGGAATATCTGGACAGCCATCGGGTCGTCAGCGCCAGGCTCGCTAATCTGTCTATACTCCGCCTGCGCGGGCGCGCACAGCACGGCGAAGAAGAGTACCAGACCAAGCATCACAGTCAGGAAGCGGTACCGCATGGAGAATTCCTTCGTGTTGAGGTTACGCAAATCTGCGCATATGTGCCATAAACACCGGAATCGCGCCCGCCTATTTCTGCGCGTCGCGATCCGGATCCTTCTGGAATATGAATAGATGCTGGGAAGGCAGGAATTCCAGCAAGTCCACCAGCTCGAATCCCGCCGGATTCCACTCCTCCAAGACCTGTTTCACCGACATCCGGTGCTCCACCTTGATGTGCTTTGCCGTGTCGCCAAGTAATCGGTACTCCACCAGGGCGATCTTGCCACCCGGCTTGAGACTTTCGCGCATTCTAGCCAGCATGGGTTCGGGCTGCTGGAACTCGTGGTACACGTCCACCATCAAGATCCGATCGATTCCGCCCTTGGGCAGTTTCGGATCCGCCTCGTCGCCCAGGACGGGCACCACGTTCGTGATGCCTTCCTTTGCGCACAAGTCCTTCATCATATCCAGGAACTCGGGCTGGATGTCCACCCCGTACACTTTTCCCGTGGGGCCGACCACCTTGGCCATGCGCCGCGCGAAATATCCCGTGCCGCACCCGAGGTCCACGGCCACGTCACCTTCCTTGAGGCCCATCGCGGCAATCACCTCATCGGGCCGCTCTTCCTGTTCCCGCCCGGGACGCTCCAGCCAGTCCGCACCGTGGTACGTCATCACGGGCGCGGGCTCTCGCGCTACCGCGGGCTCGCCGGCTGGGGAGAGTCCACAAAGGGCAATGGTCAGGACGGCTGCCACGAGTTTCGCACTTGGTCTAGACTCGCGCATCACGGAGCCCTCCCTTGTTCGCATTCAGACGTTCACCATTGCAGCCAACCCAAAGGTCTCGCAGGAGGATACAGGATTCCAGGCAGCGGGTTCCAAGGGCACTCCAGTTTTGGAGTGCGGCGGCTTGCCGCTGCTTTGACTAAGCAGGCTTGCCCGCGGCACGTGGAGAAAGGCTGGGGCATGAGCCCTTACCCCCAATGGGATACAGGCGAGGGCGCCTATGCCACACGTCTATCTCCACTTCTTCAGTTCCTCGGAACTCCTGAATACTTCGGGCAATCCATAGTCCCCAAGAAAAGAAGAACAGGCCACGGCACGGCAAGCGCGTGTGGCACAGGCGCCCTCGCCTCTGCCTTTAGAGCCCGAGTGCAGTTGACAGACCTTCTAGACTCGTGTGGATCTCGGGGCGAGGTGAGGCGAAGCGAAAGAAGGAAGAACCCACGGCATGGCAAGCGCGTGTGGCACAGGCGCCCTCGCCTGTGTCTTTATTTGCCAATCCTCATTCTTTTGAAACTCAGGAAGTCTCCGCGCAAACCAAAGACGGCAGGAATGGACGAAACCCCGCAGGCGTGGCTGTGCTCTCCATGCATGCGCAATGTCGCTTACAACGAAACCGTCACCGTCACGGGCCCAACCTCAGGAATTCCTTCGGTCACGTCTATCGCTTCGATGTGCAGCATGCGCATCACATCGTCGCGTGTCTGCCCGACAGCGCCCATCACCTCGGGCCGCGCGGCGACCGCCACATGGCGCACCGGCGCCTTCATGCTGAGATTGGCTTCGGCCTTCGCCTTGCGCACGGCCTCCACCACGGCCACTGTCGCATCGAAAGTCTCCGCCACGGCGGGTTGCGGAATCGATGCGAACTCTTCCAACGCAGGCCACGCGCTGCGATGCACCGACTCGTGCATGCCCGCGTCTTCGCTGTAGCACCAGTGCCAGACTTCCTCGGCCAGGTACGGCAGGAACGGCGCGAGCATCCGCACGATCGCGCGATGCACGAGCCTCAACGCCGCTGCGGCGGACAAGCGTCCCTCGCTCAGCGTTTCATCGTAGGTGCGCGGCTTGGCCAATTCCAGGAAGTTGTCGCAGAAGACGCGCCAGAAGAAATCCTCGATCAGCGATAGCGCCTGCGCGTAATCAAACTGCTCAAACGCGGCGGTCGCGCGCGTGATGACTGGGCGCAATTCCTGAATCACCGCGCGGTCGGTCTCGGTGACGATCTTCTCGGGTCCGAGCAATTCCGCGTCGATGCCCTCGAACCGGCCAATCGCGAATTTGCTGGCGTTGAACAACTTCGTGCACAGCCGCTTGCCAACTTTGAACACCTGCTCGTCGTACGCGGTGTCCACGCCGAGGCGCGCGCGGGCCGCCCAGTAGCGCACGGCATCCGCGCCGAACTGATCGATCAGCGGTTCTGGCGTGACCACATTGCCTTGGCTCTTGGACATCTTCTTGCGGTCGGGATCCAGAATCCATCCACTGATGACGACATTGCGCCACGGGATTTCATTCTCGTGCAGGTAGGCCTTGACGATCGTGTAGAAGGCCCAGGTGCGGATGATCTCGTGGCTCTGCGGCCGCACATCCATCGGGAACAGCTTCGAGTGGCGCTCGCCGTCCAACAGCCAGCGCGTGGCAATCTGCGGCGTGAGCGAACTCGTCGCCCACGTGTCGAGCACGTCCGGGTCGCCCGTGAACCCGCCGGATTGATCGCGCTGTTCCTGCGTGTACCCCTCGGGGACATCGTCGAGCGGATCGATGGGAAGCGCATCGGTGTTTGGCACAATCCGTTGGTCGTACAACACCCTGCCCGTATCATCGATCTTGTACCAGACGGGAATGGGCACGCCGAAGAAGCGCTGGCGGCTGAGGCACCAATCCTGGTTGAGTCCTTCCACCCAGTGCTCGTAGCGAATGCCCATGTGCTTGGGATGCCACTGGATCTTGCGTCCCTGCGCGATGAGCCCTTCCTTGTGATCGAGGATGCGCGAGAACCACTGGCGCGTGGGGATCAGTTCTAGCGGGCGGTCGCCCTTCTCGAAAAACTTCACCGCGTGCGTGATGTCCTGGCTCGGCCGGTCGATCACGCCGTCGGTGGCGTGCGCGATTTCCATAATGCGCTTCTGCGCTTGCTTGGCATAAAGCCCTTGGATCTGCACGTACGCTTCGTTGGCGGCATCCGGCTCAAGGCTCTCGAATGCATGCCCCGTGTTTGGCGCGCCGAAGCGCACCGGCATCAGGTGGCCATCCCGGTCGAGAATCTGGCGCGTGGGCAGGCTGTACTGCCGCACCCATTCGACGTCCGTCTGGTCGCCGAAGGTGCATACCATCACGATGCCTGTGCCCTTCTCGGGGTCGGCCTTCGGATCCGCCATGATCGGGACCGGCGCCTTGAATAGTGGCGTGACGGCGCGCTGGCCCACGAGGTGCTTGTACCGCGCATCGTCGGGATGAACCAGCACCGCCACGCATGCGGCCAGCAGCTCGGGACGGGTCGTCGCGATTACGATGTGTTCATTGCTGCTCTCGACGCCGAAGCGCAGGAAATGAAACGCGGCTGGGCGTTCGCGGTCTTCGACTTCCGCCTGCGCGATGGCCGTGCGAAAATCGACATCCCACATGACAGGGCGTTCCGCTTGATGAATCTCCCCCTTCGCGAGAAGTTCAAGAAAGCTAAGTTGCGAAATGCGCCGGCAATGTTCGTCGATGGTCGCGTATTCCTGGCCCCAATCGTACGAAAGTCCGAGTCGGCTCCAGAGGTGACGGAATGCCTCCTCATCCTGCCGCGTGACTTCCTGGCACAGCTCGATAAAGTTGCGGCGGCTGATGGGAGTATGGTCTCCCTTGCGGCCCCGCTCGCCCTTGAAGTTGGGGTCGTAATGCAGGTGGGGTTCGCACTTCACGTTGTACAAGTTCTGCACGCGCCGTTCCGTGGGCAGGCCGTTGTCATCCCACCCGATGGGAAAGAAAACGTTCTTCCCGCGCATGCGCTGAAAGCGGACGATAAAGTCCTGGTGCGAATAGCTGAAGAGGTGCCCCACGTGAAGCGACCCGCTGACCGTCGGCGGCGGCGTGTCCACGACAAACGTTTCCTCGCGGGTCTTGGTGGGGTCCCACGCGTAGATGTCTTTCTTCTCCCACTCCGCACGCCACGCTTCCTCAAGGGTTTCCGGCGCGTAATTCTTCGGCAATTCGGTATTCGGAACGCTCATCAGTCACTCCTGGAAAACGCCCTGAACATGCAAGGCACACAAGTTCTATCACGGGGGAGAAGAAAGAACCGAGTATATCAAACAGGCACGGGGCGTTGCACACGGACGCAGCGCGGTGAAGACCATTCGCGAACTCCGTGTTGCCACCGGTACGATCACCCGTCAGGGCAATCGTTCTCAATCTGCCCATTGCATTACCGTCACAACATCTGGCTGGTATCGTCTCTCTTGGGGAGCTACCGTAGGTCGATTGTGATGGAAAGTGAACGGAGCTTGGGTGAAATGGGTGCGAATCGGTGGCGTTGAGCCACCGCAATGGCCTGAAAGGCCTAGGTACTCAGAGCCCTGGGTTGGCCCGCCAACACGGCGGGACTACCCAGGGTCATCACGTCGCACGAGAGTTCCCTGAAGGGGATGCATAGCTAAAGGTTCAATGAGATGAAAAGCGCGTCTTTGAGATTGGCCACTGGAAGACTATGCCACCCTTTCAGGGTAGCAAGAATGTTCATCCCGATACCCAGGGTAGGGCTTCGCTGCCGCTACGCCCAACCCTGGTTCCTAACCGCAAACATCGTGAAGGACTTTCGCATACGATCGGGCGGTAGCGGACAAAGCTCCTGATGTGCAACGCTTTGGCGAGGGAGTAAGGCAAGTCATCTTTTTGCGCGAAGAATGGGCTTCCCGGCGGTAAGGATGCGAGGGCTGTGACGATGAGGCGAGGCGCATTCACCGGTACCCTTCAACGGGAGCTCTCGCAAAGGCGCCAAGCCGCCAAGCAAGACAGGCACGCTCTACGTCCGGGGGCATCGGTAACACGCATCCGCAGCCCTGGGAAGGGCGCAGGGATGTAGCCACGGGTGGAGCCGAAGGCGGAACCCGTGGATGGATGCGGCACCTCACGATCAAGCCCCAGCGTGGGCGGGGGAAATCCAAGCGGCTGAGGCCGGTCCAATTCAACAGGAGCGTTGGAAGGATAAGTAAAGAAGTGATATCGGGACTGTGGTGGAGAATCCTGCGCCCCTACCGATCTTGCCATTTGGCACAGCGCGGGCCTGCAAATATGCGCAAAGTGCGAGTTTAGAGTTGCGTTTTTTAGGCATAGGAGGTCTATCGATCCGATGTTCTTTGAAGAATGGACAGGG